>JBBQGJ010000178.1:0-13054 GCA_038322925.1 Mycobacteriales bacterium
CAACAGGCATCACCGGTGCGCGCTGCACGTCGGGCAGTGCCGTCGCCAGGGTGACCGCACCCTGTTCGAGCAGATAGTCCAGGTCGTCTGCCGTGTCGATGCGCTCGACGCCGAGCAAGGAGCCGTCGGCTGTCCCGACCGTCACGGGCCGGCCGGCGAGGTGCGGGATCAGCGCACCAGCCACGGCCGCGTAGTAGTCGCGGATGTCGTCGGGATTGTCGATGCGCACCTGGCCATCGTGCCCGCACACTGCGGCCTGCGGTCCGGGCGGGGTCATCGACCGGGCTTGATCGGAACGTCCGTGTAGTGGCCGATGACCACCGCAGCCGCTGCCTCCTTCGAACGGCCGGACAGGTAATTGGTCTCCGAATGGTGAGAGATGGCCAGCCACTGGTTGACCACTGCGGATTCGACCGGATCGGCCAGCACCTCGATCGGACCGGGCAGCGACAACGACATCCGGACTTCTGGCACGTTCGTGGTCGCGTCGACGACCTGCGCACCGAAGTCGGCCAGCGCGGGATCGACCCCGAAAGGCTCGCCGTCCGCCCCGGAAATCCGGGGACCGGCCAGCAGCGTGCTGGTCGCTGTCGCGGCCAGGTCGGTGCGGGTCTGGGTGACCGGATCCTGGTCGAACGCGATCACATAGGTGTGGTCTGCGGGAAGGTGCGGGTAGCCGTCAGCGGTCGATACCCCCTGGCCGGCCCCCGGGGATCCCATCAGCACCGCGTCGTCCAGCCGGGCTCCCTGCGCGGCGGCGGAGGACACCGTGGTCGAGCCCATCGAGAAACCCAGGGCGGTGAACCTGGCGCCAACCGGCGCCCACTGCCGGAAACGATCGATGTCCCGGGCCAGCACCACACCGCCTTCGCCGGCGTTGTCGTCGTCCAGCGCGTCAAGCGTGCTGTCCACTTTCGCCAGCGGATTGGTCGAAACGCCGCCTTTGAAGCCGAGCGGGATGTCGTAGCCGTACCAGGCCACCACCGCCGTCGATTCTCCCGGTGATTGCCGGCTCGCTTCGGCACGCAGGGCGGCGGCGTCGTTCAGGCCGTCGGCCATCTGCGCGGGAGCGCTCGTGATGCCCGGTACCAGGGTCGCGACGTTGTCAGCGGTGCTGATGTCACCGACGCTGATCGCCGCGCGGCCCTGGCTCCAGGAGTCGGCGGATTCGTAGACCAGCAGCTGGGCAACCCCGCCTGCTTGCTCCGCTTGGGTGAGCGAAGCCAACACGCCTTGGGCCATCTCCCGGGTGGTGTCGTCCTCGGACTGAAGGTCGAGGCGCAGGCGCTCCAGGTTCCCCACGTCGATCGGCATCGGTCCCGGGTCGGCGGGGGTCGGTCGTGATGTCATGGGCCCGGACACAACCGCCGAGGGATCGGTCGGAGCAAGCCCGCCGCTCGCGGGGAACCGGGGTCCGGGGCCAGCACCGGCGCCAGGATCGCCGTTCGGCAGCGACGCGACGGTCGGCAGGGACTCGATGGGATCGCGCGGGTCGGCCCGCAAGGACAGCGCCAGGGATTGCAGCGCCTCCATCGCGCGAGCGCGCAGCTCGTCCAACCGCGCGGTGAGCTCGGTCAGGATGTGCTGAAGCTCGGGCGAGGGTGATGGCGAACCACCCGGCAGCGCAGCGCCGACGTCCGCCGGGTGGAGCGCTGCCACCGCGGCCTCGGCGGTGCCGAGTTCCTCCTCCACGCTCGCTTTGACCTGCGTCAACGTGCTGCACGCCAGGTCGGCGGCGTCGGCCTGGCCAACGACGACGGTCCGGCTTTCCAGGCCGGCCTCCCGGAGCGCGGTGATCCAGGCCCGGGGCGTCGGGCTCGACCAGGCCGCAGCGAGCGCTGGGATCGCGTCGGCCAGCAGGTCCGCTCCGCGCCAGAGCCAGACCGCGGCGCGACGGGCGACGGCGAACCAGCCTGCGAGCGTGTCGGCATCGATCGCCAGCAGCTCATCGGCTGCCACGAGAGGGTCGGGCAGTCCCTGCAGGCCCGCCATCAGCCTGAGCACGGAATGGCCATCGCTGCGCCGCCCCCCGCCGGGCGAGCCACTGGTCTGCGGCGTGCTCATCGGGGACCCGGGAACTGGCCCGCCTCCGCACGCTCGAACTGCTCGGCCGCCAACCGGATCTTCTCGGCGGCCATGGCGACTCGCAGAGCGAGTGCCCTGGCACCGTCGACCGCCTCCGTCACGCGACGGCCGGCCGCGGCCGCGACCTCCCGCCCGGCGGCCGAGGGCCCCAGACTCGCGTCGGACAGCGGGCTTCGGAAGACCTCGCATGTACCGTCCCCGCGCAACGCGTCGGCCGCATGATCCACCATTTCCGCGACCCTGCGGAGCAGTGGTGTGTCGACGATCAGGTCAGCTGAACCACCCGCTGCTGGGCCCGGTGAACTGCCCGCTGCCTCACCCGCTGCCGGGCCCGTCGTCATGACCGACCGTCCGTCATCGCCGCCCCCATGGAGTCCCGCCCGGCCTGCGCCGGTTCCGTTCATGTCGTCTGCGGTTTGATGGTGCGCCTCAGGCCGTACCAACGCCCGTCCTGCAGATCTGCTGTGGACAGAATTCGGACATGGGGACAAGTTGGGGTGCCCAGTGCCGCGTGTGCGAGCACCATGGACAGGGTGACCGCGACCCAGGCATGGCCTACCAGGGGGCCAGCTGCGCGTGACGAGCTCGCCGCGTGGTCCACGGCAACGTTGTCCGACACCGAGCCGGGCGCCGTCCCGGGCTTCGGCCAACCGCAGCCGGCCGGATGGACCGAACACGTGCGAGGCAGGGGGATGTACATCCGCCGCCGTCCCGGTCCGCCCGAAGCGACACCGGCGTGGTACATCCATGGTCTGGCCGGGTCGTCGACCAACTGGACCAGGCTGGCCGCGGCGCTCTCGCCGGTGGCGACCGGGTACAGCGTCGATCTGCCGGGTCACGGACGGTCCGATCCGCCACCCCGGGGCCACTATTCGCTCCGCGCCGACGCCGAGCTGATCGCGGCCGTGATCGAGCAGGTCAGCGGGGCGCCGGTGCACCTTGTGGGTAATTCGTTCGGCGGGATCATCGCCACACTGCTGGCCGCGGCGCGCCCGGAGCTGGTCCGCACGCTCACCGTGATCTCGCCTGCCGTTCCGGATCTGCGGCTGACCGGCGATCGGGGGGCCGACCCACGGCTTGGTCTCCTACTGGTGCCGGGCACGGCCGGCCTCGCCTACCGCCGGCTGTCCACAATCTCACCGCTCTCCAGGGCGCGCGGCATGGGCGAGCTGTGCTTCGGGAACCCCGCCATGCTCACCGACACCGACTACGAGGTGGCTGCCGCCGATCTGGCCTGGCGATCGGGACTGCCATGGGTGTTCTCGGCGACCATCGGCTCGTTGCGCGCCCTGATGACGGGGTACTTGCGCCGCGGCCCGTCGTCATTCCCGGCAGCGGCGGCGCACGTGACGGTACCGACACTGGTGGTCTGGGGGACGCGGGACCGGCTCGTCGACGTGCGGCTGGCCAAACGGACGGCCGCGGCGTTTCCGCGGGCGGACTTGCTGGTCCTGCCGGGATGCGGGCATGTCGCGCAGATGGAGGATCCGCAAACAACGGCCAGGGGTGTGCTGGCGTTGTGGGAGCGCACGGCAGCGGACAACGCTGGCGCTGTGGGTGATGACGTGGGTGGTGTGTCGGCAACGCAGGGCATGCAGGCGGGCGCGCCGCTGAGGGCCGGGCATGGAGTTGTGGCAACCTCGTTGGCGTGAGTTCACCCGCCGCCGAGCCGAGCCGATCAAGGACGGGTCGGCATGGCGGCGATCAGAGTAGCGGCGATCAGACGGCCGGCGGTCCCACCCGGAGCCGGTCACCTCGTCAGGTCGGTCCTTCGACGCTGTGGGACAGCGACGGGCTGCCACCGACGACGGCCGGGGATCGGCGTGCGGCGTATCGCGGCCGAGCGTCCAGCGGCGATCGCCCATCTGGCCGCGACAGCGGGCGCGATCCGGCCGCGGGCCGTGAGCGGGGCGCGAATGGCGAGCGGGCCGCGAGCCGTCCGCAAGCCGGGCGCGAACCCTCGCGGCGTCGCGAGGCAGCGGCAGACGGGAGGGTCACGAACCCGGATCGCCCACGCCGGCCGACCGCCGCAACCTCCCGCTCGGCCGCCTCCGGCGGGCGCCGGACGCCGCCGAGCGGTGGTCCCGGTTCCGGTCGCTCGGGTGGTTCGGGTGGGGCCGGTCGTCGGCGCGCGGTGAGATGGCGACTGATCGCGATTCCGTTCCTCGTGCTGGCCACCGTGGTCGTGGTGTTCCAGACTGTCGGGTCCCCGTCTCAACCCACCTCGGCGAGCGTGCCCGCGGCCCCGGGCTCTGGGCGGCCAACCGGCCCCTCCGTCCGGCCGACCCCGACGACGGTGACGGACAGCTCCGGCCACATCGTGCTGAGCACACCCGCGGAGGCGCCCGACCCCGCCCTGAACGGCGCCGATGGACACATCGCCGCGGCGATCACGTCCGGTGCGCTGCCGTCGGGCCCGGAAATCGTGGCCACCGGCGCAGGCACCTGGCACACCGTGCCGGGCGCCGGCCAGCCACTCGGCACGGGATCCGAGACGCGCACGTACAGCGTCGAGGTGGAGGACGGGCTGCAATCGGCGGAGGCCGATCAGGCGTTCGCGGCCGCGGTGGATGCGACGCTGGCCGACCCGCGGTCGTGGATCGGTGGCGGCCAAGTGAGTCTGCAGCGGGTTGACACCGGTGATCCCAGCTTTCGCATCTCGCTGACCAGCCAGATGACGATTCGATCACCCGACTTGTGTGGTTGGGATGTCCCGCTGGAGGCGTCCTGCTTCAACGGCTGGCAGGGACGAGTGTTGATCAATGACGCACGGTGGGCGCGGGGCGCGATCTCCTACGGCACCGACGTCCGGGCCTACCGTGCGTATGCGGTGAACCACGAGGTCGGACATGCTCTCGGCTTCTCCCACCAGCCGTGCCCGGACAACGGGGCGCCGGCGCCGGTGATGATGCAGCAGTCGTGGAGTACTTCCGACGACGACCTGAACCTGCTTGATCCGGATGCCGTCCCCGCCGACGGCAAGGTGTGCGTGGCGAACCCGTACCCGTTCCCCGGTGTCACCCAGCCGTCGGTGACATCGCCGTCAGCGGCCGCGGGCTGAGCGGCGGCCAGATCACTGACCATCGTCACCCGGAAGCCACAGGGGAAGAACCACGGTCCGTTCGCCGTTGTTGGGTGAGGCAGACTGTGCCGCGTGCCTGAGGAGAATTCTGTGACCCTGCCCCCGCTGGTCGAACCAGCCGAATCGTTGACCAAGGCCGAAGTCGAGCGATATTCGCGCCACTTGATCATTCCCGACGTCGGGATGACCGGACAGAAGCGGCTGAAGAACGCCAAGGTGCTCGTCGTCGGCGCCGGCGGTCTCGGTTCGCCCGCGCTGCTGTACCTGGCCGCGGCCGGCGTCGGCACCCTGGGCATCCTGGACTTCGACACGGTGGACGAATCGAACCTGCAACGCCAGGTCATTCACGGTCAGTCCGACGTCGGCAAGTCCAAGGCAGTCTCCGCGGCGGAATCGATCGCGGAGGTGAACCCGTACGTCACGGTCAACCTGCACACCGAGCGGCTGGACTCGGGCAACGCGCTGGAGATCTTCGCGCACTACGACCTGATCCTGGACGGCACCGACAACTTCGCCACCCGCTACCTGGTCAACGACGCCTGCGTGCTGCTGGGCAAGCCGTATGTCTGGGGATCGATCTACCGATTCGAGGGCCAGGCCAGCGTTTTCTGGGCCGAGCCCGCCGCCGGCGGGCGCGAGGGCGTGCAGTACCGCGACCTCTATCCCGAACCGCCGCCACCGGGCATGGTGCCGTCGTGCGCCGAGGGTGGGGTGCTGGGCGTGCTCTGCGCGTCGATCGGCTCGATCATGGTGACGGAGGCGATCAAGCTGATCACCGGCATCGGCGAGACGCTGCTGGGTCGGCTGATGGTCTATGACGCGCTGGAGATGACCTACCGGACCGTCAAGATCCGCAAGGATCCGGCAGGCGAACCGATCACCGGGCTGATCGACTACGAGGCGTTCTGCGGGGCGCTGTCCGACGACGCCGCATCGGCCGCCAGCAACCACACCATCTCCGCGCGAGATCTCAAGGCGAAGATGGACGCCGGCGAGGACTTCCTGTTGGTGGACGTGCGTGAGCCGAACGAGTACGAGATCGTCTCGATCCCGGGCTCCGTGCTGATACCCAAGGGCGACATCCTTTCTGGCGAGGCGCTGGCCTCCCTCCCGCAGAACAGACCGCTGGTGCTGCATTGCAAGTCGGGCGCCCGGTCCGCCGAAGCGTTGGCGGTGCTGCACAAGGCGGGGTTTGCCGACGCGGTGCATGTCGGTGGTGGGGTGCTGGCGTGGGTGAAGCAGGTGGACCCGAGCCTGCCGAGCTACTGATCGTTCGTCAGGCTGGCTGGTCGATCGCCGGCCGCGACACCTGGCTGCCTTCGCCGGTCCGACGAGCGCGCCGGGGTAGCGTCGGGCGGTGACCCGTGGACCCGCGGCGCCGCCGCCTGAACACGTGTTGAGCGCGTTCGGGGTACCGGCGACCGAACCCGAGTTGCTGTCGACGGCCCGGCCGCGTAGCTGGCGATGCGCGTCGACGGTGCTCCGCAACGTCGACGATCCGGCCGAGGCCTCCTGGCTCGCCGGCACCTTCGAGCAGCTGCAGGTCAGCGGTGTCCGACTGGCGCGCCCGGTGCGGTCCTCGGACGGTCGATGGGTGGTCTCCGGGTGGACCGCGCACCGGTTCGTGTCGGGCAGTCCCGCACCCCGCCATGACGAGATCATGCGCACCGCGATCGCCGTGCACACGGCACTCGAACCCTTCCCGGAGCCCCGCTTCCTGCGCGATCGCACCGATCTGCGCAGCTGGGCGAATCTTCTCGCCTGGGGTGAGGCCGAGGACGAGGGCCGGATCGGTTCCGGCCACGGCGCACGGCTGTTCACCGGGCTCGCGGCCGGTCGGCGGCCGGTCGATCTGCCGTCGCAGGTGGTACACGGTGACCTCGCTCGAAATGTGCTGTTCGCCGGCGATGCCCCGCCCGCGGTGGTGGATTTCGCCCCGTTCTGGCGGCCGGCCGCCTGGGCGGCCGCGATCGTCGCCGTGGACTCGCTCGCCTGGGGATCGGCTCCGATCGAGTTCCTCACCGACTGGTCGGAGCTGCCGGCCTGGCCGCAGATGCTCCGTCGGGCGCTGCTGTTCCGGTTGGCCATCACCCTGGCGCACCCGCTGACCTCGCCCGACGAGTTGGTGACCGTGCTGTCCACGGCCGAACGGATCGAGCCGTACCTGGACTGACCGGCGTAATGTGACCACCAGCGGGAGGAGTGTGGTCACATGGAGATCGGCGTCCGTGAGTTCAAGCAACACCTGTCGGAATATCTGGAACGAGCGGCCGGTGGGGAGCACCTCACCGTCACCGATCGCGGTCGGCCGAAAGCGGTCCTGGGACCGGTCCCCGGCGGCGACCACATTGCCAGAGGCATTGAGCAGGGCTGGATCACCCCGGCGCGATCACCGGGGCCGATCCCACCGGCGCCGGCACGCGCCCGAGCCTCGACATCGATCCGCGAGATGATCGACGAGGACCGCGGCGAGGAATGACGCTCTACCTCGACACCAGCGCGCTGCTCAAGCGCTACATCGACGAACCGGACAGCTCCTCTTTCACGGATGTGCTCGGCAGCGACGAGAACTGGCTGACCTGCCGGATCACCTGGGTCGAGGTCTGGCGGAACCTCGGTGGGCGGCTCACCGGCGCCGATGCCCTCGCCGCGCGCAACGCTTTCCGAATCGACTGGGACCGGCTTGCCGTCGTCGAGATCGACGCCGTTCTTGCCGAGGATGCCGGCCGGCTCGCCGACCTCAGTGGCGTCCGCAGCCTGGACGCCTTGCATCTTGCCGCCGTGCAGCGTTCGGGTCCCGCCGGCATCTCGTTGGTCACCGCGGACCTGCGACTGGCGCAGGCCGCTCGATCGTTCGGTTGGGTTGTGCTCGGCGCCTGAAGTGGAAGGCCGATTCCGTGCCGAGCGTGCGCGGCTACCCTCCACCGTCCGCTGGGTCTGAATCGGTCGCCGGTTCCGCTGCCTTGGACAACGTCGCCAACTCATCGGGATGCAGTCCGGCGGCCATGATCGCCAGCAGCAGATGTGCCAATCGGTGGTGCGGTTCGGCCGCCAGGCACCGGTCCACGGCTACCTGTGCGAGCGCGCCGTCGCCGTGCCGGTACGCCACCACTGCCAGCACCGAGCACAGTTGCGGTGCCTGGTCATCCGGCGTCCACCCGGCGGCGGCAATGAGCATCGGCAACCACGGTCGGTTCATCTCAACCACCGCGCGGGCGATCATCGCGTCCCGGATTGCAACATCGTTGACGACCACCGCCAGCGCTGTCGCGATAGCGGGATCCAGCCGACCGGTCTCGCTGAAGCTGGCGAGCGAATACTCGACCAGGGCATGCAGGTTCGCGGGTAACACCAGGATCGCCTGCGGATCCCTTGCTGCGTCATCGATCTCGTCGGCAGGTGGGATGTCCGGCAGTTGGCCGGCGGCAGCGGCATCGATGCCACGCTCGGCAACGGCGAGCCGATTACCACCGGGCCCGGCGATGGATCGGCGCAGTTCGTCGCGATCGGCGAGCACCGTGCGCCCGGCCAGCGCCCCGGCCGCGGTGACGGCCCGCACCTGCGGATCGTCTGCATCGGGGATCGGGATGCCCGGATGTGCGCGTTCCATCGCGCGGTTCAGGGCAGGCCGTGCCCGACCGTCCCGCACCACGATCGCGTCCATCACGTCGACACCGGCCGCCGCCAGCCGGCCGAGCAGGTCGTCGAGAAAGGGCGGCCGGCGGCGTGCGGACTGGTAGCTGATGACCACCACCTCGTCGGCATACCGCCGGGCATGCTCGGCGAGGTGGTCGGCCAGCGGCCGGTCCCGCCCGGGCGGCAGGTCCACCCTGGCCACCGGACCGACCCGGCGGCGCGGACCGTGCAGACACAGCATCACCACGCTCTCCTGTGGGTGGAAGCCCAGCATCGTGGGAACCACCGCCAGCAGCCCTTGTGGACCGCTCACCTTCAGGGGCACCAGGTCATCTGTCGTCGTCATGGCACCACGCTCTCCCGGGCCTTTCCGGGCGTCCACCCGCGCGCGGGCCAAATGTGGATGACTCGGCCATGGGAACAAATCGGCGGGACCAGTGGATGCGCGCGTCATCAGCCGCGAAACCGGTACCTGGCCAGGCTGACCCGACCCTCGACGGCGATCACACCCTCGGCGCGCAGCCGTGCCAACTGCTCGTCGGCCAGATGAGGGGCGGGGGTGCCGTCGGCACGAACCACCCGGTGCCAGGGTGTGTCTTCGTCCGAGAGTTGCGCCAGCACAAAGCCTGCCAGTCGTGCAGACCGCGATCCGGCCCTGGCCGCGACGTCGCCGTAGGTGGATACCCGGCCCGTCGGGATCTGATCGACGGCGTCGAGAATCCGCTGCGCCAGCTCCATGTCCACGACTGCGAGTAAACCGGCTCCGGTCGCTAGAGGACGGCGGAGCGGCCGAAATCGAGGGTGGGAATTTTGGCATACCATCCTGCGGTGGATGTCGATGACGCCAAGGACAACCGGCTCCGGGCGCTCGTTCGCGACAAGATCCGCCGTCGGATCGTCGACGGGCGGGTGCCGCCAGGCGCACACCGCCCGGCTTCGCACCCACGTCCCGAGGAGCGATCGCAGCGACCTGAACGGACCAACCGTCGTGCACCCGAACATCGCCGTGACGATCGGACTCTTGCCGAGGTATTACCGGAGACCGCGTCCGACCAGGTCAGGGAGATCCTGCGGGACCCCTACGATCTGGACTTCCTCGCGCTCGACCCCAGCCACAGCGAGCGGGACCTGAGAGACGCGCTGGTCGACCGACTCACCTATTCCCGCGCCGAGCTCGGCGCCGGGTTCGCCTTTGTCGGCCGTCAATTCCGCCTCAATGTGGGTGAGCGGGTAGTCTTTCTCGATCTGCTCTTCTACCATCTGGGGCTCCGCAGATTTGTCGTCTTCGAGCTGAAGTACCGTGCAGCCGGTCCCGAACACAGCGACAGGCTGAACTCCTACGCCAGAATGGTGGACAACCAGTTGCGCCGACCCGAGCACGGCGACGGCTCCACGATCGGCATTCTGCTCGCCGCGTCCCGCGACGATGTCGTCGGCGAATACGTATTGCGCGGCCTGACCGGACCGATGGCGGACAGCACGTTCACCACCCACCGGGCGTTGCCCGACGATGTACGGGCGGCCCTTCCGACCCGGGAGACCTGGCCCAGGTCGTCCGGAACGCCCACAAGTCCGCCGACCGGAAACGGCAAGCGTGATGGATCCGCGCCCCTGGCGCCCGGACGCGAATTCCGGACGGTTCAGCGTTCGGCGGTTAGGGCTGTGTCAGCCGCAGGATCGACATGAGTGCGGACGCTATCGACATTGGCCCTGCCGACGTCTTGCGTTGCACGCCAGGATCGAGCACCGACGGTGTCGCGGCCAGCCCCACGATCCGGGCCGGTCACAGCCAAATGGCGACCAGTGCACCGGTGATGATCGCCGGTCCCATCGGTACCTGCACCCGCCCACCGTCCGACGGCCCGCCGGCGATCCGCAGCCCGATCGCGTTCCTCGTCGTTGAGCAACTCCCACACGATCATCAGGATCGACCTTCCGACGGCGACGATTGCTCTCTTCTTCCCGCGCCGGCGGGCGATTCGCCAGTACCGCTGACCAAGGAACGTTTGGTGAGCCGGCAGCCAATGGCGGCCTCGCCGAGGGCCCGGGCGAGGTAACGACCACCGCGAACGGCGTCCGCTGGTCGGTTCCCGTGCCCGGTACCGCTGCCGCCCTTCTTCCGGCCTGCTGAATCGCTGATCCCTGGCGCGACCTGGCCCAGGCCAAATGGTCCGAAGTCGGGAACCGGGTCATATCGATGCCGACCTCGGCGATGACGACCTGCGCGGTAGCAATGCGCATGGTAGATCCGCGGCCCGGCAGTCTGATCCGGCGGATCGCCTAGCCTGCGCTTGGCCAACTCAAAACATCCCACATCAGAACTACAGTCGCCGAACGAAAGAGGCCGAGTTAAGAATACACCACCCCGGCGTCTGACACCATCCACTATGACACAGATCGACGACAGAACGGTGGTGGTCGTGGACAGCTGGTACGTGACACCAACAGGGGGAGATAGAGTGGGCGGGATCAGCGACTACAGCATCCGGTGTGGCAAGTGCCGGTCCCGAGAGACTCCACTCGGAGCGAACAGGAATAGGCGTCGATGAACTCGTCACCGACACCGCGATCAGGAATCTTCATAAGTTACCGCCGCAGTGAAGCAAGCGGCTTCGCAGGACGTCTCTACGCTCAATTGACGCGGGCATTCGGCGATGATCACGTCTTCATGGACGTGACCTCAATACAGCCAGGACAAGACTTCCGCGAAGTGATGCTGGCCGCCGCCGGTCAGAGCACCGTACTGCTCGTTATCATCGGTTCCGACTGGCTGGACATCACAGACAAAAACCACCGTAGGCGATTAGAAAACCCTGGGGACCCCGTACGGGTAGAAATCCAAACGGCCTTGGATCGCAAAATAACAATCGTTCCAGTCTTGATCGACAGCGCGCCCATGCCCGCCCGCCACAGGCTTCCTCGCAAATTACAACCGCTTGCACAGTGCCACGCAATACGAGTCCGCCATGAGTCGTTCCGCTCAGACACCCAGCGTCTCATCAAGTCTCTGCGCCACCATCTATCCGACATACCTCGGGATCAGCTTGGAGATCCTCGAGCAGAGGGTGCAGCGGGCACTATCACCCGTGTCACCGTTGCTCCTGACCCTTCTCTGCCTCATCTGACTGGCCACGAGGGGGGATCAAGCAAAACGAGACCCCCGAAACGGCCGTTGAGGCACGCTCGTAAACTTACGCCGAGCCGTCGACGCATGGGCATCATTTTCGTAAGTTATCGCCATGAGGACGCGCGCGCGACCGCCGGGCGCCTATACGACCGGCTAGTGTTACATTACGGGCAACGACAAGTCTTCATGGACGTCGATGCAATTTCGCTCGGTGCAAAGTCCGGAGCCATTCGGATGCAAGCGCTACAAAACAGCTCCGTCCTCATAGTGGTTATTGGGCCACACTGGCTCGGCGAGTCGAAGGGACACAGGCTAGTCGACCGACCATATGACCCGATTCGCGTCGAGCTCGAAACAAGTCTCGAACTGAATAAACGCGTCATTCCAGTCTTGGTGGATGGAGCAACAATGCCAACTTCGGGCGACCTGCCGCCCACCCTTAGCCGGTTGGTGAGGCGTCATCGCTTTACCCTCCGGCACGACGCATTTGATGAAGACTTATCACAACTTGTAAACCAATTACGACGCCTACCTACAACGCCACGAACCTTTCGCAGCAGCTACGTCGCACTTTGCGCAGCCGCCTTCACTGTAGCTGCCTCATTGATCCTTTGGCACCTTCTCATCAACCGATGAGCGCAGTATTGCCTGAAGCTGTGGACATACACCGCAACAACAGTCGGGCGATGAGCCAATAACCTCGAAGAAGCAAATCGGTCCGAAGGAGCGAATATGACAGCGTTCATACTCAGGTTCGTGACAGCGGGCCTACTCGTTGCGACACTGCCCATCGTAGCCAACCAATTCGGTGATCGAGTGGCCGGGCTCATTTTGCTGTGTCCGGTTGTGACACTGACCGGTCTTGTCGTCCTAGGGCTAGACAGGGGTATTGAGTCTGTTGCCAGAACATCGCTCGCATCACTTATAGGGGTGCCAACCGTTCTCGTCTTCCTGCTCACGGTACACTTTTGCGCGCGTCAGCGCCTAGTACTACAGCCGTAGATCGGGTCTGTCGGCGTGTCTGCGCAGGTCAGAGCGGCCAGCGCATGATCATCGGTGCTTGTGTGGAACAACGAGAACGCTGCGCTGGCCGCAGCTCATAGGATAGATCCTGGTTTTTGGTG
>JBBQGJ010000179.1:0-12912 GCA_038322925.1 Mycobacteriales bacterium
TTGCATTTCCAGGCCGATCTTGATAAGGTTGCCGAAGAGCTTAACGGTCGTCCCCGCAAGACGCTCGGGTGGCAGACACCGGTGGAAGTATTCGCCGGTTTGCTGGAAAGCTCTGTGTCGCTATGACCGCTTGAATCCGCCAGGGAATCATGAAAAGCCAAAGCGTGTCCAACCTTTAGATGCTGCGACAAATTGATAGCGCAAAATGTCGCGTCGAATCTGTAGTGGGTTTGGGGCGGTCCATACTAGGTCCATACTGGTCCATACTGGTCCATACTCGTCGGAGATCCCGATGCCGGGTAATCCGTGAGCGCGGTGGTCTCGCGGCTGGACCGCTAGGATCGAAGCTCCGGCCCCAACCGTCCATCAGGCGGCCCGACGGCCAGTGCCTCGATCGCTTATCAAAGGAACTTGGGTCGCCAAACCGAACCGCCTCCATGTCCACTGACTACCGATCGTCAACCTACTGATCCAGAGTCAGATGTTGCCCGACTAATCCCATTTGCTCGAAGCGTATCGGGACCAAGGGGTTTCGGAAAGGACGGCGTCCGGCAGGGCAGAAGCCGGGGCCCGTTCGGGGTTGGTGTCGCTGATGTTCTTTGCATTTCCGATTACCGTTCAACCGCCTCGTGACGAATAGTCCGTTCAGCTGCGGGGCCTACGGTCAACACGACCACATGCCTGAACGCCTGGACTGCTATGCGCGGTGCCCTCGAAGAGGAAGCGGTGCAATGACGTGATCCGCGCGGTCGGCCGTCCTGTTCTTCGTGTGCTGGGCCCGGGCGAGGCGGAGCGGCAGGCTCTGCTGGAGGAATGGGTGCTGCGGCAACGCGCCGGTGGCCTGTCGGCCAAGACCATCCGGGAGCGCCTGGCCGTCGTGTCGCGGCTCACCGATCCCGTCCGCCTCACCGCGGTCGATGTCGATCGATTCCTGGCCAACGCGGCGTGGTCGAAATCAACACGGGCGACCTATCACGGCGCTATCCGCGCGTGGTGCCTGTGGCTGGTGAGAACGGGAAGACGCCCGGATGACCCCACGCTGATCGCGACCACCCCGAAGGTGCCCAAGGGTCGACCGCGGCCGGTCGCCGACGAGCACCTCACTGTCCTGCTCAGCACGAGGATGTCTGGGCGGACTCGGGCGATGATCCTGCTCGGCGCGTACGCCGGTCTGCGGGTCAGCGAGATCGCGGGGATCCGCGGCGAGCAGGTCGACCTGATCACGTCCACGATCGCGATCACGGGCAAGGGTGAGAAGACCCGCTACATCCCGTTGCATCCGATCCTTCAACGGTTGGCCGTTGAGATGCCCGAACGGAGTTGGTGGTTTCCGTCCTGGGTGGGGAATCGCGACTACGGCGCCGGCGGCCCTGTCTTGGGTAATTCGGTGAGCGCCGGCATCTCGAAGGCGATGGACCGCGCCGGTGTCCCCGGCAAACCGCATTCTCTACGACATTGGTTTGGTAGCACCCTGAAGGATGCCGGTGTCGATTCCCTGGTCATCAAGGAATTGATGGGTCACGAGTCACTGGCTACGACGGCGATTTATGTGCGGGTGCCGCTGAGAATGCAATGCACGGCGGTGAACCTGCTACCAGATGTCCAGCCGCCAGCGCGACAGCGAGGGATTGCCCTACCGCAGGACGTGCCGCTGAGCATCGTACGAGCCGTTCACCATTCCGCGGCCATGTGATTGACCGGATCTGGACCGGGACGGGCTCAACTTTCCGACCCGGCCCGGATGGCGTCGGCGGAGTGTTTGACCGGGCGGGCTGGCATGCATGGCTGCCATGAGTGGTCGAGTGCGTCGTGGTCGGTCTGATCGTGAAGTACGACTGTCAGGGCCCGTGTCCAAAGGTAAGGCGCACGCCGTACGTGCGGGCGTCGGATCCGCCGCGGTGACCAATCACCAAACCTATGAGATCGTAGGAAATGTCGTCGCTGAACACGCGATGGATGTTGTGGCTGTCCTGACCGGTGACCGAGTCGGGTGAATGATCTCCCGCCCGGTCATCGAGTAGAGCCTGATCCGCACCCAGTGACTCCGTTCGGCGAGATCAGCCCACGGTGACACGCCCAGCGCCTCGAGTCGCGCCAGTTGCGCGGGTTCCACGACTGACGTGGCCTTGCCGCGGACCACCACGCTCCACCCCGCGCGTCTTTCCTCATCGAACCCGTCGACCTCGAACGCCACCGGCATCTCGTTGTCCGCGGCCGTCAGTTTGGAGCCCGGCGCCGTCCGAAAGACGACAGCCTCGCCGTCCATGGCGTGGTTGACCGGCAGGATCACCGGTTCGCCCTGATCGATCAGGGCCACCCGGCCCACCCTGGCCGCCCGTAACCGGCGCAGGCATTCCTCCTGGGGCAAGACGCCCAGGCCCGAATGATCCAACGGCAATGACGATGCCCGCATGACGCTTCTCCTTTCGCGAGATCGGAACCGAGGGACGCCCTGCCCTCAATTGTCCGCTCTTCTTCGTCCTCCAGGATTGCGGGTCGCACCACCCAGCAAGGGCGTCGTCACCTCGACGACTCTCGGCTGCTGGGACGGGTCCGATGACCCATGTCGGCGGTTGACACGACGCAAGAGCAACGGTGCGAGGCATCTGATCTGCATTGCCGATGGCGTCGATGTGGTCTCGACCAGCAGTTCACGGTCGCGACGAGAAAAGGTGAGCGGTGGTCGGCGTTCGCTGACCCGACGATCTGCCGCCGGCGTGCGAAGAGGCTCGCCGTCCTGACATCCGGTCCGTCCCTGAGCGCGTCACGCATGTCTGCAGCGTGGCGGCGAGGTTAAGGATCCCGGACGTCTGATCCCGAGCCGGACCAGCGACGACGGCGCCCGACCGTGGTGCTCACCATCCTGGCTTCACATGGGGCGGATAGCCTTCGCGCCGAGGATGCCAGGAGGAATCGGCGTCGAGCTCGCGCCGGCGCCAGACAACGCTCATCACGATGCCAGCAAGGGCCAGGGCCGACAGCGCCAGCATCTTGGCGATGAGGACACGGCGCAACGCTCTGCTCATGGCTTGTTCACCGCCGCCCACCAGGCTTTGAACCAGACCAGGACCGTCCTACCTACCATCCCGGCCGTGAGCGACGCGATGGACCACGTCAGCACCCGCTCCTTGAAGCTCGGGCCGCCTTCCATATCTCGATCGTCCCACGGCCGGCGGCATTGCCCGACTTGGGCGCTAGTCGAGCTACGACCTGGACCGGTTACGACTCAACGGGCTCATCGAACCAGTCCCCTACACCAATACCGACTCCTGACCTCGGACGTCCAACGACTGGCGATCTTCGCTGCAAGGGCCACAACCGGCTCCTGCGACCACTACGTGTGGGCTGCGTCATCCTGTCCGGGTTTCAACAGGCTGGCCGGCACTTTCACCGGAGAACGGGTCATGCGCACACAACGGGCTGAGCGTTCGCGCCGAGTGCGTCAAAGCGGCGCCGACACCTCCTCTCCGCCAAGGATCCTCGCCCCCATCTAGCCCTCAATCCGAGAACGGCAACGCTCGATGAGAGCTGGCGGTGGACATCCCCGTAGCCTGAGCTATGCACGGCGACATCTACCCTCTTCTCGAACTCGAGGACAACGGCGACTTTGCTCCGATGAACGTTCGTCTGGTGCTGCCCGGTACGGCCGAACACCGGAGCGAGTCCGAGCTCCCGGACTCCCGTATCGGCGGTCCTCACGGGAGAAGTCCCAAGCCTCGGGGTGCGTTCATCGAGTTCTATGACCGAAGCGGTGCGTCCACCCCCAACGGCCACCGTGTTTGCGGCCACTGGCTGAAGACCCTCCTGGAGAGTCGCGAGGTCGATCATGGCGAAGGTCTAGTGTCGCCGAAGGCTTTGCCAGCGCCGGTTTCTCCACCGATACGCTGCTGGTTGCCGGGGTCAGCTCCATGCTGGCCCGTGGATGCGCGGCAGCCGGCGACCGCTACACCGAGGTCCGCACCGAATGGGAGATGAACAGGGCTCTGCTGGACCAGGAAAGGGCCGGAGCTGCCTGGGCAGCGGTTGTCACTGGACTTTGTTAGGTCGGCGGCGCTGCCCTCTCCGTTGTGGGCGTCCTGCTTCTCCCAGTGGGGAACGAGTGGTCCTGACGTTCCTTGCCGTCCTGATCGCCCTGATGATGACCGGATGGTTCGCCTCCTGGTTGACCGGGCTACCCGCCCTGCGGCTGATCATCCGGAATGTCACCCTCGGGGGTGCCACCGTGCTGGCCACGGTGCTGCTGGGCGCCCTGTTCATCAGCTGAAGACCAGGTTCTCAGTCCAGGCCATCACGAGCTTTCCATTGCCAGACAGACGGCGGCCGCCTCGGCCTGCTGCAGCGCGTGCAGCACCTGGAGTTGTTCAGGAGTTCCGTCGACATTGCGGGCCAGCGTCATCGCGACCGTCGCCGATCGAGTCCCGTCGGGGCTCGCCACGGCGAACTGTGTGTAGCCAAGAATGTTCCCGGTGTGACCGTAGACAGCGCCGCACGGGGTTTCGTAGCGGAACAGCGCCAGGCTGGCCGAGTTCACGCCTGGCCCGGGCGGGCCGGATTCACCGCCGGGGATGAAGATATCTGTCTGCTGGGCCTGGGTTTGCGGGCCGAACAGTTTGCCGCCCACATATCCGCGGATGAAGGCGTTCATGTCCTGCGGAGTCGAGACTATTCCACCGGACGCCCACGACCAGCCGGCGGCGACCAGATTGGTGACGTCCTCCGGCGGGTTCGGCAGATCCAGGTCGTAGCCATGCAGCACCGGTTCCGGCATGTCGACGCCAACGGGCAGGGATGTCGAATCGAGCCCCAGTGGCTGCAGCACCTGCTCCTTCAATGCTTCGGCGTAGGTCTTCACGGTGGCCGCTTGGATCATCAACCCGATCGCAATGTTGTCCGAATTGTCGTAGATGTACTGGCTGCCCGGCGGGAAGACCAACGGTTGGTCGGCGACAAAGCCGAGGAGCTGATCGGGCGGGAGTGGAGTGTCCGGCGATGCCCCGACCGCCTGGCCGAATGCGGGGTTCTTGGTGAAGTCCGGGAGACCGCTGGTGTGGTTGAGCAACTGCCGGAGCGTCACCGCCGACCACGCTGCGGGCAGGTCGGGCAGCCACTTGCCGATGGTGTCATCCAGCGAGAGCTTGCCCTGGTCAACCAGCGAGAGCGCGGTCGCGCCGCTGAAAGCCTTTGCCGTCGAGGCGATCCGCATGTGATCGTTGATGGTCGGGGCTGCCCCGGTGGCCAGATCGCCCACACCGGCTGAATGGACCGTCCGGTCATCGCCGACCTGCACGATGGAGATGACGCCCGGCGGGCCACCGGGCATGGCGACCAATTCCGCCAGCGCCCGATCGAGGGCGGCAGATTTCGAATCGATATCCGTTGCGCCGGTCGACACTGCGGTGCTCGGCGTCGACGCTGAATCCGTATTCGAACTGGTACATCCCGCGAGGACCAGCGCCGCCGCGATGACCACCACGAGCCAACCCCGGCTCTGACGTGTCACGTTCATGTTGACCTTTCAGATCCGACAACTTCGACCGGTCAGTACGACTGCTGGATGGCGGCCACGATCGCGCCGACGTCGTCGTTGGCCGCGAAGACCCCTTCGACAGTAGGGGCGAAGCTATTGGAGGAGAACACCGCGAAGGCGAAATTCCGCCCGCTCTTTGCCTCCATGTCGCCACCCAATGCCTTCACTGATATCCGGAACCGGTTGTTGTTGAACGGGTCCCCACCGACCAGGGTGCCGGTTTTGCCGACGACCTTTCCGGCCGCCGGACCATTCGCCTGTACTGTCGCCAGCGAACCGTCGACCCCGAGGATCGGCAAGGTGGCCTTCCATGCCTCCGCGTCGGCTCGTTTGGACATGATCGTCTGGAGATCGACCTGGTTATCGGGAGTGATGACATTCCCGGTCAAGCCCGACCCGTCGACGATGGTCGCGGTGGTGGTGTCCAGTCCGGCCGCCCGCCAGATGTCGCCGGCCGCGCCCGGTCCTTTTCTGCAGTCGGTGGTGCCGCTGGCCACCGCCAACCGGCAGAGCATGGTCTCGCCGCCATTGTTGTAACTGATCTTGTTGATATATGTCGCTTCCTCCGAGAGGGGAAGCGAGGTCAATTCGGCCACCGAGGTGAGCCCATCGACCGCCGTCGTTGCAGGAAGGGCGGCAGAGGGGTTGGTGGCAATCGGATCCGCGGTGACGGTGACCCCGGCCCGGCCGAGTGCTTCGATGAACGCCGTGCGTGCGTAGGTGGCTGGGTCCTTGAATGCGTAGACATTGACCGCCGGCCCATAGTCCGCCCCTATGGTGCCGGTCAGCACCACCTTCCCTTCCGCCGGGGATTCGACGGTGATATCAGCCTTTTCCCCGGCCGCGACGGTCTGCACCTCACCACTGACCTGCCAAGGAGACACCTTCGGACTCATCACCGTGGTCGCCAACTGACCGGGAGTCGTTGGCGTGGTGGTGAAGTCGATGACGTTCTGATTGATCTGGATCGGTGACACCGGGTTGCCCGCCAGTTGGTGCGCATCCCAGAGCCGATCGTCGACGATCACGTCGCCGGACACCGCGGTGATCCCCGACGCCTTGACTTGCGCGGCCAGGTCGTTCAAGCCGGTCAACGGATCCTCTGTGGTCAGGGTGGCGCCGGGGATGCCGTTGGCGTCGTTGTGATCGAGATTCGTGAAGTCGACAGTGCCGTCGGGCTTGGTGCGGCCGCCCATCGTCACGTCACCCTTGCCGACCAGAACGAGATCACCGGTGAGGGTTCCGTTCACGACATCACCGGTCCGCTTCACCGGTGTGACAACCGTGGCATCCGGGCCGAATTTCAACCAGGCGCCTCCGGTGCTGTATGTCTTCACCACTGAACCAGGTTCGAAGAACGTGTCCGCATTGAGCGCGACCAGTTGCTCACCGGTTTCGATGTCGCGGACGGCGATCGCCCACTGCCCATTTTTGTACAGCGGGTCGTTGACCACATCCAGGGCAGCTTGTGGCAGTCCCGGAACAGATGTGAGCTTGCCGTCGACATAGGTCGGATCCAATCCGGCCGGCTGTGCCGTTCCGGACCCGGAGACCTGCATGGTCCCGGATGCCGGTGCGCTGGAAGACGCCGCCGGGGACACCGTCGCCGCATCGGTACCCGAGTTACCGGTGCAGGCGGACAGGCACAAGATGGCAACGGCGCCCAGTGCCACCGCGCGAGAAGTATTACCGATCAACATCTTTGCTCTCCTCTTGACCGCTTGTCGACGGGATGCCCTCGATCTCGTCGTCGATGGCGCTGAACAGGCCGAGACGTCCGGAGAAGCTCCGGATCGCGCCACGTGGGGTGGTCACTGTGCCGGTGATCACGTCACCGTCCCGGCTGACATCGATGCACAGGTGCACCCGCTGAACACTCATCCACTAAGGCTGACCGCCGACAGAAGGGGGATGCATCAGGGCCCTCCCCAAGGCGCCCCCCTAACATTGGCGGCCCCGGAAGTGCTCCTGAGGTCATCCGTGAGTGATCATGTCGGAATGACAACGAGGGGTGGCGGCGGCTCAGCGGCCCCGAGCACCCTGTTGGAGCGCACCGACGACCTGGCGGCCATCGCCGCGGCCTACCGGACAGCCCGCGCCGGGGACGGTCGAGTCGTCGTGGTGGCCGGCCGCGCCGGGATCGGCAAGTCGAGTCTGCTGTCGGAGGGGCAACGCGCCGCCCGGGCCGACGGCTTTGTGGTGCTCACCGCGCGGGCCAGCGAGTTGGAGCGGGAGTTCGCGTTCGGTGTCGCCCGGCAGCTGTTCGAACGCGATGTCCAGCGGTCGCCGCAGTGGTGGGCCGGAGCTGCCGGACATGCCCGGGCGGTCTTCGACGACGCCCCGGCGGCGACCGGCGGGATCTTCGAGGTCGTCTCGCAGTCAGTGCTGCACGGCCTGTACTGGCTCGTCGTCAACGCCACCACGGATGGGCCGGTGCTGCTCTCGGTCGACGACCTGCAGTTGTGCGACCGCTCCTCACTGCGATTTCTGTCCTACCTCAGTCGCCGGCTCGACGGGCTGCCGGTCGTTCTGCTGGCCGGGCTCCGCACCGCGGGTCAGCAGCCGGGCGACACCGCACTCGCCGATCTGGTCGAGGACCCGGCAACCGAGGTCGTCGAACCGCAGCCGCTGTCGGTGGTTGCGGTGACCGAGGTGCTGCGCCGGCGAATGCGCGGCGAACCTGCCGAAGTGTTCGCGGCGGACTGCCACCGCGCCACCGGCGGCAACCCCTTGCTGCTCGACGAACTCGCCCGCGCGATGCAGGCCGACGGCGTCCGCCCGGACACCGCCCCGGTGGAGGTGATCGCCATTCTCGGCCCGCGGGCGGTGTCCCGGACCGTGCTGGCGCGGCTGGCCCACTCCGGTGCCAATGCCATTACGGTCGCTCAGGCGCTCGCCGTGATCGGTGACTGGGCGGGTGTGTCGATGCTGGAGACGGTGACCGGCCTCGACGCCGGCGAGATCGAGACCGCGACACGCACCCTGCTCCGGGCCGAGATCCTGCAGCCGGGCTCACCGCTGGACTTCGTCCATCCCATGGTGCGCGAGGTGATCTACGGGGAGATGACGCCCGTCGAGGCGGAGCGACGGCACCTAAGGGCGGCCGAGGCGTTGCGAACGCTGGACCGCCCGGTCGAGCAGATCGCGGCCCACGCATTGGCTCTTCGCCCGGCCGGTAGGGACTGGGTGGTGACCTGCCTGCGCGAGGCGGCGCTGATCGCGGTGCGCCGCGGGGCGGCCGACGATGCACTGGCCTACCTGCGGCGCGCCGTGCAGGAGCCGGCCACCGACGATGTCCGGCCTCGGTTGCTGCAGGAACTCGGGACGTCCGAATCCCTCGCCAACGAACCGGTGGCTGCGGCCGCGCACCTGCAGGCGGCCTACGAGCTGACGCAGAACCCCGCGGAGCGGGGTGAGATCGTCGGCGTGCTGTCCCGCATGCTGATCTTCACCAGCCCGCCGGATGACGCCGTTGCCCTGCTCCGCAAGGCGCGAGTGACGCTCCCCGCGGAGCTCGGCGACCTCGACGATGCCCTCGCAGCCGTCGAGCTGTATGCCGTCAACTTCGGGGCCGAGGACACCGATGGTGGTCGCCGGTTGACGGTTGTGCACCCGCCCGAACCGGGCTCGGGCCCGGGGGCCCGGATGCTGGCCGCCACCGCTGCCTGGGATCGCGCCCTCACCGGGGGCAGCGTCCAGGAGTGCGTCGAGCTGGCGACTGCCGCGCTTGCCGATGGCGTCCTGATCCGGGCAGATCCGTCGTTCATGTCGATCGTTGCGGCCGGCGTGCTGGTGCTGGCCGACGAACTCAGCGCTCTCGACGTCTGGCAACAGATGCTGGCCGAAGGTCACCGCAACGGATCGCAGCTCACGATCAGCGGGGTCCACCTGTGGCAGGGCTGGAACTTCCTGGAATGGGGTGCGTTAGACGACGCCGACCAGGCCCTTGGGTTGTATGCGGCCGACACCATCCGGCGGGGCGGAAAGGGCGAGAGCGGCATGGCGTACTGGGCCGGGTTCCAGGCCCGGCTGCGGGTGGAGCGCGGCGACCTCACCGGGGCCAGGGAGGTGCTCACCCGGGCCGACCGTGCGGCGCCGGGCTCGGACGGCGACCTGCTGTTGCGCCGGGCCGAGACGGAGCTGCTGCTCGGCGAGGCCCGATGGCGGGAGGCCCTCGATGCGGCGAACCGGTTGCATGCCCTGCGGCGGCGCATGGTCAACCCCGCCTGGGTGCCGTCAGCCGGACTGCGCACCCGCGCCCTCGTCGGACTGGATCGTCACGACGAGGCAGCCGCGGAAGCAGCGGCCGGTCTTGAGATGGCCCGTCGGTGGGGCGCCAGCAGCACAGTCGGATCGGCGATGCGGGTGCTGGCCGGCGCGCTCGATGCGGCCGGATCTGCACGGTGCGTCGAGGTTTTCAAGGAGGCGGTGGTGCTGCTGGCCGCGTCGCCGGCGCGACTCGAGTCGGCCCGCGCGGAGTTCGGCCTCGGTCGTGCTCTGCGCCGGCGCGGCCAGGTCACCACCGCTCGACCGCATCTGGCCAGGGCCGGAGAGCTGGCTGCCCGGTGCGGGTCCGCCGGGTTGGCCCAGCTGGCCGCGACCGAACTTCGCATCGCCGGCGGTCGCCCGCGGCAGCGAGCCGTGTCCGGCGCCGACGCCCTGACGCCCAGCGAGCGGCGGGTGGTCGAGTTCGCCGCCGCCGGGCGCACCAACCGCGCAATCGCGCAGGAGCTGTACGTGACCCCCAAGACCGTGGAGGTGCACCTGTCCAGCGCCTACCGCAAGCTCGGCATCACCTCCAGGGGCGAGTTGGCCGTGATGTGGCCGCCGGATCCTGCGGGGCGACTGCGGGGTTGACCCTGAGCCCGGCCCGGCCGCCCTCCCGCTGCGGTCCCCGTGTCTGCAACCGGCGCAGTCGTCCGCAACCGCTCGACCGGATCCGCTTGACCGGTCCGGTTCTTGCTGACGGCAGGTTGCAGGGACGCGTCGCCGGCCCGCACTGTCCGCGCTGGGCAGCCGCTGGCGTTGCCCCGGCGATCCTCGCCCGGCGCCAGGTCAGCCCGGGAAGTTGACGATGGACAGCGACATCGGCAGTTCGTTCGTCCGCGGCTCGGGCGAGGCCAACTGGGCCGCCAGGTAGTTGCTCCCGGTCATGTAGTCGTCGGCAGCAACTAAAGCGTCGAGGGAAACCTGGCCGGCATAGTCGAAGGTGTCGAGCACGTAGGGGATACCGTCGCTGCCCAGCACGGAAGGGCCATTCATCAGGTGGAAGTGCATGTGTGACACGTTGGCGTTGCCGGTGTTGCCGAGTTTGGCGATGACCTGACCCTTCTTCACCGTGTCGCCCGGCTTCACCAGCACGGAGCCTTTCTCCAGGTGGGCGTAGAAGGCGTACGCGCCGCCGCCGATGTCCTCCACGATGTGGTTGCCGTCCACCGTCTCGACGGTGATCTGCGGTCCGAGCACCGGGTCATCGGCGGGCAACACGCCAGGGGCGTTGGCGTCCAGCTTGTCGACCGCCGACGAGATCGTCCCGTCGGCGACAGCGATGATCTCGGAACCATAATCGACATAACTTTCGTTCTTCGTCTTGTCGCCCTCGTAAAAGGCACCGGCCTCGTTCAACTGCTTCCAGTCGATGGCGAAGCGCTGGCTGTTGATGAGCATCCCGTTGAACGTCGCCATCGACGTGCGATGGGGGAACCCGGGCAGGCAGCAGCCATTCACCGCGACCCAGCGATCGCCCTTCACTGGCGGCCCGATCACCATGGGCGTGCCCGCGGAAATATCGAAAGGGGCGGCAAGATAATCAACCGTCACCGGTGTTTTCGATCCCGGGTTCTCGGCCGCGGTGCCGTAAAGGTGGTGCATGACGGCTTTCGGCGCTTGGTCGGCTGAGTCGAAAGCAAAGTCGATGAACACCACCCGCGATTCCTGGGGCGGGATCTCATTGCTGGTCGCCGGTCTCTGCGGCAGCATGCGCAGGCGGCTGCAGTCCCCCAACTGGCAGGCGGCATCGACCAGGCGGAGTCCGGAATACGAATCGATGACCGTGGACGGTGATGAAGCGTCGACCACGTCGAGCTTTTCGATGGAGGCCGGCAGCGCCGACGCGTTGGTCAGCTCAAGGTCGTAGACGACGTGATACTTGCCATCCGAGCCCTTGAACGGGAAGGTCGGGTCGCTCAGCGGGGTCACCACGACGGCGGTGAACGCGTCGGGGACCCTGATGGCTGCTGTTCCGGAGTTCGCCGTCATTGGTGTTGACGAGCCGGCAGGGGCGGCCTCCGAGGTGGAGGCTGGGGTCGCCGCCGTCGTGCTCGTCGCCGAATCCGGACTTGAACTGCAGGCAGCGACAGCGAAGAGCACTCCCACCGCAGCTGACACCGCCAACCGTCGCACCAAGTGGCCGTGCTGCATCGCTGCCTCCAACCGTCGTCAAGGAATGTCGACAATCTTCGTCACGACGGCTGGGGGTGGCATTGGGGAGCGACCCCTAACTTTGGACACCCGCAGACGCGGCCGCGGTTGGCGCGACCGAGCCGAAAGTAGCTCGTTGGCGGCCTTGAAGACTCGCCGTTGCGGCAGCGTAGAAGTCACCCCTGCCACTGTTCTTAGCGTAGGGCCGTGCCTGACGGGATGTCGCAGCCGAGGCGAGGATCGCCATTGCGTGGTGCGTCGCGCTGCGCACGGCGCCCGCCGTGTTCGTCGAACATGCCCGGCCGTAGCCGCCGCCAGGACCGGTGGGGACGCTGCGGGCCGGGACGCGGCCTGTCTCGCAGCGTCCCGGAGCCGGCGGTGGTGCGGGAATGGTAGGCCGTGCCCGGGCACCTTGTGTCGGCGCGTGTTCGGATCCCCGCCGTGATGGTCGCCCGGGTGGGAGGCGGCGCACCCCTCATCGTCCGGGTCGTGCTGGCGCAGGTCGGGCACCACCCGGCGGTCGAACGGGCGAGCTGTAGGAGTTCATCGCCGAGGCGGTCCGGCGTACGGCGGATGGCCCGCGGATTCTGCCGCCGGGTGACGGCGGGGATCCGCGGCGCGGGTGTTCACCGTTGGGTCCCTGACCGTTCGGGCGAGCATTAATAGGGCTTTGGTCCCTGGTCGACGCCAAGGAAGCGGGCCACGCTCGCCTCGTGGTGGTTCGTCGCCGTGTTTGGCCGGCCGGCGCAGCTGGTGCTGTGTTGTCGGTCGGGGCGGTCGCGCTCGCCGGGGGGAGTCTCCTGCGTCGCTATCGGCGTGACCTTGACCGGGCCTGGGCGCGACTGGCCGCCGTTGACCGGCGCGTGATCACGACCGCGATCGGCGATATCGAGTACGTCGAACACGGGGCCGGCGAGCCGCTGCTGGTCAGTCACGGGATCTTCCATGGCTGCGATGGGCACTGT
>JBBQGJ010000180.1:0-12876 GCA_038322925.1 Mycobacteriales bacterium
CCGGACGGCGCTTGGGCGGAGTTCCTCCGGCACGAGGAGATCACCGATCCGATCGACCTCGCCGGCATCGAGCGAAGCCTGTGGGCTGTTGAGGTCGGCGATGCCGTGCTCGAGCAGGCACATCCGGTCGCGGCACCCACCAAGACCGCGAGCCCGGTCGATACCGACGATCACTGCGGCGACGAGGGGACATACGCCGCCTGCCAGGCTTACGGGCGCTCCGCTCGCTCTGCCGGCGCCACCGAACTGATCGCCCCTTCCGCGGCGCTGCTGCCCGGAGCGGCCCGGGGGCAGTACACGGACGGTTTACTCCGCGAAGCGGCCGACCGCGACGGCCAGGTCTGGGTGCTCTACGGCAACCGGCCCAACCTGCGTGCCTGGCGTGCTGTCGAACGCGGCTCCCCGCCCCGCAGAGTGCTTGACCTCATACGGCACTTCGGCGCATAGCACGGAGGCCCTACCCAAGACTCGCGGATAGGGCCTCTGACCTGCTGTAATGCGCCTGTGCCCCCGGCAGGATTCGAACCTGCGCACCCGCCTCCGGAGGGCGGTGCTCTATCCCCTGAGCTACGGGGGCGCGACCAGGAACTCTACCGCACCGGTGAGCCCGGCTCAGCCGGTCGGCGCCGGGAGCGGCTCCGCGCCGTGTTCCGCGAGCATCTGCGTCATCACCGAGATCTCCGCGGTCTGCGCCTGCAGCATCTTGTCGGCGAAGTTGCGCACCACCGGCAGGGCCGCGTGCTCCGCCGCGTACTGCATCATCGCGGCGCCGCCCTGGTGGTGCCGGATCATCAGCTGCAGGAAGAAGATGTCGGACTCCGTGCCCTTCAAGCCTTTGAGCTTGGCGATCTCGGCGTCGGTGGCCATCCCGGGCATCAACGGCGTGTCGGATACCGCGGCACCCGACCCAGCGGCACCCGACCCAGCGGACGGGGCTCCGCTGGTGGCCGCCGCCGAACCCATCGCCATGCCGTGGTCCGGCGCGGTCCCGCCCATCCAGGCCATCCGCGGTGCGGTACCGGAATCCGGCAGGTCCCAGAGGGAAAGCCAGCCCTGCATCTGCCCGAGCTGATCGGTCTGGGTGTAGCCGATGTCATACGCCATCACGTCGATCTCGGGATCGGTGGTGTTCTGCTCGGCGTAGTGGGCCATCAGCACACCCTGGTCGTGGTGCACCGCCATGTCGCGGGCGAATCCGGCGTCAACCGAGTCGCTGGTGGGGGTGGCGGCGGTGCCCGAAGCGCCGAACCGGCCGCTGAGCGCCAAGCCCGCGGTCGCACCGACGAGCAGCAGGATCACCGCTCCCGCGGCGATCAGGAACACCGTCGTGCGGTGGCTGGACCGGCCGACCCCCTGGTCGACCGACTCGGCGGGACCGGCGTCGCGTGCCGCGTTCTCGGCGTCGACCTGCGTGTCCGTGTCGGCCGGAATATCTGGGCCGGTGTCCGCGACGCTCCCGGTGTCGGTCACGGCGTCAGGGTCCGGTGGTGGAAGCGGTGGCCGTCGGCGCCGGGGTCGCCCCGGCCGCGGGAGTGGCGGCTGTGGCGGCCGACTCGGGCAGCGTGGTGATCACGGTGCCGTCGGGAACCGACATCTCGGTGGTGTTCGGCGACCCACCCACCCCCGCCATGGTCACGGCATCGGCGCCGGGCGGGCTGGGGTCAAAGGCCGGCGGGTTCACCGTGTCGAAGCTAGGCTGCTGGCAGGTCGCGCCCGCCTCCGGGTAGACCCATCGGTTCTGCCGCAGTGCGGCGATGAACTGCTGCACGCGCTCGTCGCTGGCCGAATTGACCTTGAGCTGGTGCGCCCAGGCCTGCAGCGAGATCGGCGAGTCGAGGCCCGGGTACGGGGTGAGACTGGTGAACGGCTGGCTCTTGACCAGGCCGGTCAGCACGTCAAGGTCGCCGGCGGCGATGGTGTCGGGGTTGTAGGTGATCCAGACCGCGCCGTGCTCGAGGGTGTGCACCATGTTCTCGGTGCGCACCGGGGTGGCGTAGACGATCCCGTTGCAGTTCGCCCAGGTGCCGTCGTGCGGACCGCCGACCGGCGGGTACCTGTTGTAGGCCACCCGCTGATCAGCGGTGATGTGAATGGCGGCCTTGTAGTCGACGTAGCTGGCCGGGTTGTCGGCGGTGGCCGGGGTGGCTGCGCCCACGTAGATGCCTGGGATCTTGGTCGAGGGATCTGGGTTGTCGACGCTCGGCGTGAAGGGAGCCAGCGCATCGGCCTGCGCGGCCTTCTCGTTGTTCTTGTTCAGCACCACGGCAAAGATGCCGCCGGCAAGCAGCAGGATGACCACGACAGCGACAATGGTCAGCCACGGCGGGCCCTGCCCCCGAGCCACCGCGGTGGACGGCGGCTTGCGGTTCTTGGCGTTCTTGTTGGTGGCCATCATGGCGAAGTAATCCTCGTCGTCTTGCGTCTTGGGAATCGTTGCGGAGTGTACGGGGCGAAATCGTGCCACCCCTGTGAAGCGCGGTCCCAGTCAGTCGCAGCCCGGGTACGACCCGGGACCTGCTGTCACGGACCTCGACCGACACTCGGCACCGTTTTTAGGGTCCCGGCGCCACCATATTGCGGAGCCGAGAGCCAAAAGGCGGTGCTCAGTGCGGAAAGCGGCGCCGAGGGGGACGAGTGAAGGCGCACCCGCTTCGCGGCCGAGCGATTGGCTGCCGGAGGACCAACTGCGCCACCGGACGGGTGAGACTGCGCCGCCGCGCCGCACCGCGCTGGTCAGACCACTCCGTGCGCCTTCCTAGAATGACCGGGTGGATCCCGCGCAGTTGGTCGATGCCGTTCGTCGGGCTTTGCAGGCAGCAGTCAGTGCCGGCGAGTTGACCGTTGCGGTGCCCGAAGAGATCACCCTGGATCGTCCTCGCTCGCGCGACCACGGGGACTACGCGACGCCGGTGGCACTCAAGCTGGCCAAGATCGCGGGCCGGCCGCCCCGGGAGATCGCCGCCGTCATCGGCAGGTACCTCGAGCAGGCGCCCGGAATCGACAGCGTCGAAGTGGCCGGCCCCGGATTCCTCAACATCACCCTGCACACCGCCGCGGCCGGCGCCCTGGTGGGTCAGATCGTCCAGGTCGGTGACGACTACGGACGCGGCAGCGCGCTGCAGGGCAGGAGAGTCAACCTGGAGTTCGTCTCGGCGAACCCGACGGGGCCGGTGCACATCGGCGGCGCCCGGTGGGCCGCGGTGGGCGACGCGCTCGGCCGGGTACTCAGCACCCAGGGCGCGGAGGTCGTCCGCGAGTACTACTTCAACGATGCCGGCGCGCAGATCGACCGGTTCGCCAGGTCGTTGCTGGCCGCGGCGCGCGGCCTGCCCGCTCCGGACGACGGATACGCCGGCGACTACATCGGGGAGATCGCGGCCCGCATCACGGCCGAGCACCCGGACGCGCCGTCGCTGCCGGATGACGCAGCAACCGAGCTGTTCCGGCACGAGGGCACCGAGCTGATGTTCGACGACATCAAGGCGACGTTGCACCTTTTCCGGACCGATTTCGACGTCTACTTCCACGAGAACTCGCTGCACGAGAGCGGCGCGGTAACGCGGACCGTCCAGCGGCTCAAGGATTCCGGACATCTGACGTTCAAGGACAATGCCTGGTGGCTGGCATCCACCGCCTACGGCGACGACAAGGACCGGGTGGTCGTCAAGTCCGACGGCGAGCCCGCCTACATCGCCGGCGACCTCGCGTATTTCCTGGACAAGCGCTCCCGCGGCTTCGACCTGTGCATCTACATGCTGGGCGCGGACCATCACGGCTACGTCTCGCGGCTCAAGGCCGCGGCCGGGGCGCTCGGCGACGACCCGGACGTGGTCGAGGTGCAGATCGGGCAGATGGTCAATCTGGTCAGGGACGGCGTACCGCTGCGGATGAGCAAGCGGGCCGGCACCGTCATCACCCTGGACGACCTGATCGACGCCCTCGGTGTGGACGCTGCCCGGTACTCGCTGATCCGCTACTCGGTGGACACCACGTTGGACCTCGACCTTGACCTGTGGACCCGGCAGACCAATGACAACCCGGTCTTCTACGTCCAGTACGCGCACGCCCGGCTGGCCTCGCTGGCCCGCAACGCCGCCGATCTTGGCATCGAGCTCGGCTCGATCGACGACTTCGACCCGGCGTTGCTGGACACCCAGCGGGAGTCCGAGCTCATCGCGCTGCTGGCCGCCTACCCCGGAATCCTCAGCGCCGCAGCCGATCTGCGCGAACCGCATCGGGTGGCGCGGTACCTGGAGGACCTGGCATCGGGCTACCACAAGTTCTACGACGCGGTCCGGGTGCTGCCGCGCGGCGACGAGGAGGCCGGTCCGGCGAACGTCGCCCGGTTGTGGCTGTGCGCGGCCACCCGGCAGGTGCTGGCCAACGGCCTCGCCGTGCTGGCCGTCGACGCACCGGAGCGGATGTGAGGGCACATCCGGCCGGTCCCCGCTCGGGTGAACTGCACACCGATCGGCCCACCGGGGCGGCTCCCGCCGACCTGAATGCGCTCGATCCGGGGGTGTGGGCTCGCGGCGCCCGTCGGGACCCGGGAGGCGCGGTGAGCCTGGCGGGGGTGGATGTCCGCGATCTGGCCGACTCCTTCGGCACCCCGCTGATGCTGATCGACGAGGCCGATTTCCGTAGCCGCTGCCGGGATTTCGCCGCCGCCTTCGGACGCGCCAGCGCGGTGCATTACGCCGGCAAGGCGTTTCTGTGCAGCGAGGTCGTCCGCTGGCTGGACGACGAGGGGCTGGCCCTCGACGTGTGCACGGCGGGGGAGTTGACTCTGGCGTTGCGGGCCGGCTTCCCGCCCGAGCGCATCGCGCTGCATGGGTCGAACAAGTCCGGCCACGAACTCGAAATGGCGCTGCATCATCGGATCGGCGCCGTCGTCATCGACTCCTTCCACGAGATCGGCCGCCTGGCAGGACTTGTCGAGCAATTCGGGCGGTCCGCCGCGGATCCGGTACCGGTGATGGTGCGGGCCACCGTCGGTGTGGAGGCGCACACCCACGAGTTCATCGCGACCGCCCACGAGGACCAGAAGTTCGGGTTCTCGCTGGCCGGCGGTGAAGCCGAGGAAGCGGTCCGGCGGGTGGCCGCGTGCCAAGGGCTCCGGCTGATCGGACTGCATTCGCACATCGGCTCGCAGATCTTCGATCCGTCCGGATTCGAGGTGGCCGCGCACCGGGTCGTCGGGTTGCTCCGCGAGATTGTTCGTGAACACCCGGCGGTCGCCGAGGGCATCGTCACCCTCGACCTCGGCGGCGGGCTGGGCATTGCCTACACGCCCGCCGACGACCCGCCCGCTCCCGACGTGATGGCCAAGTCGCTGCTGGAGATCGTCAGCCGGGAGTGCCAGATCGCCGGGCTGGTGACGCCCGCGTTGGTCGTCGAACCCGGCCGCGCGATCGCCGGACCGAGCGGCGTGACGGTCTACGAGGTGGGCACCATCAAGGACGTCGCACTGGACGGTGGCCTGATCCGCAGGTACGTCTCGGTCGACGGCGGAATGAGCGACAACATCCGGACGGCCTTGTACGACGCCGAGTACACGATCGTGCTGGCCTCCCGGTCCTCCGACCAGCCGGGGGTGCTGTGCCGGGTGGTGGGCAAGCACTGCGAGAGTGGGGACATCGTGGTGCGCGACTGCTACCTGCCGGCCGACCTCGCGGTCGGCGACCTGGTGGCGGTGGCCGCCACCGGGGCGTACTGCTATGCCATGTCCAGCAACTACAACCGGGTGCCCCGCCCGGCGGTGGTCGCGGTGGCCGACGGCGCGCCGAGGCTGATGCTGCGCCGGGAGACCGACGACGACCTGATGCACCTGGAGAACGTGTGACCACCACGCCGCCCGAGACACCGCCCGAGCCGACGGGTCCAGAACCGAAGGCCTCGCCGTCGCAGTCCTCGGCAGCGTCGGCGCCGTCGCAGTCCTCGGCAGCATCGGCTTCATCGGGATTCCTGCCGTCGGGATCCTCGCCGTCGGGTTCCCCGCCGTCGGGTTCCACGCCGTCGGGGTCACCGGGGGCTTCATCGGAGTCCTCGTCACGATCCAAGCAACCCTCGCTGGCGCCGGGGGCCGCCCTGCTGGTGCTGGCCGGCGTGCTGATCGTCATCGTGCTGGTCAAGCCGGACATGCCGGACTGGCTGCGGACCACCATCGCGATCCTGGCCGTAGTCGTCGTGATCGGGCTGCTGGCGTACGCGTTCGTGGTCTTCCGCGAGACCACCAGGGGCGGTTCCCGATGACCACCGGGGTCACCACCGGCAGCCCGCAGCGCTCCCCGGCGCCCGCCGTGCGGGTCGGGGTGCTGGGTGCCGGGGTGGTCGGCTCGCAGGTGATCCGGCTACTCACCGAACAAGCGGACGAACTGGCCGCCAGGGTTGGCGCCAAGCTCGAGCTGGTCGGGGTGGCGGTGCGCCACCCGACCCGGCATCCGGACGTGCCGGCGGGCCTGATCACCACCGATGCGGCCGACCTGGTCGCGCGCGACGACATCGATGTCGTGGTCGAGGTGATCGGCGGGATCGACCCGACTAGATCGTTCTTGCTCACGGCGCTGCACCGGGGCGCCGGCGTGGTCACCGCGAACAAGGCGCTGCTGGCCGAGCACGGCCCCGAGCTGTACGCCGCGGCCGACGCCGCCGGTGCCGACCTGTATTTCGAGGCGGCCGTCGCCGGCGCCATCCCGCTGATCCGTCCGCTGCGCGAATCCCTTGCCGGGGACCGGATCTCGCGCATCATGGGGATCGTCAACGGGACCACCAACTTCATCCTGTCGGCGATGACCGACACCGGCGCCGGCTACCCGGAGGCGCTGGCCGAGGCCACCAGGCTGGGCTATGCGGAAGCGGACCCGTCGGCCGATGTCGACGGGTTCGATGCCGCGGCCAAGGCCGCGATCATGGCCGCCATCGGCTTCCACACCAGGGTCGGCGCGGCCGACGTGCACCGCGAGGGGATTGCCGGGGTGACCGCCGCTGACATCGACGCGGCGCGCCGGATCGGTTGCACCGTCAAGCTTCTCGCGATCTGTGAGCGGGTGCGAGTGGCCGGGAACCCGGCGGGCGGCGACAGCTACACCGAGGCCGTCTCGGCCAGGGTGCACCCGGTGATGATCCCGCAGAACCATCCGCTGGCGGTGGTGGACGGTGCCTACAACGCGGTCTACGTCGAGGCGGAAGCGGCCGGCCGGCTGATGTTCTATGGTCCCGGCGCCGGCGGCGCACCGACCGCGTCGGCGGTGCTCGGCGATCTGGTCGCGGTGGCCCGCAACAAGATTGCCGGCGGCCGGGGACCCCGGGAGTCGGCGTACGCGGCCCTGCCCATCCAGCCGATGGGCGAAGTGCTGAGCCGGTACCACATCAGCCTGGACGTCGACGATCGCGCAGGTGTGCTGGCCGTGGTCGCCGGGGCCTTCGCCGAGGCCGGGGTTTCGCTGTCCACGGTCCGTCAGGAGGGCCGGGACGCCGATGCCAGCCTGGTGGTCGTCACCCACGGCGCGCCCGATGCCGCGTTGGCCGGCACGGTGGCACGGCTGGCCGAACTCGATGCGGTGCATCGCGTCACCTCGGTGATGCGGGTGATGGGAGAGCTGCGATGAGCACGATTGTCGGCCCAGCGGGCGTGGCGCACGCCGCCTGGCCAGGGTTGATCGCCGCGTACCACGACCGGGTGTCCATCCCGCCGGGCGCCGTGGTGATCACCCTGCTGGAGGGCGGCACGGCGCTGCTGGCGGCCCCGTCGCTGTCAGACCGGGTCGGCGCGCAGGTGTACCTGAAGGTGGAGGGAGCTAACCCGACCGGGTCGTTCAAGGACCGCGGGATGACGGTGGCGCTGACCCACGCGGCGGCCCTGGGGGCCAAGGCGGTGATCTGCGCGTCCACCGGCAACACCTCGGCCTCCGCCGCCGCCTACGCCGCCAGAGCGGGCCTGACCTGCGCCGTTCTGGTGCCGCAGGGCAAGATCGCCGCCGGGAAACTGGCGCAGGCCATCGCCTACGGGGCCCGCATCCTGCAGATCGAGGGCAACTTCGACGACTGCCTGGAACTGGCCCGCAAGACGGCGGTCTCGCACCAGGAGATCGCGCTGGTGAACTCGGTGAACCCGGCGCGGATCGAGGGCCAGAAGACCGCGTCCTTCGAGATCTGCGACGTGCTGGGCCGGGCGCCCGACGTGCACTGCCTGCCGGTCGGCAACGCCGGGAACATCACCGCGTACTGGAAGGGCTATCGCGAGTACCAGCGCGACGGGATCATCGACGCGCTGCCCAGGATGTTCGGCTTCCAGGCCGCCGGCGCCGCGCCGCTCGTGCTCGGCCACCCGGTGCTGCATCCGGACACCATCGCCACCGCGATCCGGATCGGCGCGCCCGCCTCCTGGAATGGCGCCATCGGAGCGCGGGACGAGTCGCACGGGCTGATCGACTCCGTCACCGACGAGCAGATCCTGGCAGCCGCCCGGCTGCTGGCCACCTCGGAGGGGGTGTTCGTCGAGCCCGCCTCCGCGGCGTCCATTGCCGGGCTGCTGGCCACGGCCGCCGACGGCCGACTGCTGGCCGGGCTGTCCGGTGGTTCGGCCGACCCGGTCGTGGTCTGCACCGTCACCGGGAACGGCCTGAAGGACCCGGACACCGCCATGAGCTGGATGAGCACCCCCACCGTGCTGCCGGTGGCCGCCGAGGCGGTCGCCGCTGCGCTCGGTTTGCAGTGATCGGCGTGCAGTGATCAGCCGTGCAGTGATCAGCGCTGTGCATCGAGCGGTCACCGTCCGGGTACCGGCGACCTCGGCGAATCTCGGGCCCGGATTCGACAGTTTCGGGCTGGCCCTCGCCCGGTATGACGAGGTCAGCGCGTGTGTCACCGACGGCGGGCTGGTGATCGAGGTGGACGGGGTCGGCGCCGGTGCGGTCCCGCTGACCGATGAGCACCTCGTGGTCAGGGCGATTGCCAGGGCGTTCGCCGCCGTCGGCACACCGGTGCCCGGCCTGCACCTGTGGTGCCGCAACACCATTGCGCACGGCGGGGGTCTTGGTTCGTCCGCTGCGGCCATCGTGGCCGGGCTGCTGCTCGGGCGTGAACTGGCCAGACCCAGCGCCGTCCCCGGAGCCGCCGGAACGCCCGCCGCGCCTGCGAGTGAGGTGCTCAACGATGCCCACCTGCTGGCCCTGGCCAGCGAAATGGAGGGCCACCCCGACAACGTTGCCCCGGCATTGCTCGGCGGCTTCACCGTGGCGGTCGCGGACCCGGCCGGGAGGCCGGTGGTGGCTCGCCTCGCCGTGCATCCCGACGTCCGGGTGGTGGTGTTCACCGCCCGTCGTTCGAGCTTGACGCGACACTCACGCGGGATGCTGCCGGCTTCGGTGCCGCACGCGGACGCCGCGGCCAACGCGGCGTCGGCCGGACTGCTGGTGCACGCGCTGACGACCGAGCCCTCGTACCTGCTGCTGGCCACCCGCGACCTTCTGCACCAGCAGTATCGCGCGTCCGCGATGCCGGAATCCACCCTGCTGCTGGACGATCTGCGGGCGGCCGGGATCGCTGCGGTGGTCTCCGGGGCAGGGCCGTCCGTGCTGGCCCTGGTGACTGAGCCGATGGAGCTTGCGCATTGGCAACGGCCGGGTTTCGACGTGGCGGAGATCACCGTGTGCGCGTCGGGCGCGCGGCTGATCGGCCGGTGATCACGGATGAGCCCGACCCGATCGGACGACACGCTCACCGACAGTTGCTAGCTCTCCGGTTGAGCGTCTACTGTGGAAAGCGATCACCGGCTGTGCCCGCTACGCGAAAGAGGCTGAGAGCCGGAAGTCGACGGTGGGGGTCAAGTCTCCCGCTGCTCCCGCCCTGAAGGATCCTTCCCCCGCAGCACGCCGCTCGGGCTCGATCATTCCAGGACCGGCTCGTCCCGCCACGGCAGTGCCACGGGCGAGGTGATCACTCCGCCGTGCCCAACTTGGGCGCGGATCGGCAGCCGCCGCATCTTCGACGCGGCGCGCACAACATCCGGCACGGCAATGGCCCGGCCGGACAGGAAAGGATCTTCGTGAGCGAAACCACGGAGTCGCTCGACAATCCCCAGGTCAGCCAGGACGCTGACGCCGAGACAGGTACGGCCAGGGGCCGTGCACGTCGTGGCAGTGGCTTGTCGGGCATGGTGCTCGCCGACCTCAAGGCCCTCGCAGGGCAGCTCGGCATCAAGGGCACCTCCGGCATGCGCAAGGGCGACCTGGTAACCGCGATCGCGGCTCGCCAGAACGGCGCCGGCGCGGCAACACCGTCACACGACGGTGGCACTTCCAGTTCCAGCGCCGGCGGTTCCGCGGCGAGTACAGATTCACCGGCGCCGATCAATGGTTCCGCCGGGTACGGCGGGCAACACGATTCAGCTGGCTCCGACTCGGCCGAGCGCAACGGGCACGCCGTCGTCGTGACCGACCCGGTGTTGCCGTTGGGCGATCTGGGCCAGGCCGGTGGGGATGACGGCGGCCGTATCGACAGCGGTGCCGACGCCGGCCAGCAGGGCACCGACTCCGCCCGTCAGGGCGGTCAGGGCGATGGCCAGACGGGCGAGGGCGAGGACGGCCAGCGCGGTCCCCGGCGCAACCGCCGCGGGCGCCGCGACGGCCGGGATTTCAACGACAGTGCCGGCCAGCAGGATCGCGGCCAGCAGGGTCGTGACAACCGACAGGGCGGTGACAACCGGGGCGACAACCGAAACGACAACCGGAACGACAACCGGCAGGGCGGCGACAATCGGCAGGACAGCCGCCAGGACAATCGGCAGGACAATCGCCAGGGTCCGGACAGTCGGCGCGACGACGACGACGACCGCGGCAATCGCCGGGGCCGGCGGTACCGCGACCGCAACCGCCGCGGCCGCGACAGGTTCGCTGCCGACGCCCCGGTGGAGACCGAGGTCCGCGAGGACGACGTGCTGGTCCCGGTCGCCGGCATCCTGGATGTGCTGGACTCGTACGCCTTCATCCGCACGTCGGGCTACCTGACCGGCCCGAACGATGTGTACGTCTCGCTGTCGCAGGTCCGGAAGAACGGCCTCCGCCGCGGCGACGCGGTCACCGGGGCGGTGCGGGCGCTGCGCGAGGGCGAACAGCAGCGACAGAAGTTCAACGCGCTGGTCCGGCTGGACACCGTCAACGGACTCGAGCCCGAACAGGCCAAGAACCGTCCGGAGTTCACCAAACTCACCCCGCTGTACCCGAACGAGCGGCTCCGGCTGGAGACCGAGTCGCACCTGCTGACCACCAGGGTCATCGACCTGGTGATGCCCGTCGGGAAGGGTCAGCGCGCGCTGATCGTGTCGCCGCCGAAGGCGGGCAAGACGATGGTGATGCAGGCGATCGCGAATGCCATCACCACCAACAACCCGGAGTGCCACCTGATGGTGGTGCTGGTCGACGAACGGCCCGAAGAGGTCACCGATATGCAACGGTCGGTGAAGGGTGAGGTCATCGCCTCCACCTTCGACCGGCCGCCGGCCGACCACACGCTGGTCGCCGAGCTGTCCATCGAGCGGGCCAAGCGGCTCGTCGAGATGGGCCGCGACGTGGTCGTTCTGCTCGACTCGATCACCCGGTTGGGCCGCGCCTACAACCTGGCCGCGCCGGCATCGGGTCGCATCCTGTCCGGTGGCGTCGACTCCACGGCGTTGTTCCCGCCCAAGCGGTTCCTGGGTGCGGCGCGCAACATCGAGAACGGCGGCTCGTTGACGATCTTCGCCTCGGCGCTGGTGGAGACCGGTTCCGCGGGCGACACGGTGATCTTCGAGGAGTTCAAGGGCACCGGCAACGCGGAGCTCAAGCTCGACCGCCGGCTCGCCGACAAGCGGATCTTCCCGGCGATCGACGTCGACCAGTCGTCGACCCGCAAGGAGGATCTGCTGCTCGCCCCCGACGAGTTGGCGGTGACGGTCAAGCTCCGCCGCGTGCTGGCCGCGCTGGACACCCAGCAGGCGTTGGAGCTCGTCCTCGATCGGTTGCGCAAGACCCGCAACAACGTCGAGTTCCTGATGCAGGTGGCGAAAAATACACCCGGTAGCGACTGACCGCCCAAAGCTGTCACGTAGCGTCTGACCTGTGACGACACCATTGGATGTGCTGGGCCAGGCGGACTACGTGCTGCTGACCACCTTCAAGAAGGACGGCACAGCGGTCCCCACCCCGGTGTGGGTAGTCCGGCACGGCGACGAGTTGCGGGTCTGGACCGCGCCGGAGGCCGGCAAGGTCAAGCGCATCCGGCGGTCCGGCAAGGTGCAGATCGCGCCGTGCGGGATGCGCGGCAAGCCGCACGGCGCGTCCGTGGACGCCATCGCGACGCTGTTGCCGCCACCGGCCGCCGACCAGGTGCTGGATGCGCTCGCGCAGAAGTACGGGCTCCGCGGGCGGCTGGCGAGTTGGCGCGCCCGGCGTGGCGACCGGCCAAGTGCCGCCATCGGGATCACCCTGGTGTCGTAGGCGTCTGGCGTTCGGGCACCCCAGCTACCGCGGGAATATCTGCGGCGCTGTTCGGCGTTTCGCCAATGTCAGGGTGCCTCTGGCACACTGGTCGATCGAGCCCGGCTCCGGTTCACGTCCCCAGCACCTGGTGGGAGACGACCCGGCGGCCCGAAAATCCACGGCTCAGATGGAAAGAGGAATCACCCATGAAGACCGGCATCCACCCTGCCTACGTGACGACCGAGGTCGTCTGCGGCTGCGGCAACACCTTCACCACCCGGAGCACCGAGTCCAGCGGCAAGATCCACGTCGAGGTCTGCTCCAACTGCCACCCGTTCTACACCGGCAAGCAGAAGATCCTGGACACCGGCGGCCGCGTCGCGCGCTTCGAGGCGCGCTACGGCAAGCGCACTCGTTAGTT
>JBBQGJ010000181.1:0-12701 GCA_038322925.1 Mycobacteriales bacterium
GTGCGGCGGGATGTTGGTGGCCATCCCGACCGCGATCCCGGACGAGCCGTTGACCAGCAGGTTCGGGATCCGCGCCGGCAGCACCACCGGCTCGGTGGTCTTGTTGTCGTAGTTGGGGATCTTGTCGACGGTGTTCTCGAGGATCCCGGCGAGCATCAACATGGCCAAAGGGGTCAGCCGGCACTCGGTGTACCGCATGGCGGCCGGCGGGTCGTTGCCCATCGACCCGAAGTTGCCCTGGCCGTCGATCATCGGGTACCGCAGCGACCACGGCTGCGCCATCCGGACCACGGTGTCGTAGATCGAGGAGTCACCATGCGGGTGGTAGTTGCCCATCACATCGCCGACAACCCGGGAGGACTTCACCGTGGAGCGCTCCGGCCGGAAGCCGGAGTCGAACATCCCATACAGCACCCGGCGGTGCACCGGCTTGAGCCCGTCCCGGACATCGGGCAGCGCGCGCGAGACGATGACGCTCATCGCGTAATCGATGAACGAGCGCTGCATTTCGTGCTGGATGTCGACCGGTTCGGTGCGATCGTGCTCGGGAGTGGTCGGGCCTGTCACGTCGAGAAACCTTCCATGTCACATTTCCGTCACGCTGACGGGGGACATATCCACATGTGGACAGTTACTGTGCATATCTTTCGGGTGAGCCAGATCGGTGTGACGAATATCTCGTCCGGACGACGCGATTCCCATCGCCGGCCTCTGGCGAAACGTCAAAAGTCCAGGAAGCGAACGTCTTTGGCGTTGCGGGTGATGAATGCGCGACGGGCTTCGACGTCCTCTCCCATCAGCACCGAGAACAGCTCGTCCGCGGTGGCCGCGTCCTCCAGCGTCACCTGGAGTAGCAACCGGTGCGCCGGGTCCATGGTGGTCTCCCACAGCTCCTTGGCGTTCATCTCGCCGAGGCCCTTGTAGCGCTGGATGCCCTCGTCCTTGACCAGCCGGCGGCCGGCCCGCTCGCCGTCGGCGATCAGCCCGTCCCGCTCGCGGTCGGAGTAGGCGAACTCGTGCGCGCCCTTGGTCCACTTCAGCTTGTACAGCGGCGGTTGGGCCAGGTAGACGTGCCCGGCCTCGATCAGCGGCCGCATGAAGCGGAACAGCAGGGTGAGCAGCAGGGTGCGGATGTGCTGGCCGTCGACGTCGGCGTCGGCCATCAGGACGATCTTGTGATACCGGAGTTTGGCCAGGTTGAACTCGTCGTGGATGCCGGTGCCCAGCGCGGTGATCAGCGACTGCACCTCGGTGTTGCGCAGCACCCGGTCGATCCGGGCCTTCTCCACGTTGATGATCTTGCCGCGGATCGGCAGGATCGCCTGAAACATCGAATCACGGCCGGACTTGGCGCTGCCGCCGGCCGAGTCGCCCTCCACGATGTACAGCTCGGACTTGGCCGGGTCGGTGGAGCGGCAGTCCGCCAGTTTCCCTGGGAGACCGCCGATCTCGAGAGCACCCTTTCGCCGCACCAGGTCTCGCGCGCGGCGTGCGGCGGAACGGGCCTGCGCCGAGGAGATCGCCTTGCCGATGATGGTTTTCGCCTCACCGGGATTGCGCTCGAACCAGTCGGCGATCCACTCGTTGCAGGCGATCTGCACGAACGACTTTGCTTCGGTGTTGCCCAGCCGGCCCTTGGTCTGCCCCTCGAACTGCGGTTCCCGCAGCCGGATCGAGATGATCGCGGCGAGCCCCTCACGGACGTCCTCGCCGGACAGCTTGTCGTCCTTTTCCTTGAGTAACTTCTTCTCCGCGGCGTATTTGTTCACCACCGAGGTGAGCGACGCGCGGAATCCCTCCTCGTGGGTGCCGCCCTCATGAGTGTTGATGGTGTTCGCAAAGGAATGCACCGATTCGTTGTAGGAGGAGTTCCACTGCATCGCGATCTCCACCTCCATCGTTTCGCCCTTGGCCTCGAAACCGATGATCGACGGGTGGATCGGGTCCTTGGTGTGGTTGAGGTGCTTGACGTAGTCGACCAGGCCGCCCGGGTAGTGGAAGGTGCGCTCCAGCGGTTTCCACGCCTTGGTGACCTCGGCCGCGCCGGTGACCGGCTCGGCGGTCGGGCCGATCTCGGCCAGGTCCGCCAGGTCACCGGTGCGCCGCTCGTCGCGCAGCACGATGGTCAGGCCCTTGTTCAGGAACGCCATCTCCTGCAGCCGGCGGGACACCGTCTCGACGTTGTACTGGGTGGTCTCGAAGATCCCGCCGTCGGCCCAGAAGGTGATCGTGGTGCCGGTTTTCGAGCTGGCGCCGAGCTGGTTCAGCGGTCCGGGCTTGGCGTAGGTGTAGGTCTGCTGGTAAGCCCGGCCGTCGCGGTGGATCTCCACGTCGAGCCTGGTGGACAGCGCGTTGACCACCGAGATGCCGACGCCGTGCAGGCCGCCGGAGACGGCGTAGGAGTCGGAGTCGAACTTACCCCCGGCGTGCAGGATCGTCATGACCACCTCGACGGTGGGCCGCTTCTCCTTGGGGTGCATCTCGACCGGGATGCCGCGGCCGTTGTCGTAAACCGTCACCCCGCCGTCGGCCCGCAGCGTCACGATGATGTAGTCGGCGTGGCCGGCCATCGCCTCGTCCACCGAGTTGTCGACGACTTCCTGGATCAGATGGTGCAGCCCGCGCTCGCCGGTGGAGCCGATATACATGCTGGGCCGCTTGCGGACCGCTTCCAGGCCCTCCAGGACGGTGATGGAGGACGCGCCGTACTCGTTCTTCTTTGTCGTCACAGGTCTTCTCGTCGCTCCCGCGCTTGCTCACGGCCCGACACTGGGACACGAACCGGCTGCCCGGGGGACACACCGGGCGGGCTGCCGCGGCGGGATCCCCGACGGCTCGCTGCATCGGGAGGTGCCCACCGCCCCGGCGTGAGTGCTTCGCGAGCCGGATCGGAGTTGCACTCAGATCCGGCAGCGGAGACCTCAGGGCCCTTTGCGGAGGAAACCCTCTTGAGTCTACCGGTTCAGCCGGGCAGAGGGGGCCAGGCGCGGTGCCTGTGGATGCCGTGGTGTCACGATCCGGTGGATCCGATAGTGACTGGCGCGGGCGGGCGTCGTCCGACGGTCAACGGGGACCGTGGGAGTGACACTGAAATGATCTTGCCGGATCGCGGCCGCCGGCCTTATGGCCGTCGCTGCCGAGGTATCAACCGTCATCGGCACCGACTCCCCAGCGATGGCCGGGCCGGGCCCGACCACGCGCCCCTCGGGTACTCACGTCACTTCCGGTTCGTCATGTCACGGAGCGCCTGCCACACCTTCGCCGCCCCAGGCGGTAGACACCGTTCTACAGCTGCCAACACATCACCAGTCACACCAGCCACAGCAGTTCTCCTGCCTGCCGTCTGCCTGTCGTCTGCACATCGATTGTCCCCGGGGGCACCCACCATGACCCAGCTTTCCTACCGCCCCGGCGATCTCGCGATTGCGCCGTCTGACGGTCCTGACGGTGCTGACGATGCTGACGGTCCTGACGGTCCTGACGGTCCTGGCGGTACTGGCGGTGCTGCCAGCGCCCGGCTGCGGCTCGATGCCGTGCTGCACCGCGCCGTGCTCCGCGACCTCGACCGGCTGACCTCGGTGCTGGCGGGGCCGGTCACCGCGGTACGCCGGTCGGCGTTGATCGGTCACGTGACATTCCTGACCGGCGAGCTCCGGCGGCACTGGCAGCTGCAGGACGAGCTGATCTGGCCCCGCGCGGTGGCCGGTGATCCGTCGCTGGCCGGTGCTGCCGATCAGGTGCGCGACGACCACCTCGCCGCGGCCGCGCAGTGCGCGGGGCTGGTGACGGCCGCCGAGCGGTGGGCCCGGGTCGGCGACGCCGAGCACCGGCTGCTGGTATTGGACGCGGTGCGCGAGGTGGCCGCCGTGCTGGCCGCGGTGTTCGAGCGTGACGGCGACGTCACCGCAGTCGCGCTCGGGGCGCTGACGAGCCAGGACTGGGCCGCGACCGACCGGGGTGTGGTCCGCCGCCGCCGCCGCCGGCGGCGGCGGCCGACGACGCTCGCCCGGGAGCTGTTCTGGTTGCTGGACGAGCTGGACGCGGCGAGCGCGGCGGTGCTGTTGGCCGACGTTCCGCCGCTGCGGATGTGGGTGCTGCGCAACGGGTTCAGCGGCGGGTACAACCGCGGGTCGTACCTGATGTGGGTCGGCGGCGGGCTGGGCGTGCCGGTCTGACGGCTCGCCGCGGGCTTCGGTCGGGTCGGTCGGCGTTCTGGGGGTCGTGGGGTCGCTGGGGGGTTGTGGGGTCGCTGGGGGTTGTGGGGTCGCCGGCTCAGCCGTAGGTGTCCCGCGGGCCCCGACCGGACACGTGCCGGTTCCCGAACTTCCACGACGGCGCGGCCGGTCCGCGGGCCCGGATCCGCTTCACCGACCGTTCGCCCACCTCGTCGTTGATCCGCCGCACCAGCTGGCCCGACAGCATCCGGATCTGCGTCGCCCAGGCGGTCGACTCGGCCTGCACCAGCAGCTCGCCGTCCACCAGTGACACCGGCGCGCAATGGTCGGCGATGTCCGCGCCGACGATCTGCGGCCAGCGGCCGAAGACGGTCGCCTTGGTCAGGTCCGCTCCGGCGCCGGCGCCGGCCACCCAGGTGCGGAGCGTGACGCTGAGCGGCTGCGGGTCCCTGGCGTCGGGGCCCGAGCCCGACCACCGACGCCGCTTGAGGTTGTTCGCGGCACCCCGGCGGTGCAGCGGGGTCCGGCCGGCCGCCTTCCGCCGGGCGGCGTTGCTCTCCCGGGCGGCCGCGAGCGCGTCGCGAGCCAGGTCGGAGCCCTTGCGCGGCGGGAGGTCCGGGTTTCCCCGGCCGCGGGGCGCGCCCCCACCGGTAGCACTCGACACCGATGGTTCCGCTGGGTCGGGCGGCTGCTGATCCACGCCGCCCATTCTCATCCCCGCGCCTGGCTCGCCGTGCAACTGGTCCACACCGCACGGCAACTTTCGGACGGACACCATCCGGGTCACCCGTTTGCCGTAGCAGTCGACGGCGCGCAAACTGATGTCAGCAAGGGGGGCGTCATGGCCATCGTGCTGGGGTTCGTGCCGTGGATCGTCTACTGGGTGCTGGTCGGGAACGCGCCGTTCAAGCTCGCGGTCGGAGTCGCGTTCGCCATCACGGTGCTCATCGAACTGCTGCACCGGCTGCGCAAGGAGCGCGCACACACCCTGGAGATCGGCAACCTCGCGGTGTTCGCGGTGCTGACCGTCGCGGCCTTCACCGTGCCGACCGACGTGCTGGAACGCTGGCTGCAGCCGCTGAGCAGCGCCGGACTGTTCCTGATCGCGCTGGTCGGCGTGCTGGCCGGGCACCCGTTCGTCAGGGAATACGCCGAGGACACCGTCGACGAGGCCACCGCGCGCAGCGAGGGCTTCAAATCCGTGACGGCCGCTATGACCTGGATGTGGGTCGGTGCGTTCGGCATCATGCTCGCCTCCACGCTGATCCCGCCCGTCGTGGACGGCGACGCCACCATCCGGGACATGGAGAACCCGCTCTCCATCCTGTGTTACTGGGTCATCCCGTTCACCGTTCTCGGCGTCGCGGGCGCGATCTCCGCGGTGTTCCCGCCGTGGTTCGAGAAGCGATCGGCCGCGGTCGACCAGCGGTCCGCGGCACGTCCCACCGTCGTCGCGCAGGCCCCGCCGCCCGCGGATGTGGCCACCGACCTCGTCCACATCGACGCCCCACCGGACAGCCGGATGGACGAGGCGTTCGGCGTCCGCGTCGACCTGTCCGCCGCCGGGAAGCCGCACCCCACGTCGGCGACCGTCACCACCTCGGGGCATGACCTGTACGGCCACCTCTGGCGGTCGAAGGCCGAACTTGTCGTCCCTCCGTCAGGGGTTCTTGATCTGGCCGTGGCTGTCCCGTCCCCAGAACCGTCCGCTGCGTCGGACTGGACGACGGCGGACGCCGGCGCGCCGATCTGGGCGATGACGTTCGCCGACGAGAACGCCGTCCCCGAGGTTTTCATCGCCCCGACCGAACCCTGGCAGGTGACGATCGAGGTCCATGCGGCCGGCGGGGTCCTCGCCCGGCGCACGGTGCTGCGTCGCGGCGCCGACCCCGGTGTCCGGTTCGAGCCGACCCGGGTGGACGGGCGGCCCGGGATACTGGTGCTCCCTTCCGGCGAACCTCCGGCGGGCGGCTGGCCCGCGGTGGCCTGCTTCGGCGGCTCGGAGGGCGGCTACGAATCGCAACTCGCCGGCGCCGCGCTGCTCGCCTCGCACGGCTATGCGGCCCTGGCGCAGGCCTGGATCTCGGGCCCCGACGCCGAGGCCGGGATCAGCCAGGTGCCGCTGGAACGATTTGCCGCTGCGCTGGCGCTGCTGACCGGCCGTACCGAGGTCGATCCGACACGTGTTGCGGCGATGGGGCTCTCGCGGGGATCCGAAGGATTGCTGGCCGCTCTCGGGCATGGCCTGGCACCGGCACCCCGGGCGGTGATCCTGGTCAGTCCGAGCTCGGTCAGCTGGCAGGCGATGGGCGCATCCGGCGAGATTCCGGACACCGGGTCGTGGACCGCCGCCGGGCTGCCCGTGCCGTGGCTCCCGGTGGCCAGCGGCGTGTTGATGCGCCAATTGGTGCGCAACGCCTGGACCGTCGGCCGGGACGCCGCGCACCGCCGCCCGTCGCTGCTGCGGGTGCGGCCGGCCTATGAGAACTCGCTGGCCACCATCGGATCCACCGTCGTCGATGACGGTGGCACGGTCCAGGCGGCCGGAGCCGATCCGGGGCCCGCTGCTGCGAGCGCCGCGGTGCTGGACGCCACCACGGTGGCGTCGCCATTGCTGATGCTGTGCGGCACCGACGACCAGGTCTGGCCGGCCGGGCCGATGGCCGCCACTCTGGCCGCGCAACGGCACGCTGCGGGCTGCGACCGGGACGACGAACTCGTGGTGTACTCCGGCGCCGGTCACCTGATCCGGCTCGGCCTGCTACCCACGGACGCACAGTGGACCGGCGGCATCGCGCTCGGCGGCAGCCGGGAGGGTCAGGCCCGCGCCCAGGCCGACGCCACCGCCCGGGTGCTGGCGTTCCTGGCCACGCACACCGCGGCGGTCACGTCCGCGCACGGCTCAGCCGTGCGCTGACGTCACTGTTCTGACCGCACTGTTCTGACCGCACTGTTCTGAGGTCACTGTTCTGGCGTCACTCCCTGGTCGGTGACCCAGAGCCGGACCCCGCCCAGCGCCTCGGGCACGTCGCCGTGGACGGCCGCAGTCAGCACCACCTGTTCGGCGTCGGCGACCAGCGCGGCCAGCCGGTCCCTGCGGGTGGTGTCCAACTCGGCGAAGACGTCGTCCAGCACCAGGATCGGGTCCACCCCGTCGCTGCGCAGCAACGCGAACGACCCCAGCCGCAGGGCCAGCGCGAACGACCACGACTCCCCGTGCGACGCGTAACCCTTGGCCGGACCGCGACCGAGCACCAGCTCGAGGTCGTCGCGGTGCGGGCCGACCAGCGAGATGCCGCGGTCGAGCTCGCTCTGCCGGACCCGGATCAGCTCGGCCAGCATCGATTCCCGCAGCGCTTCGATCCCGGGTGTAGCAACGGGTTCCGGGGTCACACCGGTCGCGTCCGCCGGTTCCTGATCACTGTCCGGGATCGGCACCGTCCCGCGGTACACCAGGCCGACCGCGTCACCGGCCCCGGCCAGGTCCGCGTACGCGGCCGCGACGTGCGGCCGTAGCTTGGCGATCAGCGCCAGCCGGGCGTGCACCAGCTCGGCGCCGGCGGTGGCCAGGTGCTCGTCCCAGACGTCCAGGGTGGCCAGCTCGCCGCCGCCGAGGCGGGCCAGCCCGGCCGACTTGAGCAGCGCGTTGCGTTGCTTGAGCACCCGGTCGTAGTCGGCACGCACACCGGCCATCCGCGGCGCGCGCATGATCAGCACGTCGTCGGTGAACCGGCGCCGTTCCGCGGGATCACCGCGGACCAGCGTCAGGTCCTCGGGCGCGAACAGCACGGTGCGCAGCACCCCGAGCAGGTCGCGGGCCCTGGTCAGCGGCGCCCGGTTGATCCGCGCCCGGTTGGCCCTGCCGTTGTTGATCTCGATCTCCAGCAGCAGCTCACGGTCGTCGGAGACCACCGCAGCTCGGACCACGGCGCGTTCGGCGCCGCGTCGGATCAGCGGCGCGTCGGTGGCCACCCGGTGCGAGGACAGCGTTGCCAGGTAGCCGAGCGCCTCGACGAGGTTGGTCTTGCCGGTGCCGTTCCGGCCGATCAGCACGTTGACGCCGGGCTGCAGCGGCACCTCCGCGGACGGCCAGGACCGGTAGTCGAGCAGCGAGAGATGGCGGGCGAACACGCCTCAGCTGATCGGGACCGGCGCGGTGGAACCCTCATGGCCCACCGCGTGCCCGCCGAACTGGTTCCGCAGTGCGGCGACCACCTTCATCGCCGGCGAGTCCTGCTGCCGGGAGGCGAACCGCGCATACAGCGCCGCAGTGATCACCGGCAGCGGCACGGAGTGGTGGACGGCAGCCTCGATGGTCCACCGGCCCTCGCCGGAATCCTGCGCGTACGGCCGGATCTCGGCCAGTCCCGGGTCCTTCTCCAGCGCCCTGACCAGCAGGTCCAACAGCCACGACCGGATCACCGTGCCCTGCTGCCAGGACGCCATCACCGCGTCCGGGTCGGTCACCATGTCGGCCGCCTTGAGCAGTTCGTACCCCTCGCCGTAGGCCTGCATGATGCCGTACTCGATGCCATTGTGGATCATCTTGGTGAAGTGCCCGGCGCCGACCGGGCCGGCGTGCACGAAACCGCTGTCGCCGGGTGGTTTGAGCGAATCGAAGATCGGCTGGGCGACGGTCACGGTGTCTGAATCGCCGCCGACCATCAGGGCGTAGCCCTCGGACAGGCCCCAGACACCGCCGGACACCCCCACGTCGAGGTACCGAATCCCCTCGGGCTGCAGCGCCGCGGCGTGCAGCTGATCATCGGTGTACCGGGAGTTGCCGCCGTCGATGATGACGTCGCCATGCTCCAGCACCTCGGCCAGATCCGCGACGGTGGCCCGGGTCGGCTCGCCCGAGGGCACCATCACCCACACCACCCGGCGCGCGGCGAGCGCGGCCGCCAGCGCCGGCAGTGAATCGACCGTTCGCGGACTGGCCGGGTTGCGGTCGTAACCGACCACCTCGTGACCGTCGGCGCGCAGCCGCTCGGCCATGTTGCCGCCCATCTTCCCGAGCCCGATCAGGCCGATCTGCATGCTGCTTCCTTCCGCTCGATCACCGTCTGCCAGTCCAACGCAACCCCGCCCGGCGTACGACAGCGGCCGTACGGGGGCTTGGTCAGCCCGGCAACCGCGCGGGCATCACCAGGTAGCGGTACGCCGGCGCCTCGGTCACCGCACCGTCGGACTCCGCGGATCCGGCCTCGTCACCGGTGACGGGCAGCAGCAGCGCGGGCCGGGACGGGGTGGTGAACGCCAACCGCACCATGTTCGAGCGCAGCACGCCGAGCCCGTCCAGCAGGTACGACGGGTTGAACGCGATCAGCAGCTCCGCGCCGTCCGCGTCGACCTGCAGTTCCTCCTCGGCCCGACCCTCGTCGTCGCCGCCGGCGGTCAACGTCAGCGAACCGTCGGTGATCTGCATCCGCAGGTGGTGCCCGCGATCGGTGACCAGCGAGACCCGCTTGATCGAGTCGCCGAGCTCACTGACCGGCACGTCGACCGTGGTGGTGTGGGTGGTCGGCAGCAGAGAGCGGTACTTGACGAACTCCACGTCCAGCAGCCGGACCGTGGTGCGCCGGCCGGCCGCTTGCAGCCCCAGCAGTCCCTCGCCGAGCGAGATGGTGACGTCCGACGCGCCGCCCAGGGTCTTCGCTGCGTCGGCAAGCGTGCGGGCGGGCACCAATACCGCGGTCGAGACGTCGGGCGCGTCGGGTGACCACTGGAGCTCCCGCACGGCCAACCGGAAGCGGTCGGTCGCGGCCAGGGTCAGCCGATCGCCTTCGATCTCGACCCGGATCCCGGTAAGCATCGGCAGCGTGTCGTCGCGGCCGGCGGCGATCGCGGTCTGCGCGACGGCCTCGGCGAAGGTGGCGGCGTCGACGGTGCCCGATGCGCCCGGCATCTCCGGCAGCGGCGGGTAGTCCTCGACCGGCATGGTCGGCAACGTGAACCGGGCCGAGCCGCCGACGATGGTCACCCTGGGCCCGTCGACGGAGAAGTCCACCGGCTTGGCGGGCAGCGCTCTGGTGATCTCGGCCAGCAGCCGGCCCGAGACCAGCACCCGGTCGGCGGAGGGCTCCCCGTTGGTGTCATCGTCCAGCGTGTCCACGGTGTCGACCGAGATCTCCGCGCGGGTGGACACCTCGTAGTCGAACCCGGCGACGGTCAGCGTCGATCCCCGCACCTCGAGCAGGATTCCGCCCAGCACCGGGACCGGAGGTCTGGTCGGCAGCGACTTGGCCACCCATGCGACGGCGTCGGCGAGATCGTCGCGGGCGACACGGAACTTCATGGACAAACCTCCTGGGACGCGGCGGTGGCCGCGTTGTGGCGCTGAACCCTGCTGGGCTGAAGTGGCGAGCGGGTGCCGCCGGCCGGCACGGTGACGGCTCGCCGACCGAGGCCGATGACGCCGATGTGCGGTCGGGTGGACCGTCAAAACCCCCAGCTGCTGATGTTCTAGCTCGGTCTCACACCGTACGACCAAAAGTTCTCGGCGTCACGCCGGGGTCCCTGTGCGGCTCACGGCCTGGTCCGCGCCCGTCGCCCTTGTCGATGGTGCGGTTCGGGAGTCCTTCCGGCAGGCCATCCACCCTCCGAGCCGTTCATCCCCAGGGTTACAAGAAAGAAGAGCTCTTGGAGAGAGAAAACCAGTAGCAGTAGTAGGTGCTGTTGATGGTGTGGACAGGGGGTGCCCGGCGCAGGCCACGCGGCGTGTCGGTGCGGTGGACAGGCCTGGGACCGATCCGGGAGCATCACGGCCGCCGGTGGATGAAATGCGGAAACGGGTGGTTGTCCCCGATGCATCCCCATTTGTCCCCAGAGTTGTCCACACGGTGTGCATCGTTAGCACCGCGTCGTGACCCTTTCGTGATCCGGGTACGCCGAAGACCGCAGGATCCACCGGTGATGGACGGCTGCGGTTCGGAAAATCCCGGATGGAAGAAGTTCACCCGTCCGGGCGGAGGGTCAGTGCCGCATCCGGTCGCGGATCCGGGCTGTCAACTCCTGGACGTGGTCGTAGGTCTGGCGGCGTTCGGCCATCTCGGCCCTGATCTTCTTGGCGGCGTGCATGACGGTGGTGTGGTCGCGGTTGCCGAACGTCTGGCCGATCTTGGGCAGTGTCAGGTCGGTCAGCTCGCGGCACAGATACATGGCGATCTGCCGGGCGGAGGCGATCTGCTTGGTCTTCACCGGCCCGCAGAGCTCGTCCAGCGTCACCGCGAAGTACTCGGCGGTGACGGCCATGATGGTGGCCGCGTCGATGTCGTTGCCCACCGGATCACGGATGAGGTCGCGCAGCACGATCTGGGCCAGCGACAGGTCGACGGTCTGCCGGTTCAGCGAGGCGAATGCGGTCACCCGGATGAGCGCGCCCTCCAGTTCGCGGATGTTGCGCTCGATCCGGCTGGCGATGAACTCCAGCACGTCGTCCGGCGCGTTCATCCGGTCCAGCGCCGCCTTCTTGCGCAGGATCGCGATCCGGGTCTCCAGCTCCGGAGGCTGGATGTCGGTGGTCAGGCCCCATTCGAACCTGGTCCGCATCCGGTCCTCGAGGGTCTCCAGCCGCTTGGGCGGGCGATCCGAGGAGATGACGATCTGCTTGTTCGCGTTGTAGAGGGTGTTGAAGGTGTGGAAGAACTCCTCCTGGGTGCCTTCCTTGCCTTCCAGGAACTGGATGTCGTCGACCAGCAGCACGTCGACGTCCCGGTAGCGGCGTTGGAAGGCGACCTTCCGGTCGTCACGCAGCGAGTTGATGAAGTCGTTGGTGAACTCTTCGCTGGACACGTACCGGACCCGCATGCCGGGGAACAACCGCTGCGCGTAGTGCCCGATGCCGTGCAGCAGGTGGGTCTTGCCCAGACCCGACTCGCCCCAGACGAACAGCGGGTTGTAAGCCACCGCAGGTGCCTCGGCCACCGCCACCGCGGCCGCGTGCGCGAACCGGTTGGAGGCACCGATGACGAACGTCTCGAAGGTGTACTTCTCGTTCAGCCTAGTCTGTGACGGGTGCGCGAGGGCCGTGTCGCGTCGCCCGGAGTACGTCGGCCAGATCTCGGTGACGGTGGCGAGCGCGTCCGCCTCCTCGTCGCCCTCGTCATCCAGGGCTTCGAGATCATCAACGTCACGCAGGTCCGGGCCAAGGGCGCCGTTGAATCCGGCCGGCGTCATCGAACCCGACTGCTCGCCGCGTTGCTCGACCAGGCCGCCGTCCCCGAGGTACGACCCGGGCGCGAAAGGATCGCTACGGTCCAGCGGTCGCTGTCGATCGGCGGCCGTGGTCGAGGAGGTCAGCGGACCGACGGAATGTTCCTCGCTGACCGTGACGGCCAGACTGATCTGCAGATTGAGGTGTCCGGAGAGCGCGGTTGTGATCGGCTCCCGCAGGATCCGCTCGATGGCTTCCTTCGCGAAGTCCGTCGGCGCCGCGAGCAACGCGGTGGTGCCGAGCAATCCGACCGGCTGGGTCAGGGAGAGCCAGGCCCGTTGCTGCTGGCTCAAGGTCGGCGCGAGATCCGT
>JBBQGJ010000182.1:0-12667 GCA_038322925.1 Mycobacteriales bacterium
GGCGTCTGCGGGATCGCCGCCAATGCGGCGTTGCTGGGGTTCTACGCGCTGGCCCAGCCGTGGGAATGGGTTCAGCCCATGGGCGTGGCTCGGGCCGGCGAACGACGTGATCGCCGGTGCGGCTGGCGGGGTGGAGTTGCCGCTCATCGGGTGCCGCAGTCGTGCCGGTGGGGGAAGATGGGGCCCGGCCGGTGGTGCGCGCCCAAATGTGCCCCCCAGCAAGACCTGTCGGCTCAGACCCAAATCCGTGGGTAAGCGTGTGAGTCGTCGTGCTCGTTTTGGGCCTGTGTCTGGTTTGCCCGGTTTCAGACGTGGTCCATGTCCTTGGCCGGGTGCCACCCGGCGATCCATGCGCTCCGAGAGGCGCGGACCACGGCGCTGTTTCTCTTCACACCGATCGCGAACTCGACACCCTTGGTGATGCGGTGCTTGGCCAGGTCCGCCGCGCAATACCTTGCGTCCCAACGATATCGCTCCTTCGCCACCCCCGGGGCAGTTGCGCGATCGCCCGGTCCAACAGGTGCGCGGCGACCGGGCATGGATCCTCGTCCGCCTTCGTCAGGTCCGCAGAAAGGGTGACGCCGCCGTCGGACCAGAACGCGATATGCGGCCCGATACGCCCTCTGCCCCTGATGGTTGTAGACCGCGTCATGCTTCTTCGGTCCGCAGACCTCCACATCGGCGGTGTCCTCGTCGATCGTCGCCGACGTCAACAACTGGATCCGTCGCCGTTGCGGTAACAACCTCAGCACCCGCGCGTTGACCGTCCCGATCCCGTTCTCGATCCCGGCCGTATGCGTTGGGGTGAAACGCTTCGCCAGTTGCGCCGTGGTCGAGGACGCCCGGGTGGGCTCCGGTTCCAACAGCTGGCTGGCGACATCGGCGCGGTGCCGGTCCATCCCGACCAGGAAATCCGCGCCGGCCAATTGCGAAGGGGCCATCGAGAGCAGCAGGCCCCCCGGCGGCGTGCCTTGACCAAGCCGACCGCACTGTCCAGGGCCTGCGCGATGCCCAACACCCGATCGGCCTCGGTCACCGCGGCCATTCCCGCATGACCGGTCAACCGCGGATCGGTCGCCCCGACCCGAACCCGACGACCGAACCCACGACGGTGGCAGGCACCCCGAGAGGACGCGGAAGCAGATAGCATCAACTCGATGCCCTTCTGGTGTGGGTGATGGAAGCCTTCGACAGCCCCATTTTCCCACGTCAGAGGGCGTCACCACGTTCCCGACACGACCCAGCCACGCTCCCAACTCACGGATCCGGGTCAGAGGTGCCGCTGCCACCCGACGACCTCGGCGACCACCTCATAGCCCAGGGTCTCGTTCACCCCGATCATGTACGCATTGGACTCGGCATTCCAGGTTTCCAGTCGCTCCAGGTTGGGTTCGGCCTCGCGAAGCCAGCGGAGCATTTCGGCTTTCAGCAACAGGCCGAGGCGATGGCCGCGGTGCCCGCGGACGACGCTGGTGTCGAATTGCGTGGCATGCCACGGTCGTTGTCCGTCGACGCCGACATAGGTGTGACCGGCCAATTCACCGGTGGATCGTTCGCGGGCGACCACCCGATACAACCGGCGGTGGTGGGCCAGTTGCGCGCTCTCGAAGGCCTCGACCCGGTCCGGGGTGAAGATCATGTCCTCGATGTCCAGATCGTCGGTCGGGGCGTCGTTGATGGCACCCGTCATGGCCGCGATATCCGCCAGCATCGGCGGGAGTCCGGCCGGCGAAGCGGACGACGTCGTACCCGCCCGCATGGCGGCGGGCAGCGGAGGCGAGTGACGCCAACCCGGTCTCGTCGACGGACAGCAGGTTCTGCGTGCGCTTCACGTCCTGGCCGGCCCGATCCATGCCCATGGATTTGGCGAATTCGACGCCCGCAGTTCCGTCCCAGCAATTGACCACCACCAGGGTCCTGCCCTGCGCCCGGGCCAGCTCGATGGCGGTATCGAACAATCGCGCGCCGAGACCCCGCCGCCGGGCCGCGGGATGCACGGTCACCCGCACCAACGCCAGGTGGGTGTTGTCGCGGTGCGGCAGTTCCACTTCGAGAACGGCCGTCACCGGGCCCGTCCGGTCGGTCTCGTGGTCGGCGAGCTCATCGTCCCGACCGTCGGGCAGCCCGCGGACCACCGCCACTGCTGCGGGGTCGCCGTCGAAACCGTGCCGTACGTCGGTGACGAAATCGGTGGTCGTCAGGCTCAGTTGGTGGGGGCTGTCCACCTGCCTGGACGATTCGAGGACGGCCACGGCGCCCGCGACGTCGCGATCGGACAGCTGCTCGGGATCGAGCCATCGGAGATGCATGGGCCCAGCGAATCACCGCTCCGAGGTCGCCGCACCCGAATAACCAGATCCTCCGCTACGGCGGGAAATGCCACATGATCGAATTCTTGTGATCATCACGGTGGACCGTACCGGGCGCAGTCACGCGCCCTGTCAGGTGCGCAGGTTCTGTGAAATGTAACGGAACAGCGGATCGGTCATCGCCTTCTGCGAATTCAGGCCGTACCCCTCACCCGGGACATCCTTCGTGTAATTCCGGGCGTACCAGTCCTCGACGATCGAGGCATGCGGCTCCAGCTTGTATGTCGAGTAGTTCTTCCCCGGCGTATAGGTGTAGTCCTCGCCGAACACCTTGGTCATCCCGGAGGCGATGAAACGCAGGGTCGACCCGTGGGTCAGCTGCCACGCGTGCACAATCTCGTGGATGAACGCCTCGCCGTACACCCGCTTGCGCTTGCGGCGGTCGCTGTAGATCCCTTCCTTCATGGTCAGCGCGTTCGCGTAACCCTCGGGACCGAGATCCAGGGTGATGACACCGTCGAACCGTGGAAACGTGAAGGGCCGATCGGCCGCGCCGATGGTGTCGGTGATCCGGAGCTTGTCCCGCGGCGGGGTGGCCGGGCCGAACACCAACTGCGCCAACGTGTATTCGTCGGGCCGGACGTCCCGGCTGTCGTGCTCGATGGCGGCGATGCCCTCGGCGGCGAGCGCGTACATCGTCCCGAACGGACCGGCCAGCCAGAGCGTGCCGCCGACGATCTTGGCGCCGGCGGCAAAGTCGCCGTCCTTGGCCACCGCGGCGGCCAGCCGGCCGACGAAGATCACCAGGGCGGCGGCGCCCGGAGTCGCGAGCGTGGTGGCGCCGACGACGAACTTGAGGGCCGCGCCGGCGATGTCGGACAGCACTCCGGTGATCGCGCCGCGGTAATGGCGCTCCGCCCGATAGGTCCCGTGCTGCAGATCCCAGTAATTGGCCGTGACCAACCCGTTGGTGCTGTCCTCGACCCAGTCCTCGTTCCGCGGATCGCCGTCGAAGGTGCCACCGACATGCCCGGTCCACCCGGCCGCGCGCGCCACCGCATCGGTGGACAGCAGGGTCTGCGCGGAGAAGTGGTAGCTGTCGGCCCCGGTCGCCCGCATGTGCCCGCGATTGGATACCCGGCCGTCGAAGAAGATCTTGTTGCTGACCCAGCCCTCGATCGCTTGGTGACCGGCCCGTCGGACAGGTCGTCGATTGCTCGTGCCATCGGTGGATGCTCCCCGGGGGAATCGGTGGGTGAGTCGTGAGGACTTCACTCAGGGTGCTGCGGATCGCCTCGACCCACCTCCGTACCAGCTACGGAAACATCACCCGGCGCGGTACGGCTGTCCGGGCACAGCCGACGGATGGGTCAGCGCACCGCGCGCTCGGTTTCGGCACGCGGTGGTGCGTCGACGATTTCCCAGTTGCCGCCGTCGATTTCCAGGCTCTCCGGGAGGATGTCCCGTTCGATCGTGGTGGCCAACGGCTTCTCGACCACGAAGAACAGCAGGATCAACCCGACGACGACGAGCGGCACCATGTACAGGAACACCGGGGTGAGGGCGTCGTTGTACGCGCCGACGATGACGTCATGCAGCGCCTGCGGCAGGTCGCGTACCACGGCCGGGGTCAGCGAGTTGTTGCCGCCTTCCGCGGACGTTCCGCCGGCCGGCAGCCGCTCGCCGAGCAGATGGGTGAGCTTGCCGACGAACAGGCTCCCGACGATCGCGGACCCGAGCGAGGCGCCGATCTGCCGGAAGTAGTTGTTCGACGCGGTCGCGGTGCCGACCTCGGTGACCGGGAAGGTGTTCTGCACGATCAGGATCAGGATCTGCATGCTCATGCCGAGCCCGAGGCCCATGATCGCCAGGTAACCGCAGATGATCCAGACCGCCAGCGTCGGCGTCATGGTCGACAGCAGGAACAGCGAAATTCCCACCAGCACCATGCCGGTGATCGGGAACCACTTGTAGCGGCCGGTCTTGCTGACCAGTTGCCCGGACACGATCGAGGTGATCAACAACGCTGCCATCAACGGGATGATCAACAACCCGGCCTGGGTGGCGTTCGCGCCGGTGACCATCTGCAGGTAGGTCGGCAGGTAGGCCAACGCACCGAACATCGCGACGCCGATGATGAGCCCGACGACGGTGGTGAGGTTGAAGTTGCGCTGCCGGAACAGGTGCAGCGGCATGATCGGTTCGGCGGCGCGCCGCTCGACGACAACGAAGCTGATGCCGGCGACGATCGCGCCCAGGATCAGGCCGATGATGACCGGCGAATTCCAGTCGTAGGTGTTGCCGCCCCAGGTCGTCATCAGCACCAGACAGGTGGACGCGACGGCCAGCATGGAAATACCGGCGACGTCGATACTCGGATTGCGGTTGGTGTTCTTGGGCAGCCGCAGGAAGAACGCGGCCGAGGTGATGGCCAGGATCCCCAGCGGGATGTTCATCCAGAACGCCCAGCGCCAACCGATGCTGTCAGTGAACCAGCCGCCGAGCAGCGGTCCGGCGACCGAGGAGATGGCGAAGACGCCGCCCATGATGCCCATGTACTTTCCGCGCTGCCGGGCCGGAACGACGTCCGCGATGATGGCCTGCGCCAGGATGAGCAGACCGCCGCCGCCAAGACCCTGAACCGCCCGACCGGCGATCAGCCAGGTCATGTTGTGCGCGAGGCCGCCGATGACCGAACCCACCATGAAGATGGCGATGGCCGTGATGAAGAGCCCCTTGCGACCGATGAGGTCGCCGAGCTTTCCGTACACGGGAAGGGTGATCGTGGAAGCGAGGATGTAGGCCGTGGTGACCCACAGCATGTGATTGACGCCGTCGAGCTCGCCGACAATCGTCGGCAGCGCGGTACTGAAGATCATCTGGTCCAGCGATGCGAGCAGCATCGTCACCATCAGGCCGGCAAAGACCAGCAGGATGTGGCGTCGGGTGGCGGCGACCGCTTCATCGTCGGCATCATCAACCAGGGCCGCCTCGGCGGGGGTGGGCTGTTCTGTCATGTGAGTTTCTCGATTGTCTCTCGTACGAGCGCGACCGCCCGTTGTTCCAATTCGATCAAGGAAAGGTCCTCGTCGGTCGTCGTCCATTGCTTGGTCGCGGCGCGAATCCCGCCGGCGCAGGTCATGAACATGGTCTCCGCAACAGCGTCCGACACCGACCTCTCGTCGGACGCCCCGCCGTGCTGGACAAGCAGATCGCCCGTCGCGGCGGTGAACCGCTCAGTCATCCGCGCCATCCGGGTCATCAACCGTTCCAGCAACTCCGGATGTTGGCGGACCACCTGCATGCGTGCCTCGCGGAACGATGGCGCGTCGATCGACGGGCCCAGCACCGCTATCAGCAACCCGATCAGCGACTCCACCAGGTCCGACTGCGCGTAGCGGACGCGATGGGCCGCCAGGATCTCGTCGTTGATGTCGGGTGGTAGGACGCCGAGAATCGCGTCCTCCTTGCTGTCGAAGTAATTGAAAAAGGTGCGCGGCGACACGTCGGCGCGGGCGCTGATCGCGTCGATGGTCACCTTGTCCAGCCCGTCGCGCAGCGCCAGCCCGATCGCGGCCTCCTCCAGCCGGCGTCGGGTTCTCTCTCGCTTGCGTTCGCGCAGGCCGACCTCGGTCGTCACGGGAACTATTCTTGCACACACTGCAAATCTGCACAAGTGCAGATTTTGGTCAGCCCGTGAGGGCGGTCACCATCTCGCCGCACCCACTGGGATTCGATTCCGCAACTGCGACTGGTCGTATACCGATGTGATGATGCTGAGTGTCTTGAGGGCCTCACGGGCGTCGATCCAGAATCGGCGGCCGGTGCTCACATGACGGTAGAAGTCGTCGATGAGCAGACCGTGCGACGCGCCCCAGTAGGCCTTTTCGCCCGACCTGCGCTGCTGCTCGACAACGAGCTCTTCGGTGCCGTCCGGATGGATGACCGTGAGATCGGTGTGGAGTCTGAGGGTAGCTTCCCCCGCGAGTAGTTCGATGGTGATGGGCTCGTTTCCGGTGTGGGTGTTGGTCGCAAAGAATATCGACCGCTGGTCATCAGCGTGTGTCAGGACAATGCTTGCGGTGTCCTCGACCTCGATCGGTTCCGGTAGCAGCAGGGTCGACGCGGTTCCTCGAACGTCGTGGACGTCACCCAGGTACCACTGGAGAAGATCGAGCGTGTGGATGGCCTGGTTGATCAGCACACCACCGCCGGCCGTGGCCCAGCGTCCGCGCCATTCCCTGCGCTGGTAGTACGTCGCGTCTCTCGACCAGATGACCGACGCCAGAGCGGAATGCACCGTCCCGAACCGGTGAGAGTCAATGATCTCCCGCAGACGTTGCGACATGGCGTTGTAGCGGTTCTGGAAACACACCCCGACAAAGGCCGAGCTCCGGTCCGCGGCTTCGATGATGGCAGCCGCGTCGGCCGACGTCGTTGCCAACGGCTTTTCCAAGAGCACATTGATGTTCTGTTCCAGACACCGAATGGCCATTTCGGCATGGAGGTGATGCGGGGTGCAAATATGAACGACGTCTGGTCGCTGGGCGACGAGCATCGTCTGGTAGTCGGAATAGCCCTGGCATGTATAGGCGGTGGATGCGGCGGCGAGCCGGCCTGGATCGGTATCGGACACGGCGGTCAGCACCACGTTGGGGTTGCCTGCTATTGCGGTGAAATGCTCGGCCGAGATGGCACCGCACCCGATGACCGCAGCGGTGATGGGTTGCTGGTTTGTCATGTGTTACTGGGGTCCGAGTTCCAGGTTGGTGACGGCCCAGTCGTAGGCGATCTGATGGCATTCTTTCAGCGGGACGGTGGGAATGTCCACCTCGATCATGTAGTCGCCGGCGAATCCTTCGGGGAAGGCCCGAACGCAGGCCACCAGGTCGAGTTCGCCCGTTCCGGGTTCGGCCCAGATCCCATTCGATCGCGTGGCTGAGTCGTAGTCGAGATCCAGCGCCTTCGCCCGGTCGATCCCCGATTGGAAGGTGTCCTTGATGTGCACCCCGACGATGCGATCCGAGTAGTCCTGCAGGACCTTCCGAACGTCCATGCCGGCCCACGACATGTGTCCGGTGTCCGGGCCGAATGCCAGCAGTCCGGGATCGATGTCGTCCAGCACGGTTCGTAATTCGTGTTCAGTCTCGACCCATCCACCGACGTGAGGATGTACCGCGGCCTGGACTCCCTCGGCCCGCATCGCTTCGCAGCACAGTCGCATCCCGTCGACCACAACCTTCAGTCGGTCAGGGTCAGAGCCGAAGCCCACCGCGGGATGTGTCCGTCGAGGCGACTCCTCCTTCTCCATGGTGGAGATCATCGTGAATCGCTGGCCGAATGATGCCTGTACGGCTGCGAAGACACGCGCTTCCTCGGCGACGACCTGATGGGTTGTTGCGTCCGCGAACTGGCCACTGAACAGGCTCAGGGCCGGCGCCAGGCCGAACGATTCCAGCCACGAGAGGTACCGGTCGGGTTGCATGTCGGTCGGTACGTCTGCCTTGACGGCGGTGTACCCGATGTCCGACAGCTCTCCCAGTGCTCTGCCGAGGTTTGCCGTCGACCTGTCCGCGGTGACGCCGGCGTTCCAATAGGCAATCGGGTTCACGGCCAGTCGGGGACCGATGACTGGTGGCACGGTTTCCTCTTCCTTTCGGGCTGGGCGAACTGGTGGGCCCGGGGGTCACAGACGGATGGGGTGGCCGCTGGCGGCGGATTCGTACAGCGCGAGGATGACCGACAGCGACGTCCGGGCCTCGGATGTTCCCACCCGTACGGGTCCGCCCGTGCGAACCGCGTTGACGAAGTCGGCCAACTGAGCTTGGTGGCCCTTGCCGAGAGCCTGGTCAGCGGCAGTGAGCTTGTCAGCCTCGGTCACCTGATTGGGCGGGTTGGCCGCGTCTGGCATGAGGACCTCTGGTGCGTCCCCTGCATTCTCGTGGAAGAAGGTGAGTTCGTCGTTGGAGATGATCGCGGAGCCCTTCGACCCGAAGATCCGCAGGCTGGCGTCCAGACCCGGGTACGCGGCTGTCGTGCCATGAATGACTCCCAGCGCACCGGAGCTGAACTTCACCACCGCCACGGCGGTGTCCTCGACCTCGATGCGGTCATGCGCCAGGCAAGCCGTGTACGCGAAGACCTCGACCGGTGTTCCCAGCGTGGTGACCATGAGGTTGATCGTGTGGATGGTCTGGTTCATGACCGCGCCCCCGCCGTCCATTGCCCAGGTACCGCGCCAATCTCCCGAGTCGTAGTAGCTCTGACCACGCCACCACGCATGGGAGGCGATCGCCGAGGTGATCGTGCCGAAATTGCCGCTCCGGACCGCGGCCAGCACCTTCTCGGTCGACTTGTCGAATCGGTGTTGGGAAATCACTGCGACCCGCTTGCCCGAGGACTGCTCGGCGGCGATAATCCGGTCGGCGGCGGCCAAGGAGATGTCGATCGGCTTCTCCACGACGACGTGTTTGCCCGCTGTCAGTGCCGCCACCGCAACATCCGCGTGCACTCCGCTTGGTGTGCAGACGGTGACGGCGTCGATGTCCTCGCGGTGAAGTAACGCCTCGACGTCCGCGGTGAATGTCGACACAGCGTATTTACCTGCCATGGCGGCCGCCTTCGACTCTTTGACGTCGGCGATCGCTACGAGTTCGACGCCGTCCAGATCGGTGAGGGCGTGCGAGTGGACGTCGCCGATCACGCCGGCGCCGATCACGGCGAACCGCAGCGTTTCGTTGGTGCTCATCGGTAGTGTCTTCTCTCTCGGTCAAAGGGTGGCGGAGCGATCGCGGCGTCGTGTGCAGCTACGACGAATTGGCGGTCAGCTGGCCGCAGAGCTCCATCACTGTGTCCACCAACGCCTTGTCGTTGGCAAGGTCTGCGTCCAGAAACTCGAGAACGCGGGGAACCGCGTCGTCGACGGTGCCCGATGCCAATGGTGTGATCACCGCCGCGGCCGGGTCCTTCACCGGTGCGCCGGAACCACGGAGGTGGTTGATCCACGCCGCCAGCGTCCTGAGCGCGCCGACGGGCAGCCGGCCCTCAGCACGCTCCTTGCGGACGGTCGGCAGGATGCGAATCGGTAGCTTCTGGGATCCGTCGGCGGCGATCTGGGCGAGCAGATGACGGATCCGCGGGTTGGCGAACCGGGTCAGCAACGCGTCCTGGTACTGCGAAACCTCCTGCGGCGGAAGGGTGAGATGGCCGGAGGCTTCCGTCCACCATTGGATCATCCAGTCCCGGCACAGCGGATCGGTGACCGCTTCGGCGATCGTCCGGTGGCCACGGGCGCTACCGGCGTAGGCCAGCAGCGAATGGCCACCGTTGAGCAACCAGAGCTTCCGTTCCTCGAAAGGGACGATGTCGTCCACGAACCTCGCGCCGGCGATATCCCATCCCGGCCTACCGGCGGGAAATTCACCGGACAGCACCCACTCGCTGTACGGCTCGGTGACCACTGGTGCGTCATCGAGACGGCCGGTGAGGTCGGCCGCGGCGACGCGGTCGTCGTCCGTGGTCGCTGGGGTGATCCGGTCGACCATGGTGGTCACGAAGGAGACGTTCTCCTCGATCCAGGCCCCGAGGGCCGGGTCCAGCAGCGCGGCGAACTCCCCGACCGTGCCGGCGGTGGCGGCGCCGTTGTCGGGAAGGTTGTCGCATGACACCACAGCGAGCGGACCGGCGCCCGCGGCGCGGCGGGCGGCGAACCCGGCGACGAGGCGGGCAGGAGCGGTGCGGACTGTCGTCGCGGGATCGAGACGCAGCGCGGCGAGATCGCTGTGAATCTCCGCTCGCTCGGTGTCCAATGCGCCGTCACTGCCGCGGAGGTACCCGGCCTCGGTGATGGTGAGCGTGATGATCCGAACGTCGGGGTCCGCCAGGTAGCTCAGCCAGGCCGCAGTGTCCACGCCTGCGTGGGCGCGGCTGACGCTGCCCACAACCTGGCCGGCGTCGCCTTCTGCCGCGCGGGTGATCAGCGTGTACAGACCGTCCTGCTGTGTCAGCGCTGCTGCGAGTTCGGCGGAACGACCCGTGAAAGCGGCGATGCCCCATTCGTCCGCGTCCGGTGCGTTTGCGGTGTACCAAGCCTGATGAGCGCGGAAGAAGTTCCCCAGACCGAGGTGGACCATCCGCACGGGGGCGGCCGGGCGGGCATCCTCCCGGGCGAGCCTGACGGGAGCAACCGCCCCACCTGTGGTCGACATGTTCACAGCTTGAAGACCTTCCTGGGTTGGTCGTTGACCAGGCTCGCCAGGCTGTCCATGGCCTCGTCCTCGTCCAGGCGGTGCTCGGCCACCAATCCGGCCAGGAAACCTGCGTCGAGCCGCCGTGACATGTCGTGTCGGGCGGGTATCGAACAGAACGCACGGGTGTCGTCGATGAATCCGGAAAGTCTTGTCAGGCCTGCAATTTCGGTGACCGACCGCTGGAACGAGCGGATCTCGGACGGGTTGTCCAGGAACCACCACGGAGCTCCCGCGTACACCGCGGGATAGAACCCGGCCAACGGTGCGATTTCGCGACTGAACACATCGGCATCCAGAGTGAAGATCACCAGGTGCAGGTTCGGGTGGGTGCCGTACCGCTCGAGCAGTGGTTGCAACGCATTCGTGAACTCCACGGCCACGGGAATGTCGTGCCCGGTGTCCGCCCCGTACCGGTCGAAGGTGGGCCGATGGTGGTTACGACGCACCCCCGGGTGCAGCGTCATCACCAGCCCGTCGTCGCACGACATCCGCGCCATCTCCAGTACCATGTGGCGCCGGAAGCTGGTGGCTTCTTCGGGTGTGGCCTTTCCGTTCTGCGCGAGTGAGTAGATCCGCTGCGCCTCGGCGGGCTCCAGCGGTTCTGCCCTGGCGTCGAGGTGGCTGTGATCTGCAGATGTGGCGCCGTGGGCGATGAAGTGCCTGCGGCGTTCTTCAAGGGCCTCGATGTAGCCGGCGTAGTCGCCGACGTCCACCTGTGCCGCAGCGCCGAGCTGCTTCACGGCGTCGATCCACCCCGGCCCCACTGGCTCGAGGTACCGATCGGGGCGGAAGGTGGGAATCACCCGAGTTCGCACTGTCGGATCAGCCGCGAGCGCCGCGTGTGCGGCGAGATCATCAGCCGGGTCGTCGGTGGTGGCCAGTACCTCGATGTTGAACTTCTCCAGCAGGGCGCGCGGTCGAAAGCCGGGGTCGGCCAAGAGCGCATTGATCTGGTCGTAGATCGCGTCCGCATTCGCCGCTGATGGTCGCTGCGCGACCCCGAAGATTTCGCCCAGCTCGCTGTCGAACCAGTACCTCATGGGGGTGCCCCGAAAAACTGACCAGTTGCTGCACAGTAACCGCCAGGCACCCCGGGACTGCGCTTCGGGGAGCGGACCTTGACCGACACCAAGGGCGTCAAGAGGCACCCCGCTGGCATGCAGCAGACGTGTGACGTAGTGGTCTGGCTGCACCAGCAGGTTCGTTGGGTCGGCAAATGGTTTGTCCTGCAACAGGATTCGAGGATCGACATGGCCGTGGGGAGAGACGATGGGCCGCTCGCGCACCGTCTCGTACAGGCGCACCGCGATCGCGCGGACTCCGGGATCGGCAGGCAGGAGCCGAGCTGGATGTAAGTGCAGATCACCTGGGGCCGTCATGCGCACCATGCTCGTTCTCAGCGGTGAAAGAAACAATCGGTTGCCATCTGTTGCCGTCGTCGCGGTGCCGTTGTTCCAGGTCAACCGCTGACAAGTCGGACTCGTCGATCTCCAGCGCCATCATCCGACTCGCTTCTCCAATCCGCAGACGGGCGATGACCGACGATCCGCCCCGACGACTCCCGAATGACAAGTTGGACCGGTAGCACCGTTGGTACATCCAGGCGGGAGCGGGCTCCCTTGATGATGGACAGCAGGCGATGCACGGCGACGATCCCCTGCGCGCGAGTCGGCGCAGCGATGGTCGTCAACGATGGGGTCACCAGTCGGGCCGCCGGGATGTCGTCGTACCCCACGATGCTGACGTCGTCCGGCACCCGCACGCCTGCCTGGGTCAGCCGACGGATGATCCCCAAGGCGAGATGATCGTTGTAGGTGATCACGGCTGACGTTCGAGACCGAACCAGTTCTGCCGCCGCCTGACAGCCGCCACTCAGGGTCGGGGTGAATGGGCCGAGGCGGCGGACGTCGAGGTTGAAGACGGACGCTGCGTTCTGCAGCGCATGCCACCGCGACCAGTCCGACCACGACTTCTCGTGGACTTTCGCAGTTTTCGTGGCTGAGGTAGCCCTGTCCTGACCGAGATTCCTTCTGAATCCTCGTGACTCGCCGCATCAAATGATCAACCGCGCCAGGGTCTCATGAGACTCTATATCTGCACGATAGGCAC
>JBBQGJ010000183.1:0-12615 GCA_038322925.1 Mycobacteriales bacterium
TCGCGCCGTTGATCAGGTTCAGGATGTAGAAGGCCAGGAACGCCGCGCCCAGAGCCGTCCGCACCGGGACGTCGCGGGGGCGCTGCAGCAGGTTGTGGACCACGTTGTCCTTGGTGAAAGCCTTCTCGATGAAGGGGTAAACCAGCACCAGGATCATGAACAGGGTCGCCGCGAGTATGGACGGGAAGAACACCGCCGGAACCATGTAGTGCCCGAACAGGTTCCGGATCTCCCAGGCGGGCCAGACGCGCACCAGCCCGTCCAGGAAGCCCATGTAGAAGTCCGGCTGCACACCGGCCGACACCTGTGACGTGTTGTAAGGACCGAGGTTCCAGACCGGGTTGATCTGGAAGACCCCGCCCATCACCGTGGTGATCCCGAAGACGACCGCGAAGAACCCGCCTCCCTTGGCGGCGAACGAGGGCAGCACCCGCAGGCCGATGACGTTGTTCTCGGTGGCGCGGGGGGCGGCGAACTGGGTGTGCTTCTGGAACCACACCAGTGCCACGTGCACGGCGATCAACGCCAGGAAGATGCCGGGGATCAGCAGGATGTGCAGCGAGTAGAAGCGCGGGATGATGATCTCGCCGGGGTAGTCACCGCCGAACACCGCCCAGTGCATCCAGGTACCGATCACCGGGATGGACAGGATGAACGCGCTCACCGCGCGAAGGCCCGTGCCCGACAGCAGGTCGTCCGGCAGCGAGTATCCCAGGAAGCCCTCGGCCATGCCCAGGACGAGCAGCAGCACGCCGATGATCCAGTTCACCTCGCGCGGCTTGCGGAACGCGCCGGTGAAGAAGACGCGCATCATGTGCAGCATCATCGCGAAAACGAACAGCAACGCCGCCCAGTGGTGGATCTGCCGGATCAGCAGGCCGCCGCGGACGTCGAAGGAGATGTTCAGCGTCGACGCGAAGGCCATCGACATCGGCACGCCGCGGAGCTTCTCGTAGACCCCGTTGTAGACGGTCTCGGCCATGGACGCGTCGAAGAACAGGGTCAGGTAAACACCCGACAGCAGCAGCACGATGAACGAGTAGAGGGCGGCCTCGCCGAGCATGAACGACCAGTGGCTCGGGAAGACCTTGTTCAGGGCGGTCCGCAGCGGACGCGCGCCGTGGTAGCGGATGTCGGCTTCGTCCAGCGCCTTCTGAACCGAAGACGGGCCCGCAGAAGCCTTGGTGGGGGTGGTGAGGCGGCTCATCCGCTTGCCTCCTTGGGCTCGGAATACCACGCAGGAAACTTGCCGTTCTCCCAGAATCCGGGACCGACTGCCTCGACGAAGTCCTTGGCTGCCACGAAGTATCCCTCGGAGTCGAGCTCGATCGGAAGCTGCGGCAGTGGGCGGGTGGCGGGTCCGAAGACCGGGAACGCCCCCTCGTACACATTGAACTGCGACTGGTGGCACGGGCACAGCACGCGTCCGGTTTGCTGCTCGTACAGCGACACCGGGCAGCCGACGTGGGTGCAGATCTTGGAGTAGGCGTAGAAGTCACCGAACTGGAAACCCTGTTGCCCGTCGCGGATCCGGACGACCGAATCGGATCGCAGCCGGAACAGCATGACCGCGGCGTCCGAGGCCATCGCCCCGCCCGGCACGGCGGGGAACACCGTGACCATCGAGCCGGCGGTGATGTCCGCGGGCTTGATGGGGGTGCCGTCGATCTGCACCATCCGGACCTTGGTGCCGTCCGGTGCGGGCGCCCAGGGAGTCACCCAGAGCGGGGAATCGGCCCGCTCTGCCCACGGGTTCTTGATCAGCCCGCCGAGCACCGGGACCAGCGCGGCCACCCCCAGCGCGCCGCCGGCCGCGAGCAGCGAGCCCGTCAACATGCCGCGCCGCTTGATGCCTGCCTTGTCCCCGGTGTCCAGCACCTGCGCGGCCAGGGTCTTCCGATCGACCTCGTCGGACATGCCGACATGTCGCTGCTGGACGGCAACCTCGTGCGGCATGATCTTCTTCGCCAGCGAGACGACACCGAGGCCGAACAGCAGGATGGTCGCGCCAAGGGTCAGCCCGATCAGCGGCGTGTACAGCGCGTAGACCCACTGCCGATCCGAGTACGCCGGCTCGTACTCGGCCGGCCAGAAGATGAACACGAGGATGAAGATCAGGCCGAACAGCGCGGCCAGCAGGAACCACATCGCCACGTGCCGCTCGGCGCGCTTGTCCGCCGGGGAGCCCGGGATGTAGCGCTCGCCGTATTCGACCAGCTCGACGCCGTCAAGGGCCATGCCGAGGTGGGCCAGCTCCTCCTTGGACATCCTCTTGAGTTCGTCCGCCTCGGGAACCTGCAGGTTCGGGTTGCCGCTCATGCCCTTGACCCCATCCACAACGTCGCCGCCACGATCGCACCCATCCCGACCAGGAAGGCGATCAGGCCCTCCGGCGCGGGGCCGAAGCCGCCTGCCGAGTAGCCGCCCGGATCGATGGTCGCCTTGTTGTTCTGGATGAAGGAGACGATCGCCTGCTTCTCCTCGGTGGTCAGTTGCCCGTCACCGAACTTCGGCATGTTCTGCGGTCCGCTGAGCATGGCCCCCCAGATCTGCCGATCGGTGGCCTCGGTCAGCGCCGGTGCATATTTGCCCTGGGACAGCGAACCGCCCTGACCGGTGAAGTTGTGGCAGGACGCGCAGTTCAGCCGGTACAGCTCGCCGCCACGGGAGATCTCCGCATCATCGCGCAGGTTCCCCTCCGGGATCACCGGTCCGCCTCCATTGGCCATGATGTAGGCGCTCAGCGAGTCGATCTCCTCCGGAGCGAACAGCGGCTCCTTGCGCTGGATCTGCGCACCGTTCGCGTCGGCCGGCATGCGGCCGCTGGAGACCTGGAAGTACACGGCGGCTTCACCCACACCCACCAGCGACGGCCCGCGGCCCTGGACACCCTGCAGGTTCGACCCGTGGCAGGTGATGCACGCGTTTTCGTAGACCTGCCTGCCCGCGGCCACCTGCGCAGCGTCCACGTTTGCCGCGACCGCGGTTTCGCCATCTGGCCTGAGCGTGCTGTAAGCGACGCCGAGTGCGGTCAGGACGAACAACAGCGCCAAACCACCGGTGATCCGGCGCATCGCTTTGGAGCGGCGGCGACGTCTCGCCGGCCCGCTGGTGGGCGGTGTGTCGTGAGAACTCATTCGTGGACACCTCGTGCTCGGTAGCGGCGGGCGGATGCGGTGTGCCGGGAGGCGCGGTCCGCGTGGACTGCCGGTGATGCCGATCTTTTTCTACTGCCGAAAGCGGGTCAACGGATGCTGCCGGCCGCCGTCGGGAAATCCACATCGGTCATCTGACGATGTAGATCGTGGTGAAAAGCCCGATCCAGACCACGTCGACGAAGTGCCAGTAGTAGGACACCACGATGGCGCTGGTGGCCTGCGCGGGGGTGAACTTGGAGACCTTCGTCTTCGCGATCAGGAAGAGGAAGGCGACCAGGCCGCCGATGACGTGCAGCCCGTGAAAGCCGGTGGTCAGGTAGAATACCGTGCCGTACGGCGAGGACGACAGCGTGGTCTCGTGCTGGGTGACCAGGGTGTGGTACTCGTTCGCCTGTCCGAGCACGAAGAGCAACCCGAGCACGAAACTCAGCAGATACCAGCGACGCAGCGAAAAGACGTCGCCGCGTTCCGCGGCGAACACTCCCCACTGACAGGTGAACGACGACGCGATCAGGATGATCGTGAAGACGGCCGCGTAGCCGATGTTGAGTTCGGTGGGCGCCGGTGGCCACTCACCGTCGGTCTGTCCGCGGATCGTGAAGTAGATACCGAACAGGCCGGCGAAGAACATCAGTTCGCTGGCGAGCCACACGACAACCCCAACGCTGACCATGTTCGGCCGGTTGAGCGTGTGGATCCGGGTGCTGAATGCAGGGGGCCCCGGCGGGCTGGTGGCTGTCGTCACAAGGGGATTATGGACTGTGCCTGCCGATCATGCGCCTGCGGGATCAACTCGGGCGGGTCGCGCCGCACTCCCGACCTCTCCGGGGCGGCCGCGCCGGACCGATCGGGGGCTGGTCAATTGCCCGGTCAACCGCCGGACGCGGCCGTGCGAACCGTGTTCACGGGGCGATTGCGAGAGGTTCGTCACCAATGCCTTTCGCGTCCGTCGTGCCGTGAGACCAGACGCCGAAGAGGCGGGCACTAGCATCGTTGCCGTCAGGGTTCGGTTCCGGCCGACCCGTCGTGGCCGGCGCATGAGCTCCACCGCGTGCCCGGTCGTCATCGAAGGTGGGCACAGGATGGGCGATTCCCCCATGAGCAATCCCGTGTTGCTGGTCTACAGCCACCGGCCGGAAGTGCGCGAGCGCATCATCACCGCGATCGGCCGCCGGCCGGCACCCGACGTCGGACGGGTCGACTACCTCGAGTGCACCGGTGTGCACGAGGTGATCATGGCGATCGACGCGCAGGCCGCGGACATCGTCATTCTGGACGGAGAGGCGCAACCGACCGGCGGCATCGGGATCAGCAGGCAGATCCATCAGGAGGCGGCCGTCATTCCACCCATCGTGCTGGTGGTCCGGCGCGCTGACGACAGGTGGCTGGCCACCTGGGCCAAGGCCGACGAGGTCTTGGTCTACCCGCTGGACCCGGTGATCGCCGCGGAGACCATCGCCGCCCTGCTGCGTCGGCGAGGTGGTGAGGTGATCCGCTCAGCGGCCGATGGAACGGGCGCGCGGTGAGCGATAGCCGATCCTGGCCGACGCTGCTCACCCGGTTGCTGGCGGGGGAGGACCTGGACGGCGCGGACACCGGCTGGGCGATGGACAAGATCATGACCGGCGAGGCGACCTCGGCCCAGGTGGCCGGCTTCGCGGTGGCGCTGCGCGCCAAGGGCGAGACACCGGCGGAGGTCGCGGGTCTCGTCGCGAGCATGCTGGCCCACGCCGTGCGGGTGACCATCCCACAGCGTGCGGTCGACATCGTTGGCACCGGCGGCGACCGTGCCAACACGGTCAACATCTCGACGATGGCTGCGGTTGTCATTGCCGGAGCGGGCGCACCTGTGGTCAAGCACGGCAACCGCGCGGCGTCGAGCAAGTGCGGGGCGGCCGATCTGCTGGAAGGCCTCGGCGTGATCATCGCCCTTCCCGCGGAGGCCGTCGCTCGCACCGTTCAGGATGTGGGCATCGGCTTCTGTTTCGCGCCCGTCTACCACCCGTCCTACCGGCACGCCGGGCCTACCCGGCGTGAGCTCGGCATCCCGACCGTCTTCAACTACCTGGGCCCGCTGACGAACCCGGCCCAGCCGGCCGCGGGCGCGATCGGTTGCGGCAACGCCGCGATGGCGCCGGTGATGGCCGAGGTGTTCGCCGCGCGCGGCGCGGACGTGCTGGTGTTCCGCGGCGACGACGGCCTCGACGAACTGACCACCACCACCACGTCGACGGTCTGGGAGGTGCGCGGCGGCACGGTCCGAGTGGTCCGCGTCGATCCCACGACCTGGGGTCTCGCCCGTGCGGAGCCGGCCGACCTACGCGGCGGTGACGTCGAGGCGAATGTGGCGGTCGCCCGTGCCGTGTTCGCCGGCCAGCGCGGACCCGTGCGGGACGCGGTGGTCCTCAACGCCGCGGCCGGCTTGGCCACCCACGCCGGCTTGTCCGGGGACCTGCCGGCCGACATGGCCGCCGGCGTCGAACGCGCCGGCGCGGCGCTGGACTCCGGCGCGGCGGCGGATGTGCTGGACCGGTGGGTCGCCGCCGGCCGGCGACTGGCCCCCGACTGAATCGTGTGTCGAGGTGCGCCGAGCCGCCGGGTTGTGCGGGGTCGAGCGGGCCAGGTTGTGCGGGGTCGAGCGGGCCGTGGAGTCCGAGCAGGGATCACCCGCGACTCTAACCGTCAGCTGAAGGTTAAGAGTTCGCCGTTTCGAACGGCACTCGGAGTGCAGAACGCCGGTCCGAAAGACAGTCGTGGCCGCTGGTCGGAATGGCTTGAGTTGGAGTGACGCAACGATACGAGCCAGGGACTGGCACCCCGCTTCTCGCACCACCTGGTAGCAGCGGCCGCGGAGCCCACGTCCCTTGCCCACTCGTGCCGGACGGCACTTGCCCCGCCTCAACGAGCGTTTCGTCCGCGGTTTCGCCCGCGCGGAGGCCATTGCCGGCACTGCCCATCGACTGGAGTCGTCGACTGTATTCGTCAGGCCTGCATGCCGATCGAGAACGCGTCGTCGGCGTCGCGCTGGGAGTAGGACCGGAAGGCGATGTGGGTGACGGTGCGCAGCACACCCTCCACCTTGGAGATGTGGCCCGGTACCAGTTCCGCGATCGCCTCGTGGTCCGCGACCCGGGTGATCGCCACCAGGTCGACGTCACCGGCGCAGGAATAGACCTGGTCAACGCCTGGTAGATCGGCGATCTTTTGGGCCGCCTCGGTGATCCGGTCGGCCTCAACATCGATGAGCACGATTGCCGTCACCATGGCCCGGGCCTTCCTGTTGTCCTGCGGTTGCTTGTCTCGCGGCTTGCTCGTGTTCGGACTGTCGCGGTCCCGCGCGGTGATCAGTTCCGTGATCCTGTGTCCCGATGCTATTCCCCGACCCACGCACCCTCCGCCCGAACATGGGAACGTGAGGTCAGGCTCCGCCCGCCCACCGACCTCGGGCCATGTCGGCGGCGCGCATGTACGGCCGCCAGCGACCTGCGCCCCCGGCCGGGCTGCACCACGGCTGCGAGGTCAGCACCAGCCGGGATCCCGGACGCTCGATCCAGCGCAGCAGGGTCGCGGTTTCCTCTGGGGAAGCGGCCGACAGCGGTCCCTGACCGGACAGCACAGTCTCAGCCGAAGCAACCAGCAGGTCGACCACCGGCATCGGATTGACCCCTCGGCGCGCCCGCCCGGCCGCGGCCAGCCGCCCGTACCTGATCACCGTCAGATCCCACCCGCCTCGATCATCCGGCCGGGCCACCACCATTTCGGCGATCCCGGCCAACGCTCCGAGCCGCTGCCGGCGATCGAGCGCTTCGGCAAGCACGGCCAGTCGATCACGCAGCACGGCCGCCTGATCGAATCGTCCCTCCCGGGCGACCCTGAGCAGTCGCTCCTTGAGCAGCCCCAGCAATTCGTCGGACCTGCCGTCCACCAACTCGGCGATCCGGTCGACGTGCACGTGGTAGCTGTCGGCGCTCTCCGCCCCCGAGCACGGCGCACCGCAGCGGCCGAGCTCGGCGAGCGCGCAGGGACTGCCATCGGGGTTGAGCCGGCGGATGCGGATCGTGCAGCGGCGGATCGGGACGGCGTCCTGCACGGCCTCCATCGCGGTGATCGCTGCGGCCCGAGAGGTGAACGGCCCCAGGCAGACCGGGGTCCGCGCCGGTGGTGTGCGGACCAGGCTCAGCCGCGGAAACGCCTCATCGGTGGCCACCAGCCAATGCAGTCGCCGTGGCGCGCGCGAGCGCCGGTTGTACGGAGGCTGGTGCGCGGCGATCAGCCGCTGCTCCCGCACTTCGGCCTCCAGCACGTGGGCGCATTCGACGTGGTCCACCCGCTCGGCCAGCATCACCATCTGCCTGACCCGGCCCCTGGTCTCGGCGGCCGAGAAATAGGACCTGACCCGTTGGTGCAGGTTGCCGGACGTGCCGACGTACAGCACCTCGTTCGACGGCCCGCGGAACAGGTACACCCCCGGGGTGGGTGGCAGGTGGTCGGCCAGCCAGCGCTTGCGACGCCTGGCGGGGGAGACGTCCCGGCTGGCGTCCTGGAGCTCAGACAGGCTGTGCACGCCCAGCGTGCCGAGCCGCTCGAACAAGGCGTGCAGCACGTCCACCGTCGCCCTGGCATCGGTGAGCGCCCGGTGGTCCGGGGCCACCCGCGCGCCGAGCAGCGGCGCCAGTGCGGACAACCGCACGCTCGGCGCCTCGGCCCTACTGAGCACCCGGCGCGCCAGTCGCACCGTGTCGACGACCGCGGGCTTGGGCCAGGGCAGCTCGAGTTGGGTGCAGGCGGCGCGCAGGAACCCGACGTCGAACCCGGCGTTGTGCGCGACCAGCACCGAGCCGCGGATGAACTCGAGGAACGAGGGCAGCACGGCGCCGATGCGCGGCGCGTCGAACACCATCGCGTCGGTGATGCCGGTCAGCATGGTGATCTGTGGCGGGATCGAGCGAGCTGGGTCGACAAGCGTGGCGAATTCGCCGAGCACCTCACCACCGCGCACCTTCACGGCGCCGATCTCGGTGATCGCCTCCGTCCGAGACGAGCCGCCGGTGGTTTCCAGATCGACGACCACGAAGGTGATCTCGCGCAACGGATCGCCCAGGTCGTCGAAGCTGCGCTGGCCGGACACGCCCGCACCGCGGTCGGCGGACAGATCGGGCAACGGCCATCCGGGCACAAGTCCCTTGCGCGCAACCCGCCCGTGCGCCGACGCCGCCCAGCCGAGATAGGTTGCGCGGTCCGTTCGGTCGTGGTTCGCCCCGCCGAACGGGCGCTCATCGGTGAACACGGGCATGTCGGCGACGTTAGAACGTATGTCCGACAGTCCCGCTCGCGACGCGCCGACCTGGGGTGACGGTGATCTCACGGCTGCCGCGGCCGATGACGGTGAGGCACGATGACAGGGACGGGCGAAGGGAAAGTGGCAAACGTGAGGTCGGGCGCGGAGACGAGTGAGGGCGACGTCCTCTCGGCCGAGTCGATCGCCCGTGACCTGGAGAAACGTGACGATCAGCGCGCGCCGGACGGGGATCCGATGCCGGACCGCACCGCGTCATCGGACCGAGCGCGATCCACCGACGCGCCGGATGGGTCAGACGTTCCCGACGAGTTGTCGGATTCGAGCTCGGCGCCGAGACCGGTCACGCAGCTCCCGGACGCGGTGCGGCTCAAGATCATCGGCTGGGCGGCCGAGGTGCTCAGCTCGGCACGCCCGACGGACATCCCGAACTCATTGGCACGGGTCGCTCGGTTCGCGCCTACCAAACGCGCCCGGTTGGCGGGCGCCGCACTCGGCCAGGCCGTGCAGAACGACACGGCGTTTCGTGCACTGGTCGCCGAACGCGCCGCCAACGCGACGAATGACATCGGTGCGGTGTCGGCGGCGGCCCGTGCTTACCTGCTGCGGTCGCCGGATGAAGAGGAACTGCTCGACGCCGCAGTCGACACCGTTCGGGACAACGACGCACGGGCGCGGGTCGCCGAGCTGGAACAAACCGTGCGGAAGCTGACGTCGCAGTCGCAGCGGTTGACCTCCGAATTGGAATCCGCCCGCAGACAGGGCGCCCCCGATGCCCAGGCGATCGCGGACACCGAACGACTGCGACAGCGGTTGCGCGACCAGGGCACCCGCCTACGTGAACTCCAACAGGAGGTGGATACGGGCGCCACCCTGGCGGTGGAACGGATCACCGAACTGACCGCCGAACTCGAGCGCGCCAGGGCCGAGACCGTGGCCTGGCGGCAGCGGGCGGCAACCGAGGCCGTTCGCGCGGATGCCGCACAGGAGCAGGTCAGCAGGATGCGTGAGGCCAGCAGCGACCGGCGGGCCGCCTCGGATCGGCGCATCGAGTTGCTGCTCAGCGCGCTCGAGGGCGCGGCGACCGGGCTGCGCCGGGAGTGGGATCTGCTCGGCGGTGGCGACGATCCGGCCGACGTCGTGGCGGCCCGGCTCTCCCGTGCGCTCCCCGGCGCCGAGCGGACTGCCGACCCGTCTCGACTCACCGCCTGGTTGGGATTGCCCGGTGCCCATCTGATCGTGGACGGCTACAACGTCACCAAGACCGGCTATCCCGAACTGTCCTTGGCGGAACAGCGTGACCGGCTGATTCGGGCGCTGGCGGCGCTCGCCGCGCGCACCTCGGCCGAGGTCACGGTCGTGTTCGACGGCGCCGCGGTGACCACCGCTCGGCCGCCCGGCCGGGGCATCAGGGTGCTCTTCTCGCCGCCCGGGGTGATCGCCGACGACGTGATCCGCGATCTGGTGCGCGCCGAACCTGCCGGCCGGGTGTTGATCGTGGTCAGTTCCGATCGGCAGATCGTCGAAGCGGTGAGCCGGGACGGCGCCCGCACCGCGGGGTCGACGGTGTTGCTGGCTGCTGCAGGCTGACCGTCGCCTCGCTGCTGCAGGCTGAGCGCCGCCTCGCCGCCGCCGCCTCGCTGAGCGCCACCTCGCTGCTCACCGGGGCGCTGTCGGTGGTCTCACCTAACGTCCGCGGTGCGGCATGGGGTGACGAGCCCTTCGCCGCATCCAGCGCGAACGCTGGCCATCGGCCAGGGCGCCCGGAACGACGAAAGGTGATCAGCGATGCTCGTGGACTGCGATCAGTGTGCGGTGCAAGGCCCGGCCTGCAGCGGGTGTGTGGTGACGGTGCTGCTGGGCTCGACGCCGGACGGTGTCGAATGGGACGAAACCGAGCGCGCCGCATTGGGGGTGCTGGCCGATTCCGGCCTGGTGCCGCCACTCCGGCTGGTGCCGACCCATGGCCATCGCAAACGGGCGGTGGGCTGAGCCACCACCACCACCACCACCACCACCACCACCACCAGCAGAAACAGCACGGCGGCGGTCCAGCGCCGCCGTTGTTAGCAAGAACACTGCTGTGCGCTGGCATCCGGCTAACTGGTGCCCGAGGGAATCCGCGGGAGCTCTGTGACTCCGCTGGGCCGGACGGGTCTAGGGGGTGCCGGCGCCTTTTCCGGGATGGACGGAGCGGTGGGCTTTGGCAGGTCATCTATCTGCAGTAGCCGGTCACCTACGCCTGAATGGGTGAAGCCACTTCGCACATGCCCCGAATGGGGTATCGATCTGGATGACGAGGGTGTCCGGGATGAGCGTCGAGGGATGTGACGTTCGGTTCAATTCTGTGACCGAGAGTCGCGACGCCACCCGTTGGAGACATCCTTGCAGGTCGCAGCGATGGCCGCCGGAGCGGACGGGTGAGCAATGTCACCGATTCGTAGAACTGGGGCTCCCCCGCTGGACTCATGCGTGTCCGTCTCGTAACCTGGCCGAGACCTTGGATCGTCATCACCATTCGGGTGTACGAGCGGGGCCACCGCCGAATCGACGTGATTGAAAGCGTCGAACCGGGGAACCAGGTTTCTTGAATGGGGTGAATCCCCTGGACCGGCGCCCGTGCGTCGCCGATCACCAGGGGTAGGGCTACTTCCTGGCCCGAATCCGTCAGCTAACCCGGTAGGCGGCTAGAGGAAGGTACGCCTGCCGTGGCGACGTGCGATATCAGCGAGCGCTCTACCACCCAACGGATGGCTCCACATCGCTTCAAGATCATGATCGCCGGAACCGTCGCGGTGCTGGGACTGAGCCTGCTCGCCGCCATGCCGGCGGGGGCCGATCCGACCAATCCCGCTAGCTCCGATGAGGCCCAGCAGGCTTGGCTGGACAGCTCTCAGCGCGCTGAGGCACTGAACGATCAGGTCCTCGCCGCCCAGGAGAGCGAACAGGCCGCCACCACAGCCGCCGCCGTGGCGGCCGGCCAGGTCGCCCAGGCCAAGCAGGCCGTCGACGCCGCTCACACCGCTGCGACCAGCGCCGACGCGTCCGCCGCAAGCTACCGGGACAAGCTGAACGCCTTCGCCAACGCGAGCTTCCGTGGCGCTCGGATGGACCAGCTCAGCGTGCTGTTGACCGCCGACTCCGCGGACGACTACCTCGACCAGGTGTCCTCGCTCGATCGGGTCGCCGCGGACACCCAGCAGACCCTGGACGAAGCACTGGCCGCGAAGACCGCAGCGCAGCAGGCCAAGGCTGCCGCGGACGCCGCGCAAGCCACCGCCGAGAAGGCGAAGTCCGACGCGGATGCCGCGCAGGTGGCCGCCGTGCAGGCGACCGCCGACGTCACCGCACGCAAGGGCGCGCTGGACGTCGAGGCCGCGCATTACCGGCAGCTGGCCGACTCGCTGTCCGAGCATGAACGGCAGGCCGCCATCGCCGCCGCCGAACAGGCCAACGCTGCGGCCAACCTCGCCGCGGCGCCTGCGCCGGCCGCGGCCAACCGCTCGCGCACGGATGCCGTCCAGCAAGAGGCCGCGGCACCGGCCGTCGCGGCAAGCGACTCCGCGTCTGCCGCCGCGCCTGCCGCCGAAGAACCAGCGCCTGAACCGGCAGGCAACTCGGCAGCCGCTACCGCGGTCGCGGCAGCGCTGTCGAAGGAGGGCGCCGCGTACGTCTACGGCGCCGCCGGTCCGAATGCCTTCGACTGTTCCGGGCTCACATCGTGGGCGTGGGCCCAGGCCGGGGTCTCGATTCCCCGGACATCCAGCGGGCAGGGCGGCCTCCCCGTGGTGGCCCTGAGCGAGTTGCAGCCTGGTGACGTGGTGACCTATTACTCGCCGGTCAGCCACGTGGCGATGTACATCGGCGGTGGCCAGGTGATCCATGCGTCGACCGAGTCACGCCCGGTGTACATCACCACGGTCAGTGGCGCCGGTCCGAACCCCGTCGGGCACCGGGTGGGCTGACACCGCTTCCCCGGTACCGCCGAGTTTGCGGTGCGGCCCGCGTGTTGGCCACAGGCGTGCTCCGTGCGCCGTCTTCCGTACCAACTCCGATCATGATTGTTCAACCCCAGATCGCCGATGCGGACCTGCCGGGGGCGCATCGGCGATCTGTCATGCTCTGGGGGCCTCGCTCCCAGCAGAAGGGTTGGATCCCACC
>JBBQGJ010000184.1:0-12598 GCA_038322925.1 Mycobacteriales bacterium
CTGCTCTTCGGTGTCCATGACCGAAATCCTGTCCGTCGCGGACGCTCGCATTCACGATGACATGCCGGGTACGCGCGCGTGGGTCGAAGCTGTTGACCGGCGGGGCTTGGCGTGGCCCGGACCCTTTCGGGGAGGTGTCGACGCGGCTCGGCGCGTCGCAGTCCTGACCTGGTCGGTGGGAAGGTCGAGGCGAAATCCGGACAGCACCGCGGTTGCGGACATGGGTCTTTTTGCCCTGGCACCGGCGGCGGGCGTGATGCTGCAATCGCTTCCGACAAGTTAGCGAGCGATCACGGTCGCCGGGGCTCGCAGGCCGTGGTGGGCATTGACCGCTCGCCAGGACCGTTCGCGTAGGGAGGAGTTCCGATGCAGGCACAGGCAGGCGATTGGCTGGTCGTGCACAGCCATTCCGATCAGGGAGTCGTCCGCAGAGCCGAGATCCTGAGCACTCATGCCAACGGTGAACCGCCCTTCACCGTCAGGTGGGCCGACGACGACCACGAATCGGTGGTGTTCCCTGGTCCAGACGCCCGGGTCATCCGGGGCGATGCGGGTTGATCGCATCGCGCTCCGAGGTAAGCCTGGGCCGGCGGTGATCACGAGGGTCCCTTACGCAGGGTGCATCCAGCCGCCGATCACCGCGGTGTCTGCTAATCGAGCGTCGTCGCGTTGAGCGGCAGAGCCTGCTGAGCGGCAGCCAAAGCGATCAGTGGAGACGCCACATCTGCGGCGCAACACCGGACTGCGCGTTGTCGTGATGATCGGTCGGCCAATCGGCCGGACCGACCACGGCCGGAGCAGCCGCACCCGGCCGGGAACTGCTCGCCGCGGTCGGCGCCGCGTCCGGCGAACAACCCACCACAGTCACCAGCAACAACGCACCAGCCAACGCCGTCGCCCGATACACAGCACCCCCGCCAGCCACAGCCCAAGTGTGAACGGTCCAGCGATACCCCGGGCTTGCCGACCGAATCCGCAACCGCGATGCGTCTGCCTAACGGAAGGCCGTGACCTCGTCGCGGGACCGCTGGGCCATGCCTGGGAGTCCCGGTTCGGCCAACTGCCCGCCAAGGCCGTATCGACATCGTGCGATCACCGTGACGCGGTTTGTGACGCGAAATGCTGATGGCGATGATGCTGGAGTGGTCCGAAGTGGGTAGGCGCGTTACTGTAGAGGCTGGTGGAGGCCCTGGTATCGAACATGCATAACCCTACGGATCAGAAGGTTGGGGGTTCGAATCCCTCCGGGCGCGCCACATAAGTGCAGGTCAGGGCGTTTTTCGTGATCTTGACGGTCCGCTGACAGCGGGGTTTGACAGCAATGTCGCGTCATGACAGCTCCTCGTCGAGGTGGTTCAGGGCCTTGCGTTGGTTGTCCAGGTTGACGTGTCCGTAGATGTTCATGGTCGTCTCCATGGCGCTGTGTCCGACGATTTCCATCACGATCCTCGGGTGCCGTTACGCCGACTGGACATCGCCCGCGGGCTCGCCTGGGAGATGCCGGCGACGGTGTCTCTGATCCGGGCGAGCGCGGTACCGGAAGAAGGGTCGCCGTTCTGTGCGGTCTGGACAGCAATGGTCATTAGAGCTCCCTTTGAGAAAAGTAAGGACAGCGGGACAGCGTCGCCTGGACTCGTGAACGGGAATTGCTAAACTGCTAATTCTTTCCTTTGGTGCGGCAAAGCTGCCCCCCGACGTGGCCAGGCAAGAAACAGCGGATTTTCGTCTTGTTGGAACGGATGCCCAGCCGACCGAGTCGACGGTCTACCGGCTGTCCCAGGCTGATCCTCTGAGCAGCGTTACCGGTGAAACCCGTGAAGTCCATGCTCGATCCCCGTAGTCGCGTTGGCATTCCGGCCGGAAAACCACCACATTCCGCCGGCCAGGCCGCCCGCGATCACGACCACAACGAGCGCCGTGATCCACGGCGCTTGGTCAGCAATCGCCGCCCATTGTTCATGTCCACCTCAGAGTTGGGGTTGATGTCCGGGACGTGGCAAACGACTCGAACCCTCGGCCGGCTACCTGTGAGTGACCCCTGAGCAGGGCCGGAATCGAATGACCGAATCGGCGGTCCACCGTGCCGCCCGAACGACCGCCCGGGGCTGCAGCACTCCATCGCCGCCGGGCCGTGGGCTTGGTCAGCCAGGAGGATCGGGCCGCGCCAGGACCACCGGGCAGTCGGCGTACCCGATCAGGGTGTGGCCGGTCGAGCCGAGCAGGAACCCGGCCAGCCCGCCACGGCCGTGGCCGCCGATGACGATCATCTGCGGGTGCAACGGTGCCTGCTCCGCGTACCGCAGCAACGCCGGCCCGGGCCGGTCCCGCACCACGTACTGCCGGACGGTGACGTCGTGGTACTTCTCCTGCCACCCGGCGAGTTGCTCGGCCAGCAGCGCGTGGTCCGCCCGGTCCTCGGCGGCATCGAGCAGCGGGCGGCGGGCGAACCCCTGGGTGGCCAGGTCTTCCCGGGCGTGCAGGGCGACCAGGTCGGCGCCGCGGGCGACGGCTTCGTCGAACGCGTACCCCATCGCCGCGTGACAACCGGCCGATCCGTCCACGCCGAGCAGCACCGGCCCGTCCGGGTGCCCGGTGTCTTGCGGGACCACCGCGACCGGCGACAATGCGTGCGCTGAGACATGCGAGGCCACCGAACCCAGGTGCCGGTGTTCCCTGCCGTGGCACCCGAGCACGGTCAGCCCGGCGTGTTCGGAGGCAAAGACCAGGCTCCGCCGCGGGTCCGCGCGTTCCAGGGTGGTCGTGACGTCCAGGCCGGGGATCCGACGGCGGAGTTTGTCAGCGGTCCTAGCCAGCAGGACCTCACCCTCGGACCGGAGCAGGGCACCCAGGTCCGACCGGTAGTCATACCGCGGGAATCCCATCAGCGAAACCGTGTAGGCGTGCACCAATTGGAGCCTCTGCCCACGGCGGTGGGCCTCGTCCGCGGCCCACCGGGCCGCCGCGATCGACGGTGGATAACCGTCGACACCGGCAACGACGACCTGGTACCGGCGGGTGGTCATGGTGACCGCCGGGATCGGGGTCATCACCTCTTCAGCGGTGATCGTCATTTGACTCGCCTGCCTTCTCCATCATCGGGGCACTGCACACCACGGGCCCTACGGGTAGGGGACGTCGGGTAGGGGATGCAAAGGACACGACCGGGGCCGGGCGCGGGACCATGGGGACCGGCGTCCCGGGCCGGACGGGGCGGCGACCGCTCCCGGCGGCCCGGACTGCGCTGCGGACGTCCGGCACGGTGGCGGTTCATCGGGTCCTCCCATCGGGTGCTGTACCTCGATGCTCGGCCCGCTCTACAAGCGTGTGGCTGCCAGCGGTTTCACACCCGGTAAGAGCTCCCCCAGCCACTCGGAGCGGTCCACAACCCCCGGCAGGTCCGGACGTTGACCCGCGGCGACCAGCCGGCCGCGGTGAGTGGATCGCTGCGGGCGGGCTTGTGCCGCGACGCGGCAGGGCTCGACCCCCGTGGACGTTACAGCGGATTGGATCCCGACCACGCCCCCGGTGCACCCTTCTCGCGGAAACGCGGTCGCCGACGAACCGTGCGCCGCCGCGTTCGGGTGCGGGAGTGCCGCGATGGGTCGGTGGTCGGGCCGCCTGGGGGCGGCTCTTACCTGACGTGAACCGCTTCGCTGCGGGGCGCTTGTACAGCGAGTCGATGATCGGGTCACAGGGCAGCGGCCGGTGACCACCGGAAGACGTGGTCGGCCGTGCCGGACACGTCGATCTGCCCCCACGCCCGCGGGGTGTCGAGGAAGGAACTCATCATGATCATCTTCGGTGTCGTGTTGGTGGTGCTCGGCGTCGTGGTCGCGGTCCCCGTGCTGGGGATGAGCGGCCTGTTGGCGATCGCGGTGAGGGTCGCGCTGCTGGTGGTGACCGCGGCGTCGGTCCGCCGCGGCCCGCGACCGGCCGGGCCACGGCCGTGACGCACGGCTGGGCACCGCCTGGTGTCGGGGTCGGTGAGTCGTTGCGGTGGGCCCGCACGGTCCTGGTGCTGCATGGGAGTTCGTCGAAGGCCGGCGGTGATTCGGCGGGCACCGCGGCGGTGGCCGGTCAGGATGGGGTCATGACGTTTCGGGTGTTGGTGGCCGATGACGACCGGGCGATCCGGGAGTCGCTGGAACGTGCCCTGGAGTTGGAGGGGTACACGGTGACGACGGTCGCCGATGGGGTGCAGGCGTTGTCGGTGGCCCGGCGCGGGGACCCGGACGTGATCGTGTTGGACGTGATGATGCCGGGGGTGGATGGGCTGGGGGTGTGTCAGGTGCTGCGCGCGGACGGGGTCCGGACGCCGATCCTGATGTTGACCGCGAGGGTGGAGCTGACCGATCGGGTGGCGGGGCTGGACGCGGGCGCCGACGACTATCTGGCCAAGCCGTTCGAGTTGGACGAGTTGCTGGCCCGGTTGCGGGCGTTGCTGCGGAGGACCCAGGGCGGTCCCGCAGAGACCTCTGCTGGCGGTTCGGGTGGCGTGTTGCAGGCGCAGGGGCTGCGGGTGGATCCGGATGCCCGGCGGGCGTGGTGGCAGGGCGGGGAGCTGGAGTTGACCAAGACGGAGTTCGACCTGTTGGAGTTGTTGGTCCGCAACGCGGGGATCGTGCTGACCCATTCCACGATCTATGACCAGATCTGGGGGTACGACTTCGGCCCGGAGTCCAAGAACCTGGCCGTGTACATCAGCTACCTGCGCCGCAAACTCGAGTCGGCCGGGGCGCCTGCGGGGTTGATCCGGACGGTCCGCGGGATCGGCTACAGCGTGACACCGGGATGAGGCAGCGGTGACGATTCGGCAGAAGTTCGTGGTCGCGTTCGCGGTCGTCGCCCTGGTGGTCGCGGCCGCGGTCGGGGTGTTCAGTTACGGCATCACCGCCCGGAATCTGCGGATCGAGGTCGACCGGTCGTTGATCGCGGCCGCGAACACCGTGTCCGCTCCCAACAGCCTGGCGGCCGCGGCCGCGGCCGCCGCCGCCGCCGCCGCCGCCGACACCGGGTCGGCGGCCGCCCGGCCGCACGAGGGGATCCTGCAGACCGCGCGGGTCATCGCCGCCGACGGTTCGCTGTCCCAGGTCCTGGGCGCGGACACGGGCATCCCGATCAGCCCCGCGGACCAGGCGCTGGCGGCGTCCGACATCACCGCCGGGACCCGGTTGTTCGAGGACGTCACCGTCGGGACCACCTCCTACCGGGTGCTCACCCAGGCCCTGGGCGGCGGTCAGGGCGCGATCCAGGTGGCCCGCGACCTGAGCGAAACCTCGCGGATACTCACCACTCTCGCGATCACCACGGTGCTGGTCGGGCTCGGGGTGCTGCTGGCCGCGGCGCTGGCCGGGTGGTTGGTGGCCCGGAAGATCACCCGCCGGCTCACCGGCCTGACCGAGGTCGCCGAGCGGGTCGGTTCCACCGGGCGTCTGGACGTGGACATCCCGGCCGGCGGGCGGGACGAGGTGAGCCGGCTCAGCACCTCGATGCAGTCCATGCTGACCGAGCTGGCCCGGTCCCGGGACGATCAGCACCGGCTGCTGCAGGACGCCGGCCACGAGTTGCGGACCCCGCTGACCAGCCTGCGCACCAACGTGAGTGTGCTGCGCCGGTTCGCCGAACTGTCCCCGACCTCGCAGCGCCGGCTGCTCGACGACGTCGACGGGGAGACCCGGGAATTGACCAACCTGGTCAACGAACTCGTGGAACTGGCCACCGACCGCCGGGACGTCGAACAGACCGAACCGGTGGACCTCGCGGTGCTGGCCGACCGCACCGCGGAACGGTTCCGGCGGCGCAGCGGCCGCACCATCACCATCGACGCGGAGCCCTGCGTGGTGACGGCCCGCCCCCACGCCGTCGAACGGGCCCTGTCGAACCTGCTGGACAACGCCATCAAATTCGACCCCCACGGAACGGAACCGATCCTGGTCAAGGTCCGCGGCCGCGGCATCGAGGTGTGGGACCGCGGACCCGGCCTGGACCAGCAGGACACCGACCGCATCTTCGACCGCTTCTACCGGTCATCGACGGCCCGTGCGCTGCCCGGGTCGGGGTTGGGGTTATCGATCGTCCGGGAAGTCGCCGCCGACCACGGCGGCACCGTGACGGCGGCCCCGCGACCCGGAGGGGGCGCCGTGATCGGCTTCACCATCACCGCCGACCGGCTGTCACCGACCTCGAAACCCGCTGCAGCCGCCCGTTTGTAGAGCGGGCCGACCAACCTTCACCAGCGGCTCCCGAGGAGGAATCGGTCGTGCAGGTGGAGATTCGCCACGGTGCAACGACTCTCAGCGAGTCCTCACCGGCGGGGCCACCTGTCTTCGTGGGAATGACGAGCCGGTCGGCTGGCACCACCACCCGAGGGTGGCCTGGCGGGACCGGCGTCGCCGGAACAAACCGCGGCGAACTCTTACCGGACTGGAAGCCGCCGGCAGCCACCCCCTTGTAGAGCGGACCGAGGATCGGAATCAGGCAACCGGTTGGGACGACCCGACGAACAGTCCACGCTGCGGGCTCCACCCGGGGGCCGCCCGGTTCCCGTCGGGAACCACCGACACGCAAAGGAAGGCGAGACAGATGACGATGATCGCTCGACAGGTGATGACCGCGGACCCGACCTGGGTCGGTGAGACGGACACGTTGCAGCGGGTCGCGGCCAGGATGTGGGACATGCGCGTACCTTGCCTGCCGGTGTGCGCGGAGAACGGGGACTTGCGCGGTGTGATCACCTACCGCGACATCCACCGGCGGGTGTTGACCGATGGTGGCGATCTGTCCACCGCTACCGCGGCCAGCCTTACCCGGGATCCGTGGGCCACCATCGGGGTCGACGACCCCTTCGATACCACCTGGTCGCAGGGTAGTGCGCGGCATGCGGGGATGCTGCCGGTGCTGGATGGGCATCACCTGGTGGGGGTGATCCCGCATCCCGCTGTCGCCGCGTGGGTCACCCGGCCGCGGGCAGATCCCGCGGCCCCGTCCGGTGCCACCCCGTCCGTGCTCGGACGGTCCCTGTCACCGCCCGCCGCGGACGGGGCGAGGCCGGCGACCGCCACTGGCCGCGCCAGGGCCGCCGCCGGCGAAGCAGCGGTGATGACCACCCGACGGCACAAGGTCGTCGTGGTCGGTGTGGACGGTTCCTCCTCGTCGATCACGGCGGCCCGGTGGGCCGCGGGCGAGGCCCACCGCCGGGGGCAGACGCTGCACGTGATGCACGCCTATCGGGTCTCGCTGTCCGGGTTCCCCGGGTATGACGAGCGGTCGGACCTGGACGCCCTCGTCCGGTCCGATGGTGAGGTCCTGCTGGGCCGCCTGGCCGACGACCTGCACCGACGGGTCCACGGGCTGGACGTCACGACCACCGTGGAACGGGCGGATCCCCGGCAGATTCTGGTCGAGGCCTCCAAAGATGCCGGCCTGACCGTGGCCGGCGACACCGGCAAGGGCCGCCGGCATCCGGGGTCGGTGACGACAGGCGTCGCGGTGCAGGCGATGTCGCCGGTCGCGGTGATTCCACCGACCCCGGGCCACCCGGACGGGCCGGTGCTGCTCGGGGTGGGCGGGTCCGCCGGCTGCCACGCGGCGATCGGGTACGCGTTCGACGAGGCCGACGCTCGCGGCGCCGACCTGGTCGCCCTGCACGCCTGGGACGACCTTCAGTTGCTGGGGGTCGAGCGGCGTCCGGTGCTCGGCGAAGGCGAACTCGCCGGACAACTCGCCGGGTGGCAGGTGAAGTACCCCGACGTGACCGTCCGGCGGCAGGTGGTGCGGGACCGGCCCGGGTCGGCGTTGCTGCGGTACGCGCAGAACGCGCCGTCCCGCCCGCAGATGATCGTCGTCGGCGGCCGCGGCGGCCGCAGCGGGCTCACCGGGATTCTGCTCGGCTCGACCGGTCGTTCCATGACGTCCCACGCCCCTTGCCCGGTGATCGTGGTCCGCCCCGACCCGGCCAGTGACCAGTAGCCCGTCCGGACCGGGGACCACGCCGGCCCGCGGCTGGGCGTAGGTGAAGACCAGTACATCCGCCGGCGGTTGAGGACCGACAAGGGCTGTTGATCACCGGCAGGGAAATACGTCCGCACCCGGCACCGTCCGGGGCGGCGGTGAAGGCAAATCCGGGTGGCGGTCTCTCACCGAACTCGAAACCGCAGGCAACGGGTGGCTAGTAGTGCCCGCCGATGATCGAGATGTCCGGCCAGACTGGAGGTTCCACGATGAGCACCACCGCTCCCGTGATCAGCATCGACGCGCCGCCGCTGCTGCCCGCTCCCGCTGTCCCCGGCCGCCGGGGGTGGGTGCGGATCGCCCAGCTGGGTCTGGGCGTGCTGCTGGTCGCGTTGCTGACCGTCGAGCTGGTGCTGGCCGGGCCGACCATCGCGTCCGCGGCCGCGGAACTGGCCCGGTCCTCGGCGGGGTGGCTGGCGGTCGCGGTGGTCGCCGCGCTGGCGTCGATGGTCGCGTTCGCCGCGGTCCGCCGACAGACCCTGCTGGCCGCTGGCGTCACCGTGCCGCTGCGCACGGCGGTGGCCGTTTCCTACGCCGCCGGCGCCGTGCACACCACCCTGCCGGGCGGGACGGTGCTATCCACCGCGTACGCCTTCCGGCGGCTGCGGTCCTGGGGTGCCTCCACCGTCGTGGCGACCTGGTGTCTGACGGTGACCGGGCTGCTCCTGGGCGGCGGCACCGGGTCGGTCGTCCCATCGGTCGCGGAGATCGCCGTCGTGCTCGTCGCGATGGCCGGCATCGTCCGGCTGACCCGTAACCCGGACCGGCTCGGGCTGGCCGCCGGGCACGTGCTGCGGTGGATCAACCGGTTACGTCGCCGGCCCGCCGAGACCGGGTACGCGGCGCTGGCCACCCTGATCGACGACCTGCAGGCGATCCGCCCGTCCCGCCGCGCGTGGCTGCAGGCGTGGGTGCTGTCGATGCTGAACTGGGCGTTCGACGCCGCGTGCCTGGCCGCGTGCCTGGCCGCCGTCGCGGTGCACGTCGGGTTCGCCGCTTTGCTGCTCACCTACACCGCCGGGATGGCCGCGTCCAGCCTGACCGCGGTGCCCGGCGGCCTCGGGGTCGTCGAGGCCGCGCTGACCCTCGGGCTGACCACCGCGGGGGTGCCGTTCACGGCCGCTCTGGGCGCGGTGCTGGTCTACCGGATCCTGTCCCTGGGCGGTGTCGTGGTCATCGGGTGGAACGTGCTGGCCGTCCAACGGTTGCGGTCGGGCGCAACCGGCAAGCGCACCGCACCGGCCGACGCACCGCGCGCCGAACAGAACCCGTTGCCCAGCAGCCTGTTCCGCGGACCACGAACGACCACCCCCGCCGCCGAGCCGGCGTTGGCGCCGGGCGCCGTCCCGGCCACTGCCGCGGTGGACGACAACCCGACCGTCACCGATGCCCCCGTCCGCGCCCACCACGCGACCCGCCCGATCCACCTGGGCAGCGCAACCCCCGACCCGGCGCGGTGCGACCGGGCTGAATCGGTCGCACCCGCTGCGGCGGTGCCCGGGCTGGCCGTCAGGGCACGGGAGGTGATGACCGGCAACCCTGACCAGGTCGCACCGACCGACAGGTGGCAGCACGTGGCCCGCACGATGCGCACCCTGCAGGCGAGCACCCTGCCGGTGTGCGACGAACACGGTGATCTCTGCGGCATCATCGACTACCGGGACATCGGCCTGAGGTGCCTGTCCGAGGGCGGATCCGCGGCCACCGCCCGCTCGTTGACCCGGGACACGCCGTTCACCATCGGGATCGACGACCCCGTCGACGGCATCGCCCAACGAATGGCCGAACAGAAGGCATGGCTACTGCCCGTTCTCGACGGGCGACGCCTGGTCGGAGTCATCCACTACGCCGACATGCTCACCCACACAACCGCACTGGCGCGATGACACCCACCGGGGACCCTACCGAGGTCTCTTACCGGACTTGCATCTGCGGTCAGCCGTGCTCTAGTACGACGCGCCGAGTATCGGCAGAGGCAACCGGTGTGAGGACCCGATGATCAGCGTCCGCCCGCAGGGCAGTGAGGGGCGGTGACCGTAGGGCGCCGGCAGATGCTCCCGCCTGGCCAGGCCGTCGGCGGCCCAGTTGGCGATCCGTGCCCGGTATTTCCCCCAACCCGAATCGCGGGTTCGTACCCGCATCAGCCGGCCGCCGCCGGCGAAGGAGAGGTCATGCGTATCCGCAGCCAGCAGGTCGTTGTTGCCGGAATCGATGGGTCCCCGGCGTCGGTGACGGCAGCCCGATGGGCGGCCCAGCAGGCCTATCACCGGCGTCAGACGCTGCATGTGATGCACGCGTTTCGGGCCACTCCGTCCGTGTTCGCGGGGCGGGACTACGCCTCGGACACGTCGGCTCTGGTCCGGGCCGAGGGCGCGCTGATGCTGGCGGAGGTGTCCGCGGAGCTTCGTGCGCGGGTTCCGGGAGTGCAGATCAGGATGACCCTGGCGCGCGCGGACCCGCGGCTGTCGCTGGTCGAGGCCTCGGCCGGGGCCAGGCTGACCGTGCTGGGCCGGCACCGCCGGGGCAGCCGCAGGGAGCATCTGGGGTCGGTGGCCTCGCACGTCGCGGCGCACGGGTGTTCGCCGGTCGCGGTGCTGCCGGAGGATCCGGTGCGTTCGGACGGCCCGATCCTGCTCGGCGTGGACGGGTCGGCGGGGTGTCACTCGGCGTTGGGGTACGCGTTCGACGAGGCCGCCGTCCGCGGCGCGGACCTGTTCGCGCTGCACGCCAGGGAGGTGACCGGTCAGGGGTTGGGTCGCCGCCCGGTGCTCGATGCCGCCGAGGGCCGGGAGGAACACGCGGTGCTCGCCGAGCAACTCGCCGGATGGCAGGAGAAATACCCCGACGTCACCGTCCGGCAGTACGTGGTGCCGGGCCGGCCCGGGCCGGCGTTGCTCGGCTATGCCCGGCACCCGTCGGTGCATCCGCAGAGGATCGTCATCGGCGGCCACGGCCGGGGCGGCCTCGCCGGGTTCCTGCTCGGCTCGACCGGCCACACCCTGATCAGTCAGGCGCCCTGTCCGGTGGTCCTGGCGCGGCCCGATCCTCCTGGCTGACCAAACCCACGACCTCGCGCCGGCCACGATGCCGGGCGACCGCCCGGCCCGAGTGGATGCGGCGCTGCGGCGGTGTAGCCGCTGGCATCCGGTGGGGCATCAACGGTGGACCACCGATTCCGGTCATTCGATTCCGGCCCCGCTCAGGGGTCACTCACAGGTAGCCGGCCGAGGGTTCGGGTTGGCTGCCACGTCCCGGACATCAACCCCAACTCTGAGGTGGACATGAACAAAGGGCGGCGATTGCTGACCAGGCGCCCGTGGATCACGGCGTTGGTCGTGGTCGTGATCGCGGGCGGCCTGGCCGGCGGAATGTGGTGGTTCTCCGGCCGGAACGCCAACGCGACCACCGCGGCCTCGGGGTCGGTCAACCGGCTGGTCGCGGCATCGGTCGGGACGATCAAGAAAAGCATCACGACGACCGGCGCGCTGACTCCGGCGGATCAGGAACAGGTCAATTCTGCGGCGACCGGCACGGTGACCGCGGTCAACGTCACCGCTGGGCAGACCGTGACCGCTGGTCAGGCCCTGGCGACGGTGGACACCCTGCAGATGCAGGCCACCCTCGCGTCCGACCAGGCAACCCTCGCGTCCGACCAGGCCAAACTGGTCTCCGACCAGGACGCGGCGTCGTCCGACACCCAGATCGCCGCCGATCAGGCTGCGATTGCCGTCGCCCAGTCCGACGTCACCAACGCCCAGACAGCGCTGAACTCCGCCACGCTCGCCTCGCCGATCAACGGGATCGTGGCGTCGGTCAACCTCACGGTGGGGCAGAAGGTCACCGCTTCGACCAGTTCGACCGCATCCACGGCCGCATCGGCCCCCTCGGGGACAGGGTCGGCGGGCTCGGGCTCCGGCGGAACCACCGGCAACGGGGCCTCGAGCGGCGGGAACGGAGGGTCGAGCGGCACCGGATCCAGTGGCGGAGGGTCGGCCGGCAGTACGTCCTCCACCGCCCAGTTCCTGATTGTCGGCACCGGGTCCTGGCTGGCCAATGTCACCGTGGACGACTCCCAGGTGGGGTTGCTCACCGCCGGTGACCAGGCCGAGTTGACGGTGAGCGGTTCGACGGGGACAACCGGTGCGGCGCAGCCCATCTTCGGGACCGTCCGATCGGTCGGGTTGATCTCGACCAGCACCACGGCGACCGCCGCCTATCCGGTGGTCGTGCAGGTGACCGGTAATCCTGACGGCCTGCACGACGGGACCGCCGTCAGCGTCACCTTGATCTACAAGCAGGTGTCCAACGTGTTGATGGTGCCCAGCGCCGCGGTGCACACGGTGAACGGCCAGCAGGTCGTGTACGTGATGCCGGCCGATTCCGCCGCCGCCTCGAGCGCCGCGGCGACCGCCGGTGCCGACTCGCCGACCGGCGCCGGTCCCGACAGCAGCGCCAACCAGACAGGTGGCGCGTCAAGCGGATTCGCGGCACGGGCCGCCGCCGCCAACGTCGACGTGTCGGCGGCCACCACCACCGTGGTCACCGTTGGCGACACGGACGGCACGAACACGGAGATCACCGGCGGGTT
>JBBQGJ010000185.1:0-12533 GCA_038322925.1 Mycobacteriales bacterium
TTGCCGATCAGGGCACGAGGGCTCGTCGGCCTCGACTCACCGTCGCTTTGCCTGGCGACCCGTTTCGCCGCGAAGCGAACTCCCTAGCCCGGCTCGGCCAGCCATGCTCTACGTGTCGCTTGGCGCAGGACCGATGCTCACTACAGATCCACGAGAGCGAGCAAGGGGACCGCGTGGAGTGGATCTTGCCTGCCCAGCGGGTGCAACTCAAAAACATGGGTAAACCATGGGTTGATCTTGAACTGAAGTCGCGACGAGCCCTCTGACCTGGGCTTTTGCTCCCCGACTGGACTCGAACCAGTAACCGTCCGACTTATCGGTCGGTGTGTTGGCGGCGGACATCATGGACCACGGCGGCCAGATCCCCCGCGCTGGGTAGCGCCGGCCTGATGTCGGCGGGCAGTGCCCGGTTGTTGGTGTAGGTGGAGATGGCCAGCGGGGTCATCAGACCGCGCAGGGCGTACTGCACTGCCACGTCGTCCCGGTCAGCGGCCAACAGGAATCCGATGGTGGTTCCGTCGCCGTGTTCCGGGCGGCACAGCAGATCGCGGACGACATTGACATCTTCTCTGCACTTGTCAAGCGAGCGGATGTGAATCCGTTGGATCTTGCCGCTTGAGCTCGACCGCCTTCGCAAGAAACCCCGGACAGAAGTAATTGCTGCCCGGATGCCGTCCAGATATCTGCATTCAGATTTCGTACATCTTCAGTCCATGTCAACTATTGTGCGATGCGGTATTCGCGGGTACTTTCGCGCGCTTTCGATGCGATCCAGGCGTCGAGATCGGACTGCCGGTACCGCACAGCTTTGGCAGTAAGTTTGATGAAAAGCGGACCTCCGCCGGTGTAACGAAGTTGTGCGAGCGCTCCCGGAGTGAGTCCGAGCTGGGCGCCAGCCTCCGCCGGTGTGAGAAGGGGGTTGGCCATGCAACTTGTCCTCTCGCAGGGAAGCGTGAAATCTGAGATGAACGCGACGAGTGCTGCTACCCATACCAAGCGCGCTTTCATGCCGGAAAGCGGACACGTTCGAGTCAGGAGCTCATGTGAATCGATCAATGATCACGTATGGGCTCAGGAATGGTAGCCTCGGCCAAACGGTGATACTTCGGCACTGGGCAACGTTGGTCGTCGCGACGTTGATCTCGGCGAGTCGTTCCCGACCCTAGTCGATGCCGTGACTGTCGCGAGATGGTCACCGTCGACGTCCCCACTTGCACCGAGTTCAGTGCATTCGGTGGACCGTGGGCAACACTACGGTGCGGACCTTGATGCTCTGACCGGTGCCTGACGTCGCGCGTACTGGGTCAGCCTGTCCTGGCTGGACCGGTTGGGGATCGTTCGACCCAAACCGTCCGCTCCTCGTAAGGTTCTTCTTGGATGTGGCGATCTGAACCCGAGGGGACGTCACGATGGCAACGGTTGAGCCGTATTCGCTCGGCAACGGGCAGCGCCGTTATCGCGTGCGGTATCGGACACCTGATCGTCGATCGACCGAGAAGCGCGGATTCACGACCAAGAAGGCCGCGCAGGACTGGGCCGCGACGGTCGAGGTTTCCAAGATGTTGGGCACCTACGTGCCTCCCTCGGCAGGCCGGGTCACAGTCGGCGAGGTCGCCGAAGGCTGGTTGACCAGCGTAGGACGGCTCAAGGCCACCACGAAGGCAGCCAGGCAAAGCGCGTGGGACCACCGGGTGAAGCCGCGGTGGGAACACGTACCGATCGGCGACGTACGTCCTTCGCAGGTCCAAGAGTGGGTTCGCGATCTCGTCGCAGAGGGAGTCGGTTCGGCGTCCATCGAATCGGCTCTGGTGATCCTTCGAGGCGCCTTGCAAAGTGCTGTCGACGATCGCGCTCTCGCTACCAACCCCGTGGCGAACATTAGAGCGCCACGACGCAAACACCAGCGGCGCGGGTACCTGACGCACCGACAGGTCAGAGCGCTCATCAGCGAGGTCGATGATGCCGTATCGGTGACGGTGATCTTGTTCCTCGCGTACACCGGGCTTCGGTGGGGCGAGATGGCAGCTCTCAAGGTCGGCAGTTTCGACATGCTGCGACGAAGGGTGAATATCGCCGAGGCGGTTGCAGAGGTGCGTGGCCAGCTGGTTTGGGACACGCCGAAGTCGCACGAGCGTAGGAGCGTGCCCTTCCCCGCATTCCTGGCCGAGCCGCTCGCCGTCCTCATGCAGGGCAGAGGCCGCGACGACCTCATGTTCGCAGGACCGAAGGGTGCTGTCCTTCGCGTCAGCACCTTCCGTCCGCGGGTGTTCGCCCCCGCTGTGGCGCGGTGCCAGGAGAAGGACAGTGACTTTCCGACCGTCACCCCCCACGACCTCCGCCACAGCGCCGCTTCCCTGGCCATCAGCGCTGGGGCGAACGTCAAGGCCGTTCAGACGATGCTCGGGCACAAGTCAGCGGCCATGACGCTGGACACGTACTCAGACCTGTTCCCGGACGACCTGGACGCGGTTGCGGCGAGACTTGACGAGGTCGTTCGCGCAGAAGGTGTGGGTGTTTTGTGGGTACGCGGTTCCCCGACGAGTGGTCAGCCAACGCGCTCAGGGCTCTGACCTGCGGAAATGTGGTGGAGCTGCGGGGAATCGAACCCCGGACCTCTTCGATGCGAACGAAGCGCGCTACCAACTGCGCTACAGCCCCATGGCCCTGCGGATCCCTCCGCGAGCCGTCAGCAAGGATAGCAGCGGATCACCGCCTGCGAGGCCGTGACGGCTCGCCGCCCACCGCGGGGCGCCAGCGGTCCGATGATGATCAGCTAGCCGGCCTTGAACGAGTCCCCCTTGAGCACCGGGACGCGACGCGACACGTCGACCTGCGCGGCCACCGCGATCTCCTCGCTGTAGCCGTCCTCGATCAGCTCCCGCCCGGATGCGCAGGCCGCGAGCGCCGCCTGCAAGGCCGTCGCCGGGGACCGCCCGATCGACCGGTACGCGGCACGGGCGACGCCCGCCTCCGGCGAGACGGGCCCGATCCCGGCGGTCACCAACGCCTCGATCACGGCTCCGGCGCCCCACATGTCCTCGACCGCGGGCCGTAGCGAATCCCCTGGCCAGCGCTCGCCCGCGGCGACGACGGCAATGGGACCGCGCGCGTTGCTCGTTGCCCAGCGCGCCACTGCGGAAGCGTTCCGCATCGATGCACCCAGCACAACCGCCCCTGCCTCGCCGAGTTGACGGCTGATCGCTGCGCCGTTCGGCGAGGGCAGCACCAGCTTCGAGGTGGCCGACAGCGGCCCACCCGGTTCGGCGGCCCGGCGCACCGACACCGGAGACAGACTGACTCCGCTCGCTCCGGCCTCCCGACGGCCGACGGCCAGCACGGCGCCCCTGGACGCGGCGAAGGCCGCGGCGGACACGTCACGCAGCCGGTACGGGAAGACCTCGATCCCGGCGTCAATGGCGACCGTGAGCGTCGTGGTGAAGGACAGCACGTCGACGACCACGACGGCCGCCGCGCCCGGCGCCACCGCCAGTGCGCCCTGGACGCCCCACTCGAACCGGATGCCGAACCCCGACTGGCTCGACCACGTCGGGGTCGGCGCGGGCGGCTTGCCGGGGCCGGTCACCGGGGGCGCTCACACACTAGAACCCGACCGCAAGATCGGTGGTCCGCGCCGTTGCGCCGAATTCGCCCTGCAGGAATCCGCACCGCTGGAATCACTGCCCGACTGCGCGCCGGTAGGTCACAGGCTCGTGGTGCTGCTCGAGATCATCGAAGGCCGGATCGTCGTCGTCCAGATCGACGACCTCCCGGCCTCGGTCGGCATCCGAACGAACCCTACCCGGCCGTGATCGTCCGGACTCGGGGCGGATCTGTCGGGCACGTTGCAGCCGCTCCATCCGCCGCTGACGGATCGCTGCCTCGATCCGCACCTGCCGACGTAGGTACGCGAGGTACCCGGCCAGCAGGACGACTGAAACGACCGCACCCACCCAGAACACCGAGACGGTCAGCAGCGCCGCGAGGGTGAAGACCACGGTCGCGATGAGCAGCACGAAGGTGATCCGCCGCCGTTGCCGGTACCGGTAGGCACGGGTCGCCTCCGCGGCCTCCGGGTCGTAGCCGCCACGACCGGGCCGCCGGGGCACCGGACGCAGATGCTCCCCTTCGACGCCGTCGGGCCGGAACGGCGGAACAGTCGGCGCCGCCGCTGTCTCCATCGCCCACTCGTCCTCGTCCACCTCGTCCGGGATGGTGCCGCGGTCGACGGGCCGGCCACCGTCGGTGTCCGCGCCGTCGGTCTCCACCTCGAATTCGGCAGAGGTGGTTCCGCCACTGCCGGCGGAACCGTCTGCGCCGGCACCGTTGTCGTCGGAACCGTCTGCGCCGGCACCGTTCTCGTCGAAACCGCGGTCCTCGTCGGTGAACGAGAGCTGCTGCGGCTCGTCGTGAGCGGTGGCCACGGGACGGCCGGACTCGGCCTGGGCGGCCGCCCACTCCTCCGCCGCATCTGTCGGCTTGTGCTGCGGACCGGCTCCCACGCTCACCAGAACCTCCTCGTTGCTGCCAGATTGTCGATCTCGGCCCTGCGCGGGCCTCCCGGCGCGCGCCCGGCGCGGCTTGCGGCGCAGCGAGGCCGAGGCCCGGCGCAGCACCCGCATTCCCGCCGCGGAGGCCGGTTCCTGCGGGACGCGCTCGCGTCGCCGCGCGACCATCGGCACCAGCACTACCAGCCAGGCCACCACCAGTCCCACGACGATCAGGGACGTCGGAATGTTCATGGGGCCTCCCCTCGGGCGTGACGCGCTGGCAGCACGCCGGCACGGAGCTGTCGCTCAAGATCACGCTAGCCAGGCGAGGCCCGGTGACCTGGTAAGGACACGCCCTCAGCAGCGTTGGATCGGCCCGATCGCGGTCATCCGTCGCATCGATCCGGCGACCGACCCGATCAGCGGCGGCAGGGTGCGCTGACCAACGCGGGTCATGCCTGTCGGCCGGCCCGCCACCGGTCCAGCAGCTCGGGCAGTCCACCGGGCAACTCCTCGATGGTCATTCCGAACAGCAGATGGTCCCGCCAGGCGCCGCTGATGTCCAGGTAGCGGACGAGGTGACCCTCCTGGCGGAATCCGAGGTGCGCGACAACCCCACGGCTGGCCAGGTTCTCGGGCGCGATGGTGGCCTCGATCCGGTGCAACCCGACAGGTCCGAAGCCGTGCGCGACGATCAGCGCGACCGCTGCGGTGGCCACGCCTTTCCCGTGCAACTGGGAGGCGACCCAGTAGCCCACCCAGCCGGATCGCAGCGCGCCGCGCTGAATACCGCCGAGAGTCACCTGGCCGGCAAACTCGCCGTTCACGGTGATCGCGAACGGCACCACCTCGCCGCGCCTGGCGCCCACCCGGAGCAGCGAGCGGTGTGAGCGCCACATGCTCCGGGTGTGCCGCTGGGCCCAGGTCAGGTCGCTGGTCGCGTCCCACGGCGCGATGAAGGGTTTGTCGGCCAGCCGGGTCTGCTGCCAGGCGTCCCCGTCGGAACGCCGCAGCGGCCTGGCATCCACCCGACCGGCCTTGCAGTCCAACGGCCCCAGCCGGGTGGGCCACCCCGGATGCTGGCCGGAAAGCCCACCGGCCGGGAACCCAGCCGGGTCGAACACGGCGTTACGCCCGCTGCGCCAGGAACGACACGAGAACCTCGGCGCCGATCGGCACCTCGGTGGTCACTTCGTCGATCAGCACCAGGCAATTCGCCTCCGCGAGCGAGGCGAGCAGGTGGGTTCCGCCTCCGCCGCCGAGAATGTGCACCAGGTACTCGCCTTCGTCATCGCGCATCAGCTGCCCACGCAGAAACTGCCGGCGGCCCACCGGCGAGACGATCGGCTCGAGCGTGCGGGCCGTCACCGTCCTGCGGTAGGGATTGCGGCGGCCCAGCATCACCCGCAGCATCGGCCGGACGATCACCTCGAAGACCACGAGCGCGGACACCGGGTTGGCCGGCAGCAGGAAGGTCGGCACCTGGTCGGGGCCGAGCAGGCCGTAGCCCTGGGCCGATCCGGGCTGCATGGCGACCCTGGTCAGGTCGAGGCTGCCGAACTCGGCCAGCGCCTCCACGACGAGCTCGGCGCTGTGCCCGCCGGCCGCACCCGAGACCACCACCATCTCCGAGACCAGCAGCCGGGCCTCGATCAGTTCGCGTAACCGGCGCGGATCACGGGGCGCGATACCGACCCGGGTGGCGTCCGCGCCGGCGTCACGCGCGGCCGCTGCGAGCGAGAACGAGTTGACGTCGTAGACCTGGCCCGGTCCGGGGTGACGGGCCACGTCGACCAGTTCGTCACCGACCGAGACGATCGACACCCGCGGCCGCGGATGCACCAGGATCTTGTCCCGCCCGACGGCCGCGAGCAGCCCTACCTGCGGAGATCCGATGAACGCGCCGGACCGCACGGCGACGTCGCCGGGTTGCACGTCCTCGCCGGTGCGGCGCACGAACTGGCCGGACGCGACCGGCTTCGTCACCGACACCCTGGCCTCGGTGCCCTGTGTCTGCGAGCGCGGCACGACGGCGTCCGCGACGGTGGGCAACGGCGCACCGGTCGCCACGTACACCGCCTGCATGGGCTGTAGCCGATGCGCGGTCCGCACCCCTGCCTCGATGTCACCGACGACCGGCAACACCACGGGGTGACCCGGCGAGGCGATCGCCACGTCCACCGAGCGCACGGCGTAACCATCCACGGCAGCCTGATCGAAGGCGGGCAGCGGCGCGGAGGCCACCACCTCCTCCGCACACAGCAGACCATGGGCCTCCGAGATCGCCACCCGCACCTGGGCCGGGGTCACCGCGGTGGACAGCACCCGTTCCAGCTGCTCAGCGACCGTTCTCATGCCCGCGTCCCTGATCGCCGACGGGCGGGCAGACCGGCGCCCCCATTGGCCGGCACGGTCGCGACGTCGAGGTTCATGGTCGGTAACGCTAACCCCTGCGACCCCGCTACCCGGGGCGACACCTCCCGGTGCGGGCACGGACCCGCCCGGGCCGCCCGCATCGCCGGGTGACCTACGGTGATCCCGTGCCGTCCCCACCGGAGTCCGTCGCGGCCGCGAAGGCCCTGTTGCGGCAGCCGCTGATCGCGGCGCGGCGGGCACGAACGGATGCGCAACGGGCGGCCGCCCGCACTGCGATCGCGACCCGGCTGACGCCGCAACTGATCGGTGCCGCGGCGGTTGCCGGGTACCTGCCACTGCCCACCGAGCCGTTCACCGCGCGGGTGCTCGACGCGTTGGTGGCGGCGGGAACCCGGGTGATCGTGCCGGTGGTGATTGGGGTAGCACCGTTGGATTGGTGCGCCTATCCCGCGCCGCTGCGCACCGGCGCATTCGGCATCGCGGAACCGGTCGGCGCGCGGCTGGGCGCAGCGGCGATCTGCGAGGTCGACGCGGTCCTCGTCCCCGCCTTGGCGGTGGGTACGGACGGGCATCGGCTCGGCCGGGGCGGCGGTCACTACGACCGAACCCTCGCCCTGCTCGCTTCTCTTCGTCCTGGGGTACTGCCCGCTCGGATTGCCGTGGTGTTCGACGACGAGGTCCTGGACTCGGTGCCGTTCGACGCGCTGGATCAACGAGTGTCGGCGGTCGTGACGCCCAGTCACGGCCCGCGGCAGTTGGGCCCTGGCGACGAACCGAATCGACCGTGACCACCCGCAGACGAGTGGACTGCGCAGGAATCAGCGGATCCCGCTGAGCGTTGAACAAGCGCGGCGGTGATCGGTCGATGATGGTCGGCTTCCGTCACATTTGCGCGGGTACGGGCTCGGGGAGCATCATCGGATTGGCAGTCTTCCGCCCCGAGTGCCAGATCAGTGCCTGATTTCCCGTCAAACCTCACGGTCCTGGAGGACCTCGTGCCCACGTATCAGTACGCCTGCACCGACTGCGGACACCGCTTCGAGGCGGTCCAGGCGTTCACCGACGACTCTCTGACGACCTGCCCGGAGTGCGCCGGCAAGCTGCGCAAGGTCTACGGATCCGTCGGCGTGGTCTTCAAGGGCAGCGGCTTCTACCGGACGGATTCCCGCGCCGCGTCCAGCGACGTCAGCGCCGCCAAGAGCTCGGACAAGTCCGCTGGCGAGAAGTCCGGGGGCGAGAAGTCAGGCGGGGAGAAGTCAGGCGGGGAGAAGAAGTCGGACGCACCGGCCGCCAAGCCGGCCGGAGGTGGTTCGGGTTCCGGGTCGACCTCGTCGAACGGATCGTCCGGCGGGACCTCGTCGGGTTCGTCGAGTTCCTCCGGAAGCTCGGGTGGCACGAAGGCCGCGGCTCACTGACCGCCACTCGGTCCCACTGAAACCCGCTCGATTCCTGCTCCCTTCGTGCTCGCACTCCGCTCGTCCGGCGCTCGCCGACCCGCCCGCCTCCCGATCGCCATACTGGGGCGGGTGTCGAACCCCTCGTCTCGCGGCGCCCAGATCGCTCATCGCAGCTGCCTCGCGGCCGCGCTGCTGCTTGCCGCGCTCGTCGCCGCCTCCTGCACCGGGACGTCGCCGCCCCCCGGTCAGACCAGCGCAAGCGGATCATCGGCGCAGGCCTCGGCAACGAGCAGCCCCGGTACCGTCGGCTCGGCAGCGAACACCTCCATCGGGACCGCCAACGGCACCGCGTCGGCGGCCAGCACGGTCTCGACCGGCCTGCAGATTCCCTGGGGACTTGGCTTCCTGCCGGACGGCACCGCGGTCGTCACCGAGCGAGACGAGGCGACGGTGCTCGCGATCAGCCCGGCCGGTGCCGTGTCCGAGCTGGGCGCCATCACCGGTGTCGCACCCAGCGGCGAAGGCGGGCTGCTCGGCGTCGCCGTCTCGCCGACCTTCGCCCAGGACCACCACCTGTACGTCTACTACAGCGGGGACGAGGAAAATCGCATCGCGACCGTGACGCTGCGCGACGGAGCACTGGCCGACCAACGCGACATTCTCACCGGGATCCCCAGGGGATCGATTCACAACGGCGGCCGCCTGCGTTTCGGCCCCGACGGACTGCTGTACGTCGGCACCGGTGAGACCGGAGATCGCCCCTTGGCTCAGGACCTGGCCAGCCTCGGCGGGAAGATCCTTCGGCTGGCTCCCGACGGGTCGCCGGCTCCGGGCAACCCGTTCCCGCAGGCTCCCTTGGTGTATTCCTACGGACATCGGAATGTGCAGGGCTTGGCGTTCGACCCGGAGGACCGGCTCTGGGCCTCCGAGTTCGGCCAGAACACCTGGGACGAGCTGAATCTCATCCAACCGGGCGGCAACTACGGCTGGCCCCTGCAGGAGGGCCATGGCGAAGAAACGGATTTCGTTCAGCCGCAACGGGTCTGGCCGACGAGCGAGGCCTCACCCAGCGGCGTCGCGGTGCTGCACGGGTCGGTGTGGATGGCCTGTCTGCGCGGCGAACGGCTCTGGCAGATCCCGCTGTCCGGGGGTGGCACGATCGACCCGGTGCCGCAACTCGCCGGTGAATACGGGCGGCTGCGGACGGTGGAACCGGCACCCGATGGCAGCCTGTGGGTGACGACCTCGAACACCGACGGCCGCGGCCAGGTGCGGGACGGGGACGACCGGATCCTGCGGATAACCGTCAGCTGACAACCGCACGCGCGGTTCGCGCGGTGCGTTACGTGATACCGAGTTGTCCACCGATTCCCCTCGCGGACCACCCGTTGGCGCCGTGATCCGGGAAGTTGTCCACAGCTGCCCACCGGTACCAGGCCCGTTTCGCCCGTGACCTCGTACCGTTCCGCGCATGATGTCGTCGCAGCGCCGCTCGGCCGGCCTGGCCCCCCGCTGGCGGGATCGGATCTGGCTGGCCGCCGTCGGCCGTCGGCGCGGCGGTCGCGCGTCGAGAGTCGCCCGCAGGGCACTCGCCCTGGTACTGGTGGTGATCGCCGGAATCATCGCACTCGGCCCGCGGCGTGCCGCGGAACCCGGCTCACCGGTGCTGGTGTTGACCAGGGACCTGCCGATCGGGGCCACGATCGCGGGCGGCGACGTCGACGTCGGCCGGCAGACCGCCGTGCCCGACGGCGCGATCGCCGACCCGGCGACCGCGGTCGGCCGGGTGCTGGCCGGCCCGACCCGGCGTGGCGAGGTACTCACGGACGTCCGACTGGCGGGCACCGTGGGACCCGATCCGGGACCGGGGCGAGTCGCGGTGCCCGTGCGACCGGCCGACCCGGCAATCGTCGACCTGCTGGGAGCCGGGATGCACGTCGCGGTCATCGCTGTCGACGAGGACGGGTCCGCCGAGCTATTGGCGCCGGACGCCGTGGTACTGAGCATCGCGACGGAATCGGCGCGGGGCCGGGGCGATCGCCCGGTCGTGCTGGCTGTGCCCGCCGAAACCGCGGATCGCATCGCGGCGACGGCGCTGACCGGCACGATCGCGGTCCGGTTCACCTGAACGACTCAATCGGGAGGTACGGTATCCGGCTGCCGACCCGGTTCGACAACCAGCCGGGGCCGGCGCCCACCATCCGGCCGCACGGCGTCGTCGTCAGGGGAGACATCATGCTCAAGGGATTCAAGGACTTCATTCTCCGCGGGAACGTGATCGACCTCGCGGTCGCGGTCGTCATCGGCGCCGCGTTCACCGCGCTGATCGCGGCGATCACCGCGAACTTGATCGAACCGATACTCAACGCCCTCGGCGGGGTCGACACGGGCGGGTGGGGTTTCTACGTGAACCCCGACAACCCCGACACATTCATCAACATCGGCGCGATCATCACGGCGTTCATCACGTTCCTGATCACCGCCGCGGTCGTCTACTTCGTCTTCATCGCACCGATGAAGGCGATCAACGTCCGGCTGAGCGCAAAGAAAACACCGGTGAAGGCCGATCCCACCGAGGTGGACTTGCTGGTCGAGATCCGGGATCTGCTCAAGGCCGGCAATGTGGACGCGGCAGCGACCGCATCGGCGTTGACGTCGAACGGTTCGCCGGAGGGCTGACCGCAGGCTGACCCCGACAAGGAAGGCCGACCGATCAGCCGTGGTGCGGCGGCCGGTTCTCGCGGTACCAGCGCTCCCGCTCTGCCTCATCGGCGGGTTCGGGATCACGCTCGTCACCGGTGACGGTCGGCAGAACCTCACCGAAGACCTCGTCAAGCCGGCGGCGTGCCCGGAAGTCCGGCCTCGGGCTCGGGCCGCCGGGCCCGGCATCGTCGTCCAGAGCCGAAGCACCGTCCTGAGCACTGTCCGGAGCCCCGTCGGGCGCGGTTTCCTCGTTCATCGCGACATGCCTGCCGCGCCGCCCGGTCGGCGCAACACCACCGATAGATTCATGTGGGCAGCTTCCCACCGCAGACCGGGGTTCCCGGTCGCCCGATGCGCAGAAGGCGAGATCGCGATGGGGTTCATCGACAAGGCCAAGGTCGTCGCGGACGACCTGACCGACAAGGCCAAAGGTGCCGCCGACAAGGTGACCGACGTGGCCGGGCCGGCCTGGGAAAAGGCGAAGGACGCCGCCGGGGACGCCGCGCACAAGGCCGCGGTGACCGCCGGGCCGGTGGTGGAGAAAACCAAGGCCGTGGCCGGGGACGCGGCGCACAAAGCCGCCGCGACGGCCGCCCCGGCGGTGGAGAAGACGAAAGCGGTCGCGGGCACGGTGAGCCAAGTCGTGGCCGGCGCCGTCGGTGACCTCAAGGACAGGGTGTCCGGCGACAAGGGCTGACGGCACACGGAGTTCCTGCCAACAGTGTCACCGCGCTGATCGACAAACCCGGCGATCGACGGGTCCGGCTAAGATCAGGGCCGGACTGCGCATCCGCGCCCGTATCAGATCTCGGTGTCGGACAGTTCCCCGATGACGTGGATGGCCAGCGGGTTCAGCGTTGCCAACCCGTCGCGGATCGCTGCCCTTGACCCGGCGATGTTCGCCACCAGCGTCGAGCCGGAGACTCCGACCAGGCCGCGGGAGATGATCGCGTCCATAACCCCGGCGGCCATCCCCGACCAGCGCAGCGCCTGTGCGACCCCCGGCAGTTCCCGGTCGATGACCTCGGCGGTGACATCCGGAGTCACGTCCCGCGGCGACACCCCGGTGCCGCCGATCGTCACCACCAGATCGACGCCGCCGATGACGGCGGTGTTCAGCGCTGTCCTGATGGCCACGGCATCCGATGGCACCGCGACAGATCCGTCGACGACGAATCCGGCCTCACTGAGCAACTCGGTCACCAGCGCACCGGCTCCGCCGTCGTCCTCGCCGTGCAGGGCGTGATCGGTGATGGACACGATCAGCGCTCGACCGGCATGGATGTTGGTCGACATTTCGCTGGCCTCCTGATGGCTTTCCGCGCGCAATCCATTCGCGGCTGTCCCCTCGGGCGACGAAGTGGGGGACGAGTCAGCCTACCCATCCGCGGTGGACGGCCCGGAGGGTGGGCGGGACTCGGCGAGTGGGCGGTCCTGAGACGAAACTAAATGGTGAGGTGGCATGCGGAATCGACCCGTGGATCGCGGGTGAGTTCGGGCATGTTGTTAGGGGCCGAAGAATGCGGTCTTCGTCGGCGATCAGGCCGCCGGTGTGATGGTCACCTCGTAT
>JBBQGJ010000186.1:0-12449 GCA_038322925.1 Mycobacteriales bacterium
TTCCTGGACACCACCATGAACCAGTCGGTCAACGGACTGCTCGCGCGACTGGCCTCCCCGCTGCCCCCCGGACACAAGGAATGGCTGCTGCTCGCGGGTGTTCTCGCCGTCGTCGGTTTGTGGCGGGCCCGCCGCGCGGCGCTGGCGGGGGACGAACTCGCCGGAATGACCCTTGCCGGGCTGGTCGGGGTACTGATCAGCCCGGTCAGCTGGGTGCACCACATCGTCTGGGTGTTCCCGGCCATGGTGATCCTGACTCAACGGCTGGTCGGCGCCATCTCAGCGTTGATGCGCGACGACGGGGGCTCGGAGCGCAGGCTGGCGACTCGGATCGTCCAGGTGGTGTCGTACTCGGTGCTGATGACCACCGGTCTGGCGATCTGGTGCACGCCGACCGCGACCTTGATGAACGTGCGGGACAGCGACTACGTCGACGGTGGCTCCGTGCTGGCCTTCGCGGGGAGCGTGCAGCTGCTCTGGACGGTCGTCGTGCTGTGCATGCTGCCGCTGGAGCGGGCGCTGGGTACCGGCCGGTCCCGCGGCCCGGCGGACGGCGGTGGCCTTCCCGCGGCGGTCTCGCGGAACGGTTCGGCCCGCGGCCGTGACGGCTCTGTGCCGGCCGCGGCGCGGCGGAATCGGATTGTCATGAGCCCATCGGCGGTGCCGACGGCGCTGGGCGAGCAACGGTCGATCGCCGGGGACCCACCCGCCGGCCACTGAGGTCCGACAGGCAGTCGCCTGTGGTTAGGCCCTGTGGTTCGGCCCTGTGCTTAGCCCTTGTGGAAGCGGGTACTGAAGGTGCGTCCCACCCAACCCGTGGGATACCGCTCCAGCACCACAGGAGGCAACCATGGCCACTTCGCGACCGAGTCCGACTCCCAAGTTCACCGTCCCCTCCATGACGATCGAGCAGGGTGCGGAGGTCGCCGGCATCCTGCAGGACCGGTTGAACGCGCTCAACGACCTGGCCCTCACCCTCAATCACATCCATTGGAACGTTGTTGGTCCGCATTTCATCGCCGTGCACACCATGCTCGACCCGCAGGCGGAGGCCGTCCGCGAGATGGTTGACGAGACCGCGGAACGGATCGCCACGCTCGGCCTCGCTCCGCTGGGCACCCCGGGAGCCCTTGTCAAGGACCGGTCCTGGGACGACTACGCGGTGCTCCGGGCAGACGCGATCGCCCACCTGGGCGCGCTCGACCTGGTGTACCAGGGCGTCATCGCCGACCATCGCGAGGCCGCGGACGCCACGGCGGAACCGGACCCCGTCAGCAACGACATGCTGATCGGCCACCTGCACCAGCTCGAGCTGTTCCACTGGTTCGTGCGGGCGCACCTGGAATCCTCGTCCGGGTCGCTGTCGACCAACGGCGCGCCCACCGAGTCGTTTGCCGCCGGCCGGGCCGAGTCCGCATCGAACTGACGGGCAGCCCTGGCTGTTTCAGCGGGCGGCGGGTGAATGCTGTGCGGGTGAGTTCGCGGCCGGTGAGTGCGCGGCCGGTGAGTGCGCGGCCGGCCGGCCGAGCGGACGGGGCCGCCCACCCGCGCGGTACAGCGAACTCGGCAGCGCGTGCCCGACCGCTGCCTCCGTCGCCCTGGCCGCGGTCAGCACCGCGTCGAGGTCGGCGCCGGTGTCCACCCCCGACTCGCTGAGCATGTAGACCAGCTCCTCGGTGGCGATGTTCCCGCTGGCGCCGGGCGCGAACGGGCAACCACCAAGGCCGCCCACCGACGCGTCGATCTGGGTGACGCCGACCTGCAGCGCGGCCAGCACATTGGCCTGCCCGGTGCCGCGGGTGTCGTGGAAATGCACGCCGACATCGAGGGTGCGGGCCACCGAGCGGACCGCGGCGATCAGCTCGACCACCCGACGCGGCGCCGTGGTGCCGATGGTGTCGCCCAGACACAGCTGGTCGGCTCCCAGTTCGACGGCGCGCCGGGCCACTGCGACCGTGCGCTCCACGGGCGTCCGGCCGTCGAACGGGCAGTCCCAGGCGGTCGCGATGATCACTTCGCAGCGTCCGCCCGCTCCGTGCACGAGACCGGCGACCTCCTCCACCAGGGCGAGCGCTTCGTCGGTGGTGCGGCCGGTGTTGGCCAGGCTGTGCCCGTCTGCCGCCGAGACCACATACTCGATTTCGGTGAACCCGGCAGTCATCGCCCGGCGCCCGCCGTTGGGGCTTGCCACCAGCGCGGACCAACGGATGCCGGGCCAGCGATGCAGTTGTTCGGCGACCTTTTCGGCGTCGGCCATCGCAGGGACGGCGCGCGGCGACACAAACGCGGTGGCCTCGACGCGCCGGATGCCGGTGGCGGCGATGGCGGCGATCATTGCGAGCTTCGCGTCCAGCGGGACCGGGTTCTCCAGTTGGAGCCCGTCCCGCAGCCCCACCTCGCGGATATCGACCGAGACGGGGAGTGCGAGGCGGGAGTAGGGCGCCGGGCCGGACGCGGCCAATGGGCTAGGAAATGACACAGCCGACATGACCGCATTCTGCACCCAGGTCTGACGGTCGTCTCGGCTCTGCCGCTGTGCACCCGGCCTGGTCTCCGTTTGGGGACCGACACGGTGGTGATCACCATTTGGGGACCGACACGGTGGTGATCACCATTTGGGGACCACGACAGGTGTTGGGCGCCATTGCCGGTCCCAGGACGGTGATCATGAGCCGCCTTGCCGCACACGAGGGGCCTGAGCGCACCCGAGCACCTGCTATTCCGCGCCGGAACCCCGTACCGCCGCCCGCAGCTGCGCGGACACCGTCCGCCCGATCCCCAACGGCCAGCGGTGCATCACGTAGTCGACGGCCTCGTCGACCTTCAGCTGTCGTGTCGAATTGCCGGTCCGCACCCAGAGTTCCGGGCTCGTACTGCCCTTCGGCGGACGGACGAACACCGGACGCGGTGATGCCGGGCAGGTCACCCGGCAGATGAACGTCCCCGCGCCGTCGACCGTCACCGGGGTGAAGTCAATGACCGGTGTCGCCGCGGCATTCTGGCCGAGGGTGGTGGCGAGGAAATCGCGCAGCCACAGCTCGAACCGGTCGGCGTCGCTACCACGCACCGTCGAGAAGTCATTGACCAGGCCCAGCACGGTGCCGCTGTCGTCAACCCCGATCAGCAGCGCGCCGCCTTCGGTGTTCAGGAACCCGGCGACAGCCTTCGCGATCACCATCTCCATCCGCTCGTCGCGGGCCGCAGTATGCAGGTTCCATCGAGCGGTCGACTTGAACTCCAGCCGGTCCGATTCGCCGCGCCGGATCAGTTCACGCACGGGTTCGCGCGGTTCCGGTCGTTGCATCCGGCTGGCCACCGCGGCGAAAACGGCCAGGATCGCGGTCGTCATGCCGACCGCAAGCACGATGACGAGCGGATTCCACACTCGGATGTCGCTGCGGGTCAGGCCGGCGATCAGCATGCCCAGAGAGATTCCGATCACCGACAGCACGATGGTGGTCGCGGTGGACAGCCGAACCCGCCCGCCCAGCAACAACCGGGCCCACTGTCCGACGATGTACGCCGCCAGGAGGGCGATCGGCAGGGTGATGGCGATCGTCACCACTGACTCGTGTCCGGCGTCCACGAGGCGGAGCCTAATCGGCGGGCGTCGGGTACTTGCGCCGATCGGTCATGCCTCGCCGTTCTCGCTCGGGTGATCACCCAGACCGGACGAAGCCGCGCGCTCCGCACTGCGTGATACTCAGCCACATGGCCTTGCACAACGGTTCCTCCGAGCCAACTCGCGCCCCTCATTCGAACCCGCTGGTCGCCCTGGCCAATCCGGCCGTCGGCGACAATGTGTACCTGCCGGAGATCGCCCTCGCCGACGAGCCGGTGCCGCCGGAAGTCGCGTACCAGCTCATCAAGGACGAGTTGTTGCTGGACGGCAGCGCCCGGCTCAACCTGGCTACCTTCGTCACCACCTGGATGGAACCGCAGGCACTGACCCTGATGTCCGACTGCGCGGACAAGAATATGATCGACAAGGACGAGTACCCGCAGACCGCCGAAATCGAGCGGCGTTGCGTGGCCATCCTTGCCGACCTGTGGCACGCCAGCGATCCCAACGACGCCACCGGTTGCTCGACGACCGGGTCCAGCGAGGCCTGCATGCTGGCCGGCATGGCGCTCAAGCGGCGCTGGGAGGCCAGGGTCCGCGCCGAGGGCGGCGACCTGAAGACCCGGGTGCCGAACCTGGTGATGGGCGCCAACGTCCAGGTCTGCTGGGAGAAGTTCTGCCGCTACTGGGATGTCGAGCCGCGGATGGTCCCGATGGACGGCGAGCGGTTCCATCTCGAGGCGCCCGGGGCGGTGGCCGCCTGCGACGAGAACACCATCGGCGTGGTGGCCATTCTGGGGTCGACCTTCGACGGCAGTTACGAGCCTGTCGCCGAGATCGCGGCAGCACTGGACAAGCTGGCCGCCGGCGGCGGGCCGGACATTCCGGTGCATGTGGATGGGGCTTCGGGCGGGATGGTCGCGCCGTTCCTGGATCCGGATCTGGAATGGGACTTCCGGTTGCCCCGGGTGGCCTCGATCAACACCTCGGGGCACAAATACGGGCTGGTCTACCCGGGGGTCGGCTGGGTGCTGTGGCGCGACAAGGCACACCTGCCCGAGGAACTGGTCTTCAACGTGAACTACCTGGGCGGCAACATGCCGACCTTCGCGCTGAACTTCTCCCGGCCCGGAGCCGAGGTGGTGGCGCAGTACTACAACTTCTTCCGCCTGGGCCGCAAGGGGTTCACCGCCGTTCAGCAGGCCTCTCGCGATGTCGCGATGTCGCTGGCGGAGCGGATCGGCGCGCTGGACGAATTCACCCTGATCACCAAGGGCGACGAGCTTCCGGTGTTCGCGTTCACCACCTCGTCCACGGTGACCGGATGGGACGTCTTCGCGGTGTCGCGGCACCTGCGCGAACGTGGTTGGCAGGTCCCGGCGTACACCTTCCCGGAGCACCGTGAGGACCTTGCCGTGCTGCGGATCGTGGTGCGCAACGGGTTCTCGCTGGATCTGGCGGACCTGTTCTTCAGAGATTTGCTGTCCGCCGTGAAGGACATGAACGCGGATTCGGCGACGACCAAGTTCAGTGGGCCGTCTGGGTTCCGGCACTGAGGCACCAGCAGGCGACTGATCCGGGGGGGCGACCGGCGGCCGACCGCGCGGGCATGCAGCGCGCCACCGGGCGGGCGCACAGGTGTAGGCCGCACAGCGGGCACGCGCACAGCAGGCCGCACACCGGGCAAGCCGCACACCGGGCAGGCCGCACACCGGCCAGGCCGCACACCGGGCAGGCCGCACAGCACGCGACCGGGCCTCCGAGTCCATGATCACCAACCGGGGACTTGGACCGGGTCCCACGCCCGGCGCCGGTCCCAAAACGGTGATCTTCCTGGAGGGCGTCGGACGCCGCCCGCGCAAGCTGGCCGAGGGACTCGCCGAGCCCGTCACCGGAGCGGTCTGATTCGGATAGTTCTGGACAGGTGTTCGTTTTCAGTGGTATGATGAGGTATGTTTCAGTCCGGAGTCGCGTTCGGTGAGCGGGTGTACCTGGCCCACCCACACGGCACCACGGCGACCGTGGACGTGCCCGTGCTACTCCCCGGCGGCGGACCGTCCACCCGGGACCGCGCCGTGTCGGCGATTCCCGCCGGGCGAGGGGACACCGCCGGCCCCGGTCGCCGCACCCGACGCTCCGTCGACACCGGCCGGTCCAAGACCAACCGCCGCAGGAACCGGACCGCCGACACCGGCCCGGCGATCAGCACCCGGCTGATCCTGCCCGGCCGTCCCGACCCGATCCTCACCGCCGCCCGCGCCGCGCTCGGTGTCACCGCCGGACCGCTCCCGGTGGACGTGGACCGTTCCCTGTCCCGCTGCGTCACCACCGGTGAGGCCCGCTGGGCCAGCGAAGTCCTGCAGATCTCCGACTGGCGCCGCGCCGTCACCACCCTGCCCGCCGGCCCCGACCTCGCCGCCGCCCTGCACCACCGGCCCGACGAGCTCAACACCCGCCCAGGGCTGCGGCCCTGGGCCAGCGACGGCGTGCACTGGGCCGCCGCCATCGTCGACGGCATGACCGCCCGGGCCCGGCTCATCGCCTCCCTGCAAGCCGCCCAATACGCCGACACCGCCGCCCTCGCCAAGGACTACCCCGGCCTGACCGACATGCTCGGCATGGAACTGTCCATGGCCCTGCACCTCACCGGCGCCGCCGCCGACACCCTCATCCGCACCGCCACCGCGCTGACCGACCGGCTCCCCAGCACCCTGGCCGCGCTCGCCGTCGGGACCGTCACCGACACCGTCGCCCGCACCATGGTCCGCGCCACCACCACCAGCCGACCCGCCGTCGCCCAAGCCGTCGACGCCGACGTCACCCCCGACACCGTCGCGAAGGGCTGGAACCCCGAACAGGTCCGCCGCCGCGCCCACCGGCAAGTCATCGCCCACGACCCCGACGGCGCCGCCGAACGCCATCACCGAGCCCGCCGCGACCGGCACATGGCCCGCTGGATGCTCTCCGACGGGATGGCCGCCCTCAAACTCACCGCCCCCGCCCAGGACATCACCCTCATCTGGGAAGCCGCCACCGCCCTCGCCGACACCGCCGACTCCCCCGACGACGACCGGACCCTGGGCGCCCGCCGCGTCGACGCCATCACCGACCTCGCCCACCACGTCCTGCACGATGACACCCTCACCGCCCACCTCACCGGCGGCGCACCACTGGCCACCCGGCAAGGCCGCCGCCCCCACGTCCAGGTCACCATCCCCTACGACGTCCTGCTCGGCGCGAACCGCCCCTGCCACCTCGACGGCCACGGCCCCATCCTCCCCCAATGCTCCGCAATGGGAGGTGCCCCCAGCCGACCAAGCCCGCATGATCACCGCCGACGGCATCCTCACCCGGCTGGTCACCGACCCACTGTCCGGCACCCTGCTGGACTACGGCCGCACCCGCTACGACCCACCCGACACCCTGCGCCAATTCGTCATCACCCGCGAACAAACCTGCTCCTTCGTCGGCTGCACCCACCCCGCCCGCCGCGGACAGATCGACCACATCACCCCCTACCACCCAGGACAAGCCACCGGCGGCACCACCAACGCCGACAACCTCGCCGCCCCAGATCAACACCACCACCGGGCCAAGGACGGCGGCGGCTGGACCCACACCCGCCTGCCCGACGGCACCCACCAATGGACCAGCCCCCTCGGCCGCGTCGGCCACCGACCACCCACCCCACTCTGGGAACCACCAACCCCACCCACCACCGACGAACACCCCGAAACCCCTGCCCCACAACAGCAACCGGCGCCCACCAGCGACACCGAACGCCGACCCACTGCAGCGCCACCACCCGGACCCGCACCGGCACCGGCACCGGCTTGCGCGGTATGTCCCGCAACCACGCCCACCGCAGAGCAACCGACCTCGCACCCGAACCAGCACGACCGAAACCGACCGCACAGCAGCTGATTCCGCCAACAACCCGGAGAGGATGGACCCCACCAGCACTGACCTGGACAACGACGAATACCTCGACTTCGTCATCGCCGGTTACGACCCGGACCGAGACAACCTGGACCCGCACGACAGGTTCCCCCCCAGCACCAAGGAATCCCCAGAACGGCCGCCCGCCCCGCCCGCTGCGACCGATCCAGCCGACGACCCACCGCCCTTCTGATCTGAGCAAGGAGTTGTGGTGAGAACTGGTTCACAACCAGTCCAGCTCCGCCCCCGCCTGCCCACCGGACAGCCGCGCATAGCCCGGCCCACGGTCGAAAAACGGTGCGTCCGGCAACACCCGTTCTGCCAAGTCCGCCCGCGCCGCGAACGTGGCCGTGCGATCGATTGCGTAGGAATCACGAACTCCAGTCACCACGACGCCATAGTCGGCCAGCGCTCCGGCAACGGACACCTTGCCCCACCGCACATCTCGCAGGACAGCGTCGACCGGCCGGCTCAGCGGATCACCCCATCCCCCTCCACCCGTGGTCCGTATCCTGATGACCTCGCCGGCGGCGACCGGTTCGGCGTCAGCCAGCGCGTCCACGTCGCGTTCGTGCGGGCCGCCTGGATCGATGGTCACGCTGAACGGCCGACCGGCCCTGCCGCCGCGCACGCCCCAACACGACAGGATCGACCGGTCGGCGATCGACATGAAATAGGCATCCACCAGCATCCTGATGTGCTTCTCGTAGCCAAGGCCGCCCCGGTACAGTCCCGCCCCACCGGAATCCACTGCCAGTCCGAGCCTTTCGACCAGGAACGGAAACCGGGACTCGCTGAATTCGCTCGGCAGATTCCGCGAATCCGGCACCACGTGGATGGTGTCCTCGCCGTCCGCGTAATACCGGCCGCCGGAACCTCCGCCGAGCACCTCACGCATCAGGTACGGCGCACCCTCGGCATCGGTGCCGTAGACACCTGTGTACCGAATGGTTTCCTGGTCGGCCGGCATTCGCCCGTCCACCGCTTTGGCGAGCACACCGGCCAGCACGCCGAGCAACCGCAGGATGACGAACGTCCGAGCGTTGGTCGGTGCCGGAAATATCGGCGTGAGCAGCGTGCCCGGCGGTGGGAAGCGCATCTCGATCAGCGGGACGACGCCTTCGTTGACGTCCAGCTCGGCCATCCGCTCGGGGGTCTCCGCGAGGTTGCGCAGGATCGGCGCCAGCCATTTCGCCAGGAACACCCCGTCCGCATAGTTGGCGGCGTGGTTGATCGGCCCCTTGGCCTGCGGGGAGGTCCCGGTGAAATCCAGCACGATGCGCGCGTCGGTGACGCCATCTCCCGCGGACACCTTCGTCAGGGTGATCCGCTGGGTGTGCAGCTTCGGCTCGTCGACCCCGTCGTGCTCGGCGTAATCCTCCCAGACATACTGCCCTTCAGGGATTTTGGACAGAATTTCGGTCCGATAGGTCTGCGTGGTCGCCCGCAGGATCGCCTCGAACGCGGCCTCCAACGGCCCGCGCCCGTAACGGTCGAACAGTTCGCCGAGCCGCCCGGCACCCATCAGACACGCCGAGCATTCCGCGTCCAGGTCGGCCGCGAGCGATTCGGGCATCCGCGAATTCCGGGTCATGATCTTCAAGGCCGCCTCGTTGGGCGCGCCGGCGGCCCAGAGCCGGATCGGCGGGACCATCAGCCCCTCCTCGAACACGCTGGTCGCATGCGAAGGCATGGAACCGGGAACGGTGCCACCGATGTCGTCGTGGTGGCCGAACGCCTGCACGAACGCCACCACCTCGCCGTCATGGAATACCGGCACCGTCACGCACAGATCCGGCAGGTGCCCGATTCCGCCCTCGGACAGGTAAACATCGTTGTGGAAGAACACATCCCCGGCCACCATCGACGTGATCGGATAGTCCCGGACGACCGGCTGCACGAGCGCGGAGTAGGAGCGGCCGGTCAGCTTGCGCATCCTGACGTCGTGGATTCCGGCGCGGAAATCGTGTGCGTCGCGGATCATCGGCGACCGCGAGGTTCGCGCGATCGCCGTCTCGACCTCCGCCTCGACCGACGCGAGCGTCCCCTTCACGATTTCCACGAGAACCGGATCTGCGGCGGCACCGCCGATTTCGCCGGACGAGCTCACCACACCACCTCCGTCGGCCGAGCGATCAGCAGGTTGCCCCACCGATCGACCGTGCCGATGAACCCGGGATGCACAGGAACCGTCGAGCCGAATTCCTCCACCACCGCCGGCCCCACGACCACATCACCCGATCCCAGCAAGGACCTGTCGTAGATGGCACTCTCGCACCAACTCTCGAAGAACACCGGCCGGACGCCCGTGACCGCCGCCTCCGCGCCGCCAGCACCAGGTCTGATATCCGGGATCTCCGGCCGCGGAATGGGACCGATCCCGGTGACCCGCATATTCACCCATTCCACGTGCTGCGCAAGATTTCCGCGAAAGTCATAGCCGTACAACGCCCGGTGCGCGTCGTGAAACCCGTCGGCGACCCGGTCCGCCCATTCCGCGCTGACCCCTCCAGGCGGGCAGGTAACGGGAACCTCGTACGCCTGACCGAGGTAGCGCAGGTCCACGGTGCGTTCGAAGACCTGCTCCTCCGTCCGAAACCCCTCCACCAGCAACGCCTCCCGCGCCCGATCGGTCAGCTTGTCGAAGATCGTCGCGACGGCCGCAAGGTCCAGCGAGTCGTGCCTGCCGACCGAGGTGCGGACGTAGTCGTCGCGGACGTCGACGGTGAGCAGCCCGAACGCCGACACGGTGCCCGGGTTCGTTGGAACGAGAACGCCCGGCAGGCCGAGGATGTCCATCAGACGGCAGGCGAGCAGCGAACCGGACCCGCCGAACGTCACCATGGGGTAGTCCCGGATGTCCAACCCTCGCCGAACGGTCACCTGACGCAGCGCGTTGGCCTGGTTCCACGCCGAGATCTCCAGCACCCCGGCCGCACAGGCCTCCAGCCCCAGGCCGACCCGATCCGCCAGCGCGCGAAGGCCATGCTGGGCAAGACCGACCTCCAGCGGGATCTCCCCGCCCAGCAGTCGCGGCGGAACCCTGCCGAGCACAAGATGGGCGTCGGTGACGGTCACCTCGGAGCCGCCCCTGCTGTAACACAGCGGGCCCGGATCGGCACCGGCCGACCGCGGACCGACCTTGAGGGCCCCCTCCGGTGATATCCAGGCGACGGAGCCGCCGCCGGCGCCGACCGTCACCACGTCGATCATCGGGATCCGCGCAGGGAAGGGACCAACCGAACCCTCGTTGGTCAGGGACGGCACCCCGTCACGGATCACCGACACATCGGTCGACGTACCGCCCCCGTCGCAGGTCACCACCGAGGGGAACCCCGCCCGCTGGGCGATCAGCGCGGCCCCCAGCGCGCCGGCCGCCGGGCCGGAGAGCACGGTGGTGATCGGCTGGCGGACCACCTCACGGGCGGACAGCACTCCGCCGTTGGACCGCATGATCGAGAACGGGATCTCCCGGTCCGGGGCCAACTCGGCCAGCCGCCGGGAGATCGACGACACGTATCTGCCCACAGTGGGTTTGACGGCTGCGTCGACGAGCGTGGTCATCGCCCGCTCGTACTCGCGGTACTCAGGCAGCACCTCGCAGGACAGCGACACCACAGCTTCGGGGTACTCGGCCAGCAGGATCTCCCGCAGCCTGCGCTCGTCGGCGCCGTTGGCGTAGGAATGCAGCAGGCACACGCCGATCGTCGAGATCCCCTGCGCACGAAAGAACTCCACGGCCCGAATTGCCGAATCCTCGTCCAGCGGACGGATCTCGTTGCCCCGGAAGTCCATCCGGCCGCCCACTGTCCGCACCAGGTCGGCCGGCACGATGCGGTCGGGCTTGACCCAGAAATAGCTGTTGCCGTACCCGTCCGGCACCGACTGCCTGGCGATTTCCAGGATGAACTCGTAGCCCTCGGTGGTGATCAGTCCGAGCCGGCCCACCGAGCCCTGCAACAACTGGTTAGTGGCCACCGTGGTGCCGTGCAGGATCGCCGCGACATCGCCCGGAGTTGCGCCGATCATGGCCAGAATCTTCCTGACGCCGGTGAGGAACCCCTCGGCGGGATCGCTCGGTGTCGACGGGGTCTTGGTGGTGACCATCCGGTTCGTGCGCGCGTCGACGGCCACCACATCGGTGAATGTGCCGCCAGTGTCGACGCCGATCCGGATCCGCGGCTCGAGAGCAGCCGACGGTCCCCACCCAGATCCTTCAGAGTCGGTCGCTCGATGCTCCACCGTCACGGCCGGATCAGGTGAGGTACCGGTATGCGGCGGACCCCGGCAGGATCCGCTCGACCTCCATCGGCGCCGCCGCCATCCGGGCCAGCAACGCGGAAAGCCCGTCCGCGGAACCCATTTCGATGCCCACCAGCGCCGGGCCGGTCTCCCTGTTGTTGCGCTTGACGTACTCGAACAGGGTGATGTCGTCCTCGGGACCGAGCACCTCGTCCAGGAACCGGCGCAGCGCTCCGGGCTCCTGCGGGAAGTCCACCAGGAAATAGTGCTTCAGGCCCAGGTGCACCAGCGAGCGCTCGACGATCTCGCCGTACCGGGAGACGTCGTTGTTCCCACCGGAGATCAGTGCGACCACGGTCGCCCCGGCAGCGAGGTCCAGCGCCGGCAGGGCGGCCACGGCCAGCGCGCCGGCCGGCTCGGCGATGATGCCCTCGTTCTGATACAGGGCCAGCATTTCCGTACAGATCGCTCCCTCGTCCACCGCAACGATCGGGGTTCGGGCGGCCGCGACGATGCCGAACGGCACCGAGCCCACCGAACGCACCGCGGCCCCGTCGACGAACGGATCCATGGTGTCCAGCCGCACCGGCGCACCCGCGGCCAGCGCGGCCGCCATGGACGGTGCACCCGCCGGCTCCACCCCGATGACACTGACCCCGGGGGCTCGGTCGCGCAGGTAGGCAACGATGCCGGCGATCAGACCGCC
>JBBQGJ010000187.1:0-12441 GCA_038322925.1 Mycobacteriales bacterium
GGAATGACCGCGATGGCAGTCACCGATGTCCCCCCTGCGCAATCAACCCCGGCAGTCGTTGCACCGGCATTCGGTGCCGGTATCGCCGACCCCGGGCCGCTCGGCCTGGCCGCATTCGCCCTGACCACCTTCGTCCTTTCCATCTCTAACGCAGGTTTGGTATCGACCGCAGGCCTCACTGTCCTCAGCGTGGCCTTGTTCTATGGCGGCATCGTCCAGGTCCTCGCCGGCATGTGGGAGTTCGTGAAGGGAAACACATTTGGAGCTCTGGCGTTCAGCTCCTACGGCGCATTCTGGATGTCGTACTGGTACATCAGGGTGCATGTCGACCTGAGTGCAGCGACCGTCGAGGACGCCAAGAAGGGGGTCGCGATCTTCCTGTTGGGATGGACCATCTTCACCCTGTACATGTTGGTGTGCACCCTGCGCCTCAACGGAATGCTCATCGTGGTCTTTACTCTGCTGACCCTGGCCTTCGTTTTCCTGTGCCTGGGAGACTGGCTCAACAACCTCAACATTTACAAGGTGGGTGGGTACCTGGGTATCGCGACGGCGATCGGCGCCTGGTACGGCTCGTTCGCCGGCGTCATCAACGCCTCGTGGAAGCGCGTTGTGCTTCCGGTGTTCCCGCGGTAGTCACGTCGCAGTAGGTGTTTCTTCAATACGCGTTGCTCGGTTGGACCCAGCTGCCCCGGGGCGGCTGGGTCCACGCCGTTGTGGGAGGTTCCCGGGATCCAGCGCGCTTGTGGGGTGCGCCGCCTGCGCCCCAACGCCGTCGTTCCCCGGGAGTGCCGAGCCCTTGCGGTGCCGAGCCCTTGGCGGTGCCACTCCTGCGCCGAGCCCGCGCGGTGCCGAGCCCGCGCGGTGCCGAGCCCTTGCGCGGCGCGCCCTAGCGCTGCCGCCCCGGGGGGCGCGCCGCCACTTGTGCCGCACCGGTTGCACTTCCACCCCCTGCGCGGCCGCCGCTCCTCTCGGCGCCGGTTTTGAGTTCTGGGCGCCAACATATGTCGGCACCGGGTCCATGAAACCGGCACCCAGTTGAGGCTTTGGGTCCGCCAGTGTCGGGTTTATCGGCCGCGCCGATGGAACCCGCGGGCCGCGCCGATGAAACCCGCGGGCCGCACCCCCCCCAGCGCCATAACGCAACACCGTCAATGCGTGCCACGTCGCGCCGCGCAGCGCCAGCGAACGTCGAGTTGCGCCCCGCCGAGTCACCGCCTCCCACTCGGCGCCGGTCTTGAGGTCTGGGCGCCAACATATGTCGGCGCCCAGTCCATGAAACCGGAGCCCAGCGAGAGCGTTTGAAGGCTGCGCAAACGCCGGCCGCACAGGCCGCGATCGATCACGCCGAGGTGGTCACGGCGTCCGAACGGCCCCGATCACGCCGAGACGGTCACGGCGTCCGAACGGCCCGATCGACGATCAGCGTGGCGAGCAGAACCACCGCCACGCCCAGGGCGGTCCGTGGTCCTGCACGGGGAAGACGAGGCCGGATCGCTCGAAATGGTCCCACGGCATCTCGAGAGGCGCGGCGACCGCGTGGCGCTGACCGGATTCGCCGCGGGACCAATGACGAACGGGTGGCGCTGACCGGACTCGGCGCCGGCCAACGGCGGCCGTTTGCAGGACACTTCCCGCCGAGTTGTCCCCATGGCCGAATCCATCCACAATTCTCTGCCGCTCGTTTGTCGTCGGCTCGGCCTCCGCCGACGCTGGGGTGATGTTCATGGCCGAACCCCCCTGCCCGTCCGAGTTGATCTTGCGGTCCACGGCTCTCCGGCAGGGGTTCAGCTCCAACGAGGTCCAGGTGAAGCGGCGTCGGGGCGAATGGGTCGCCTTGCGGGCGGGTGCCTACGTTGGTGCCGATGTCCTCAAGGGCATGGAACCGCTGAGTCGGCACCTCGCTCTGATCGCGGCGACGATGAGTCGCGCTCCCGAGGACGCGGCGCTCAGCCATCTGTCGGCAGCCTGCCTATGGGACATCGCCCTGTGGGAGCCGAATCTCCGCGCTGTCCAGCTCACCAGGGCCGGTTCCGGCAGCGGTCATCGGCGGCGGTCGCTGCAGACGTTCCGGACTGCGTTGCCGCTCGAGGATGTCGTCAAGCTGGCCGGATATAGGGTGACCGGGGTCGCCCGCACCATTGTCGATCTGGCGAAGCATCTACCGTTCGAAGCCGCCGTGGTTGCCGCCGATTCGGCGTTGCATTCGGGAATCACCACGGTCGAGGCGCTGACGTCTGCCGCCGATCGGCAGGCGCATTGCCCGGGGATTCGTGGCGCTCGCAGGGTTATCGCCTTTGCCGACGGTCGGAGCGAGAGCGTCGGTGAATCGCGGACTCGGGTGATGATCCATCGCGCCGCGCTCCCTCGGCCCGAGCTTCAGTACGACGTGCGGTCGCGCGAGGGGATCTTGCTGGGCAGGGCCGACTTCGGCTGGGAGGAGTTGCGGACGCTCGGCGAGTTCGACGGGCGCGAGAAGTACGGCCGGCGCCTCCGACCGGGTCAGCTGCCCGGCGACGCCGTGTTCCAGGAGAAGCTCCGCGAAGACGCGATGCGTGACCTCGGGTGGAATTTCGTGAGGCTGGCCTGGGCTGATCTTGATCATCCGGCCGACGCGGTGGCGCGGATCAAACGCGCCCTGGAGCGCGGTGCGCGATCGGGCGGCGCATGATGCTGACGGCTCGCGCGGCCGTGGTACGATGCACGTTTCCGGCGCCCAACGCCGGCGCGGTGGCGCGGATGTCCCGACGATGCGGCGCACACCATCGCGCTAACTGTGGCACCTCCGCCGCGACGGCCAATCCATCAGAGCCACCTTCCTGCACTCGGCGCCGACGCCGGAGCCCAGACACAAACCCGGAGCCGAGTGGGAAGCGGAGCATCGAACACCGGAGCCGAGTGGGGAGCGGCTCCCAACGCGGCGCCGAAGACGTCCGAGCACCCCCAAGCAGCTCCACTCTGCGCCGGTTTCACGTACCCGGCACCACCATGTGCCGGAGCCCAGACCACAAAACCGGAGCCGAGTGGGTCGCCGAGCCGAACGCCTCCGCACGCCCGACGCCTCCGCGGAGCCGAACGCTTCGCCGAGCGAACGCCTGGGCGCGGCCGACGCCTCGCGCGCCGGACACCTCGACCCGCCGACCCGCCGATCAGAACAGATCGAACCAGAGGAGCACGCCCAGCTTGGCCTGAACATCGTCGAGGAGCTGGTAGAACGCGTTCATCATCGCGTTCTGGTTGGGGTCGGGCCGGCGGGTGTTGATGGCGGCGGCGTGGCCGATGCCGTCGGGGCGGCGGCGCAGCAGCGCGAGAGTGCCGGGGAGTGCGCCGTTGTGGTTCCAGTCGTCGGCGGCATTGACGACCCAACCGCGGGCGTAGCTGCTCGCGGCGCCTGTCCCGGAGTCTGTCACCCCGGCGGGCACGGATGTCATGCTCGTGATCGTGGAGCTGGTCAGCAGGTCGGCCCCGCCGCGGCCGTCCACCAGCCGGAGCAACCGCAGGAGATCGATCGGTGTCGCGATCCAGCCGCCGTGCGCGTCCATGCGGGCGACCTTCATGCCGTACGGGTCTTCACCGCTCTGGCCGTAGTAGACCACCTCGTCGGACGCGCGGGCGGCTTTGGTGTCCCCGGCGATCTGCATCGAGGTCACCCCGGCGGGGTTGAGAAGCGCTGTCGTGACGTAGTTCTCGTACGTCTGCCCGGTGGCGGCTTCGATGATCCGGCCGAGCAGGCAGTAGCCGAAGTTGAGGTAGAAGTATTTCGTCCCGGGCGTGGTGACCGGGTTCCGGTTGTCCAATGTCCATCCGATCAGGTCGGACTGGCTCAGCGCCGGCTGGTCGAGCATCGGGTCGGACGGCTTGTTCTGGAAGCCGGACGTGTGGGTGAGCAGGTGATCGATGGTGATCGATGGTGATCGATTTCTCATTCGCCCCATAGCTTTTCGTCCCGAAGGTCGTGCCGAGCCTGGCTCCGTTCCCGAGGACGGTGTCAGCGAGCGCCAACGATCCTTGCTGCACCAGCAGCAGCACCGCCGCGGCGGTGATGGGTTTGCTGACGCTGGCCACCCGCATCCGGTGCCGCACCGACAGCGGCGTCGACGCGTCCTTGTCGGCCCAGCCGCGGGCACGGGCGAACACCAGACGGCCGTGTTGCGAAATGGCCAGCGACAGTCCCGGGACGTTGTAGGTGGTCATGTACGTGTCGATCAGCGTGTCGACGTCGTTCAGCTGGCCCCAGTCGAACCACTCGCTCACCCACACGGCCGCGTACCGGATCCCGTCCGGCACGGCATAAACGGCCAATTGCGTGACGCGGCAGCCCTGGAAGAAGCGCTCGTCGAAGAAGCGCTGGTAGTCGCCGGGGCCGATGCGGTGATCGCTGAAAACCGCGGGCACGGCGCGCTTGGTCCAGATCGCCGCGTACAGCACCTGGCCAGCGACCGTGTAGCCAACGACCTTGTCCAGCACGTAGCCGAGTGTGCCCAGCGCCAGGAACTCGGCCTGGTATTCCGTGTGGGTCAGGTGGTGACGGGCCTCCCACGCCGGTGACCGCGGCCGGTATTCCCAGACCGCGGCATACCGCTCCTGGCCACTGTCCGCGTAACCCGTAATGTCGACGGGCCGGTAGCCGGCGTCCTTGAGGCGCAGGAACGTGTCCTGATATTCCCCGCGGGAGAGTCCATGATGTGCCTCCCATTCAGGGCCGGGCGAGGCGGCAATCCAGAGCGCGCAGACCTTCACGCCGAACGGCGTCGCGTAGAACGACAGCCGGATGGGCCGGAAGCCTTCGGCGTTCATCTCCAGGAAGACGCTCTGATACTGGCCCAATGGCAGGCCCCAGTGGACGCGCCACCCACGGTCGTCGGATTCCTCCCACACGTCGGTGAGCAGCTCCGACCGGCCGTCCCAGCAGCCACTGAGATCGGTCAGCCGGAATCCCTGCGCCTTGAGCTGTTCCAGCCGGGCCTTGAACTCGTCGCCCGTGAGGTGGTGGATGCTGCGCCAACCGCGAAAGACGTGCGCCAAGGGATTGTCGACGGGGCGAGGATGCATCGATGCCTCCAAAGTCGGCGAGAGCGGGACGAGTTCAGATCGGTAAATTCAGAGATCGGCCGGTGTCAGCTTGGCCGGTATCACAGAGGAACGGTGCCGGCGTCGTGCCAGGCCGGGCTCGCCGATTCGCGGTAGAAATGCCGGACGGTGCCGTTCGATGCGGTAGCGACCAACTCGAGGTTTCCCGGCGCTGACCCGAACGGGCCGGCTACCAGCGACGCGGCCGCAAAATCGGCGCCCGGATCGATCACCGCCGGTCCACTCCACCGCCACCGCGCGGGGTCGGCAGCGCTATTGTCCCGCCGGAAATACGCCAGACCACCGCCGCGCCAAGGGGTGACCAGCTGGAAGTCGTTGCTGCGCGGGCCATATTTCGACTGCAACAGAGCGGGGATCCCGGTCGCATTCGTCACCGCAAGTCCGTCGACCACCAGTGGGAACGGGCCCCGCCAGGTCATGGTGGCGTCACGCCAGAAAAGATGCAGTTCGCCGCCGCGGCGGACGACCACTTCGAGATTGCCGCGCTCCGCGTCGCCGAACACCGACTGCATCGCACCCACCGCGTCGACCTGACCGAGCGAGGACCCGAAATTCGGGGCGACCATCCAATCGCCGGACAGCGGGAAATCGGGATCGTTGTCGAACCAGAAATGCCGGAGGCCGGCGGTAGCCTCCGGCACGAACAATTCGAAATTCGCCTTCTTCCCACCGAACGTCGAGCCGACGAGAGCGGGATTGCCGCGCACCCCGGTCAGTGCCGTCCGGATATCCGTGCGGGGATCGACGGCGATCACCGGATACGGCCCCGACCACGGCCACGGTGGCCTCGGCTCGCGGAAGAAATACACCACCCGATCGCCGGTCGACGCGGCCACCACCAGCCGATCACGCTTGGCACGCTGATCTTCCGGCGCATCTGGGTGATCCGGGGTCACGGCCAGCGCGATCGAGGCCGCGGAGCTGGTCACATTCACCCGCCCGACCGGGGCGGCGGGACCCCAGGCGGGTGGCCAGGGGTCGTTCTGCGCGTCGACGAAGCTCAAGCCGCCGCTCAGCATCGGCGTGATCAGCTCGAAGTTGTTGCCGGCCGGCCCGAACCGGGACCTGATCATCGACAGGCCGCCGGTCGGCAAGGGGAGCAGCGGTGGATCCTGGTCTATCCGATCGTGCCCGGCACCCCTCGGCAGCTTGGGCGGGTCGAGCTTGATCCGGCCGTGCCCGCCGCCCAACAACCCCGCACCCGGCGGAATACCCGGTTCGAGATGATCACCGCCTCCGCCGGGCGGCAACGCTCCACCCTCGGGGCCGCCCGGACCGCCGGGCAGCACGAAAGGCGCGTCCGGGTGCACCACGACGTCGCCGGGTCGCCGCTCCAGCACGGCGGTCATCAGGTGGGCCTGATACGGGTTCCAGGACGACAGCGTGAACCAGATCTGCGCGCGGTTCGGCCCGGCGGGACGGGTGAAGTGGTCGATCAAATACGGGGCGTACGGGGCGCCCCACTCCGTGCCGCGGCCGCGGTCGTACAGCTGGTCGGTGCCCTCGACGCCGCCGACGTCCCACGACGTATGCATCATCGTGCCGTGGGCCATCGCCGGGTTGGTGGCGTTGTCGAGGAGTTGGGGCTCGCTCCACGGTCCCCACGGCCGCGGCGCCGTGCGGAAGACCATCCGGTCGAACTCGTTGGGCGCGCGGTGGTAGCCGTAGGCCAGCATCCACACCCGGAGCGGCTCGATCCAGGCGACGGACAGCTCGCCGATGCCCCCGTCGCCGCCCAGGTCGGGCGGGGCGAACAGGGACATGGCCTGGTGCTGCTCGCTGATCCAGTCGGGGGTCCCGTCGTCCCGGATGCGACCCAGGTACCGCCACCGGCTGCGATCTTCGACCGGCCGACCCTGGGGAGGCGCCGGCAGCGCCGCCGACACGACCGCGAGGTAGCAGTGGCTGTGCCGATAGGTCCCCGATCCCCAGACCAGCACCGCCGGTCCGCCGAACGGCAGGCCCGGTGGCGGTTGGGGAACGACCAGCGGGCTGGCGTTGATGAAACGCCCGCCGGCCGTCTCGTCGGAGAGCTCGAACACGACCTGCAGATCGGCGAGGTCGACGCCGCCGTCCCGCTGTCGGCACAGCGCGCTCGACCCCATCACCTGTCGCTTCTCGCCGTCCACGTACTTCTCGTAGTGGCGGCCGGTGAAGATCACGTACCGTCGTCCACCGAGGGCGAATCCGCCGGTCGGAACCTCGAACGGGCCGGTCGACAGCTGTTGGGGTCCCTGGAAGATGGTGGGACGCTTCCAATTCCGGTCACCACCGAGGAACTTCAGGGTCAGCCCGACCTCTGGATCGGTGTCGGTGGTCCAGGCAAAGGAGTCATCGAGATGTCCGTCCGGCCAGGTGTCACCGAACAGGAACCAGAGCCGCTCGCCGTCGAAGAACGACGAGCCGAGGTCGGTGCCGTCGATGCCGTATTTCGACCGCGTCGTACTGAGGGTGGGGATGCGGGAGCCGTCCGGCGAGCGTTGCCATTCCCCGGTCAGTTGCCGCACCCAGCGCACGCTGTCGTCGGCGATCGCGACGTAACTCACGTCATGCCCCTCACAGGATCGGCGGCCGGTGCAGGCGGGCGCCCGGTTCGATGATCGGCGGCGGACGGAGTTCGCCGTGCCGGCCCGGGGCGGGTGCCAGGGGCAGCCAGCTGACGTAGCCCGGCGTGAGGGGCCAACCGATCGCACGTTCCTCCAGCACGTGCGTGATGGAGGGATTGGGTGTGAACGTGCCCCGCCAGAGCTGGACGCCGTTTCGACACGGCAGGGCCGAGAACCTCGTCGTGACGAGTCCCTGCACGTTGTGGAAGAGGAGATCGTCCCCGTCGCGGGACCAGCTTGCCTCGTTGGGATGGAGGTGGCCGTCGATGCGACCCCCGGGCAGGAGCCGCAGCTTGTCGTCGATCCCCTCGTCGTCCCGGCCGTCGACGAGTCGCCACATCCGCCAGACCTTCGAGGTCGGATCCGGGTCGATCTCGCTGAGGACGTGGGTGATCGTCGCATCGCCGGAGAACGTCCCGGCGTATTCGACGCGGCCGTTCACCATGCGCGGTGGCCCGAATCGGGTCGAGACGACGCCGTCCGCGGCGATGAACACCGGGTGGTCACCCTCCCGGGCCCAGCGCGATTCGTTGGGGTGGGTGGGACGGTCGAATCGTCCGCCGGGCAGCGTGGCCAGTTGCGGCAGGATCACCGAGGAGCCCCGGTCGGTGTGCCGGGCGAACTGCCAGGTCTTGCCGACCACCCCTTCGTCCACTTCGCACAGCACGTGCCGGACCGCCGGGTCGAACAGCGAGAATCCGGACAGCCATTGCCGGCCATTGCGTGACTCCCGAATGGTGAACCTGGTCGACGCCGCCCCGTTCGCCGCGTAGAAGGTCGGCACGTCACCCTCGAACCCCCACCGCGCCTCGTTGGGGTGCGAGTATCCGCCGACGGATCCATCCGGGTTGAGCATCAGGTGGCCGGACAGGAAGTCTCGCGTCCGTGATCGGTCGACCAGCCACGCCGAGCGGGTGAATTGCCAGGGCACATCGATTCTCGGTGGGCCGCTGATCCGCCCGGCGCCGAAACCCCACGCGCTGGCGTAGTCGCAGAGCATCAAGGGTGCGCCGGTGGTCCGGAACGTGGCCTTCACCCGGGTGTCGACGTCCGCCAGGGACACCGCCGTCGGCTGTTCCCGGTGGATCGACGGCGGATCGAGCGGATCGTTGCCCCATCGCCCGTCGCAGGTCAACAGCAGCGGCCCGCGGTAGACCGTGACCCGGCCGGCGGTGCGCCCGGCGCCGTCGACGAAGCGGACAGCAAGGTCGAGGTCGACCTCGATCCGGTCGCCGGGCAGCCAGGTCCGCTGGATCGCGCAGTACGTCGCAGCCCTGCAGTCCTGGGGCTGCCCGTTCACCCGCACGGACGTCGACGCCGACCAGGCGGGGATCCGCAGCCGCAGCACGAACGCCGACGGCACGCGCAGGTCGAGCCGGAGGTCGATGTGACCGCCGAGCGGATAGTCGGTGTCCTGCTCGATGGTCAGCCAGGCGCCGTCCGGCGCCTCGATGGTGGCCGTCGACGGTCCGTAGAAGTTGACCGTCACCCCGTCGGCGCTGCGCATCACGGCCCATTCCGACAGGCAGCCCAGACCGCGGGCGCCGTTGGCGGCGCAGCAGCTCAACTGCGGATAGCGGTCACGCTGCTGCCAGTCGAGGTCGTACGTGGTGGGGAACCGGTAGCCCAGGAACACCTCCGGCGCCCACGGCGCCGCCGGAATGTCCTGGGGAAGCGCGGAGAGCGCTGCCCCACCGACCGGCGTGTGGTAGGTCCACACCCGGCCGTCCGCGCTCTGCGCCCCCAGCATCGCGTTGAACAGGCTGAGCTCCAACTGGTCCGCGGCAGCGGGGTCGCCGCAGATGCGGAGCATGTCCACAGTGAGCGCCATCCAGGCCACCGTGGCGCAGGTCTCGACGTACTGGGCGGTGTAGCGATCGCCGGTGGTGCCCTCACTACCGCCCAGCCCGCCGTCGGCATGACCTTCGAGGTCCACCAGGTTGCGCCAGATCTGTGCGAAGGCCTTTTGATAAGAATCTTCGCCGGTGATCAGATAGAACTCCGCAATCGCCTGCACGTCGTGCAGGCTTTCCCACCGGTGCCGAGGCGCACGGTAGAAGTCGTTACCCGCCAACGCATTGGCGAGGTAGTTGCCGCTGGTCGCCCATTCATCGCGGATCTGCTCGGCGAGGTTCAGATACTCCGCGGCCCCCGTTTCCTGGTACAGCAGGAGCAGCAGGTGCAGCACCGCCTGGTTCATCTCGACGTCGCCCGGGTGCTCGAGAGCCAGTTCGCCCGCCCGCCCGCCGTAACGGCGCACCATCCGGTCCGCGGACCGCCTGACCGCCGTGAGAAGCGAGACCGAACCGGTCTGCTGATGGCGGCGGAGCAGGCCGAGCATCACGTGGTACTGGTTCCATGCGTCCCAGGCCAGGTCCAGACCCAGCGAGCCGGCCTGGTCCTGCGTCGCGACCAGCCCGCTCGAGACCTGGTTGACCCTCTCGTGAAGGAGCGGGTTCCCGGTCATTCGGATCGACTGCACCGCGGCGATCAGCCACTTCCCGGCGAATTCGCCTGCCCAGGGCAGCGGCCCCGGGTTGTGCCCATTGCGCGGGTCTTCTCCGGCGAACGGTCCGTTCGGCGCCTTCAGGTCGACCGGCCGGTGGAACATGTCGACCATGCCGGGGTTACTCGCCGGAGCAGGGATCAGCCAGTGCTGCTCGGTAAGAGCAATCCGCTCGCCGATCCAACCCCGCGGGCGGACCTGCGTACCCGCGGGGACATCAAGGACCGGGTCGACGCGCCGGTGCTGCGACACGCAGCGACCATACAACTGGACGGGGCTCAAACCGAAGGAAATTCCTGATGCCGGCGATCGAGAGAAAGGCTTTCAAACGCCCTGCGTCGCGCAGTTACCCGGCCCGGCTACGAGTGGACCATCGCGTCGAGTCCCGCCGGCCGAAGGTTCGCAGGGCCGTACCCGACGATCTTGGCTCGCAGTGCCGCCCCGAAGAGTGCTGGGTGCAGCATCGTTCTTGGCACCGCCATCAGGTGGTAGATGGCGGTCAAGACCTCCGCGGCCCGGGCATTGCCGTGGACGGCCAAGCGGGCCAGTTCCCTGGCCCACGCGTTCGTCACCGCCTGGGCGACGTTCTGCCGAGCGTCACAGGTTGGCTGTCGCACATCCTGGCCAACGGCGATGCTCCACGGCAAAGCCGCGGTGGCGGCGAACAGGCCCATCAGCTTTCGAGCATCGCCCGGGCCGAGGCCCGCTGCCAACTGATCCCGGAGCACAATGGCCTCGCACGCCGCCACGGTGATGCCCTGCCCGAACACCGGGTTGAACGCCACGAACGCGTCCCCGACCACCAGCAACCCCGCCGGCCAATCCATCATCTGTTCGTAGTGGTACCGATGATTTCCGTTGCGGCGGTAGACTTTCACGTCACCGCACGGCGTCGCCCGATCGATGAGATCCGCGACGGCGGGCTCCGACAACTGGTGCAGGAACGATTCGAACCCAGCGCTGTCGCGAGGCGGCCGATGATCTCCTCGGCCGAACGCCACCACCAGCCACCTCCCGCCCTCCACCGGCAAGGCCAGTCCGCCGATGGGGCAAGTCGGCGTGGTCTGCAGCACGATCCCCGAAATGCCAGGCAGCGCAGGACCATCGCGGTAGACCCGGGTGGAATAACCTGTCCGTGCGTCGATCTCGGACGGCTTCGGGGCCGTCATGCCGAGCGCCGCCAACCACTCCGGCAGCCGGGAGTTCCGTCCCGATGCATCGACCACCAGATCGGCGTCGACGTCGGCGTCCGGCCGAGCGGTTTCGACACCCCACCGCCGCCTGCCTGGCGAATCGCTGTGATGCAGGCCCTTCGCCGCAGTGTCGTCGCGCAGTTCCACCCGATCCAGGCGGAGCACGTGCTCGCGTACCACCTGCTCGAACAACGGCCGGGTGAGCGAGAGGACCTCGAACCCCTCGGCGCGCTTCAACCATCCATGCTCACCAAGCCACGCCACTCGTGCACTGTCGAACGGCACCGCGCCGCGCGATTCCAGATCGGCCCGAAGTCCCGGTAGCAATTCTTCCGCGGCGAGCAATCCGCGCAGCAGGAATACGTGCGGCTGCTCGCCCTGCGGCACCCCCGCCCTCGGCGTGGCGGTGTCGCCCAGTTGGTCGCGCTCGACGAGGACGGCCTCGTGCCCCGCCCGGGATATCGCCGCGGCGGCAAACAGCCCCGCCAGGCTTGCGCCGATCACCGCGACCCGCGGCGTCCGCTCCGGTTGTTCAGATGCCATACGACGTACCGCTTTCCCCACCGAGTCGGTCAGCTGGTCTGGCGGGATCCGGATATTTTCCATTCAACCCGCGCCAGGCCAGATCACGGAGCCATCGAATTCATTGTGCGCTGCGAGGGCAGTGCGGTTGTTGGACCAGCCACGACGGCGGCCACTCTATCGTATGACCCGCCGTGGAATTGGCCGACCCGGCGGGTTTGTCACGCCGGTCCCGACGGGTACTGCACATAAGGGGTGAGGGCACCGCATTCGACCGCGGTTTCGGTATTTGCATCGCAGCGCACGACGACAGCATCGGTTCCGGTGGGGAGCGTCATGGCCCGCGACCGAGCGCGCGGCCGGGCGATCGGGACCTGCGACTCCGTGGTGCCTCACGTCAAGATGCCCGCGAAAGCTGATCGGTGCCTCACGTAGGAATGCCCGCGAAAGCGGGGGTCAGCTGGCCTTGATCCGGATGCCTTTGCGGACGTCGGGTAGAGCGGTCGGGACGGTGGCGAGGTAG
>JBBQGJ010000188.1:0-12410 GCA_038322925.1 Mycobacteriales bacterium
TCCCGGCGAATCCCGCCGGGAGGCGTTGCGCTCAGAGCGGGAGGTCCTCGAGCATCTCGGTCACCAGGGCGGCGATCGGGGAGCGCTCCGACCGGGTCAGGGTCACGTGCGCGAACAACGGGTGTCCTTTCAGCGTTTCGATGACCGCCGCGATTCCGTCGTGCCGACCCACCCGCAGGTTGTCCCGCTGCGCCACGTCGTGGGTGAGCGCCACCCGCGAATTCGTCCCCAGCCGGGACAGCACGGTCAGCAATACGTTGCGCTCCAACGATTGTGCCTCGTCGACGATGACGAACGAGTCGTGCAGCGAACGACCCCGGATGTGGGTCAGCGGCAGCACCTCGAGCATCCCACGGGCGATGACCTCCTCGATGACCTGCGGCGAGGCCACTGCGGACAGGGTGTCGAAAACCGCCTGCGCCCATGGCTGCATCTTGTCGTTCTCGCTGCCCGGCAGGTAGCCCAGCTCCTGCCCACCGACGGCGTACAGCGGGCGGAACACCACGACCTTGCGGTGCGCGCGGCGTTCCATCACCAGTTCCAGCCCGGCACACAATGCCAGCGCCGACTTCCCGGTGCCGGCCCGGCCGCCGAGCGAGACGATGCCGATTTCCTCGTCCATCAGCAGGTCGAGGGCGATCCGCTGCTCGGCGGATCGGCCGCGCAACCCGAAGGCCTCCTTCTCACCCCGCACCAACCGGATCTGCTTGCCAGGCGTCACCCTGCCCAACGCGGAGCTGCTCGGCGTGACGAGCTTGACTCCGGTATGGCAGGGCAGCTCGCGGGCCGTATCGGCGTCGATCACGCCGGTGTGGAACAACGTGTCCACCTGCTCGGTGGTCACCGGCAGTTCCGCCATGCCGGTCCAGCCCGACGGGACGATGTCCTGCGCCCGGTACTCGTCCGCGGTCAGCCCGACGGCGGACGCCTTGACCCGCAGCGGCATGTCCTTGGAGACCAGCACGACCGACCCCGCTGGCCTTTCCCGAGCCAGGTTCAGCGCGCACGCCAGAATTCGAGAGTCGTTGCTGTCATTGCGAAATCCGGCAGGGAGCACGGTCGCGTCGGTGTGGTTCAGCTCGACGTGCAGGGTACCGCCCGAGGTGAGGCCGCCACCGTCCGCCCCGTCCCGGGTCCCGTGCTGTTTCTTATCCGAGGCCGCCATCCCGCCGACCGGCACCGGAGAGTCCAGCCGCCCGTACTGCACCCGCAGGTCGTCCAGGATGCGCAGCGACTGGCGGGCGAAGTAGCCCAGCTCCGGATGATGCCGCTTGTCCTCCAGCTCCCCGATCACCACCAACGGGAGCACGACCTCGTGTTCGGCGAACCGATTCAGCGCCCACGGATCGGAGAGCAACACCGACGTGTCGATGACATACGTACGGCGGCCGGGCAGAGCGGAAGAGGGCGCTTCGGCCGGGCGATCGGGCTGTTCGGACTGATGGAACTGGTCCGGCTGATCCGTTACGTCAACGATGTCGTGCTGGCCGTGCGAGAGCGAGAGGTCTGCGGCGGATCGACGTGTGGCCACGAGCGGCTCCCTGGCGAGCGCGTGCGGCGCGCCCGCTTCCTCGAGAAGGGCCGGCGGTGTCCCAATTCCCGCGGTGACAATTTCCGCGGACACGGGGGCCTGACGCCGACCCCCTCGTGCTCGGTGCTGCAGTTGCGGCACGCACGATCGGGGCCTCCCGGATGAGCCTTTGCTGTACGGCTCACGTTTCGGACGTTACCCGTGCTGACGACCCGTTCTGATCCAACACGCAAACAATCGTGTGAACATCGGATGTCGGCGTTGTTAGCACCAGGGTGTGCTCCGGGAACGGCCCGAGGCGAGCGCGGGGCGGCGGCCGGCGGCCGACCTTCAGTCGATCGTCAGACCGTGCTTTCCGGCGCGGCCGCGGGTCGGTCCACCGCAGCGGTACCCATGGCCCGGGGCAGCACCACCGTCATGGTCAACCCGCCGCCGGTGCTGTGCGAGGCCATGATCCGTCCGCCGTGCGCCCGGACGATGGCCGCGACGATGGACAGGCCCAGACCGGTGCCGCCTTTCTCCCGGCTGCGTGAGGCATCGACCCGGTAGAACCGATCGAACAGCCGCTCGAGGTCGTCGTCACCGACCCCGAGCCCGTTGTCGCTGATGATCACCGCGATCTCTTCGGACCCCGGCAAGACCGACACGGTGGCCACGGTGCCCTCGTCGGTGTGCGTGCGGATGTTGGCCAGCAAATTGGCGAACAGCTGGTGCAGTCGCAACCGGTCGCCGAGCACGACGGCGCTGCCCGGAACTCCGGCCAGCCGCCAGGTGCGCAGGGGATCGATGACCGCGGCGTCGTCGACCACACCGCCGAGCAATTCCCGCAGGTCCACCCGCTCGTGCGCGGCGGTGCGCTCGGCGTCCGCCTGGATCAACGTCAGCAGGTCCTCGACCAAGGCACCCATCCGCCGCGCCTCGAAACCCATCCGCTGCATGGCCCGATCAACCGCGGAGCCGTCCGGAAGCGCCCCGGCGCCGTACAGATCGGCGTACCCGCGGACCGCTGCCACCGGGGTGCGGAGCTCGTGCGAGGCGTCCGCGACGAACTGCCGCAGCCGGTCCTCACTACGCCTGCGGTCGTCCAGCAGCGAGGAGATGCCGTCGAGCATGCCGTTCAGGGCCGCCCCCAGCCGGCCGATCTCCGTGCTGGGATCGGCGTCCTCCACCCGGCGGCTGAGGTCTCCGGCCGCGATGTCGTCGGCGGCCTCGGCCATCGTCTCCAGCGGCCGCAGTTCGCGGCGGATGACCAGTCCGGCGGTGGCGCCGAGCAGGATCAGCAGGCCCACGGTGACCAGCAGTTCGACCAGCACCAGCCGGCGGAAGGTCTGGTCGACATCGTCCAGCGGCATCCAGGCGACCAGATAACCGGGTTCGTCGCCGAGCCCGACCGGGAAGCCGCGGGCCAGGTAGCGCTGACTGCTGTCGGCGGCGTCAAGGACGGTGGCCGGAGCTCCGATCCAATCGGTGCCCGTCAGTTGCGGGTTGGCGGCGGCGTTGCTGGCGGTCGGCACCTGGACCACGGAGATGCCGTCCGCGGACACCGTGGACCAGCCGATTTCGCCGCGCAGCTGGGCCTTCTCGCTCAGGTCGGCCAACGTTCGCGAGGTGACCCGCTGGTCCCGGCTCACCGTGGCGATCACGCCGGCCAGCGTCACCTCCTTCGCCGCGATCTGGGTATCCCGGACGACAAGGGGCAGCACGATGTCGACCGCGATCAACGCGACGGCGGCGACGGCGACCACGAGTGCGATCAGCCTGGCGCGCAAGCTCCAGCGACGGTGCGGGGGCATCGGTACCGGCCCGCGCGCCACTACCGGCGGCGCGATACCGGCCGGCGGCGGAATCGGCGGAATCGGCGGCATCGGCAGGGGAGTCATCGGCAGGGGAGTCATCGGCAGGGGGTCGTTCGGCGGCCCGGTTGGCCGCACCGTTGGCGTCACGCCGGCCGGCACCGTCGGTGGCCCGGTGGTCGGCACGGTTGGCGGCACGGTTGGCGACCCGGACGGATCGGCACGCACCCGCCCGGTCGGATGCTCGCTCATCGGCCCGTCACTGTTCGACCGGTCCTGGGGCCGGCACCTGCGGCGTCAGCGGGCATGGCGACTGAGGCGCTCAGTGCCGTTGGCCGCGAAGCACATAGCCGAAACCGCGGTGGGTGTGGATCAGCGGTTCGCCGGTCGCGTCGACCTTGCGGCGCAGGTAGGAGATGTAGGTGGCGACCACGGAGTCGTCGCCGTAGAAGTCGGTCCCCCACACCGCGTCCAGCAGCTGCTGACGGGACAGCACCACGTTGGCGTTGATCATCAGGTGGCGCAGCATCTTGTATTCGGTGGGCGCCAGCTCGATCGGCACGCCCGCCCTGGTCACCTGATAGGTCTCCGGGTCGAGTTCGAGGTCGGCCACCCGCAGCTGTCCGTCGTCGTCGGTCTCGGGGCGGGTCCGGCGCAGCACGGCGGCCACCCGGGCGGCGAGCTCTTCCAGCCCGAACGGCTTGGTGACGTAGTCGTCGCCGCCGGCGGTCAGGCCGGCGATCTTGTCCTTTGGGGTGTCCCGGGCGGACAGGAAGACCACACCGGCATCGACGCCGGCGGACCGCACCCGCTTCATCACTTCCAGGCCGTCGAAGTCGGGCAGCATGACGTCGAGGATGATCAGGTCGGGATGCATGTCGCTGGCCATCCGCACCGCTTCCCGCCCGGTAGCGGCGACGGCCACCTGGTAGCCCAGGAATCTCATCGAGGTGGCGACGATGTCCTGCAGGGACGGTTCGTCGTCGACAACCAGCAATCGGGCCTGGCCACTCATCAGCGATTCCCCTCGTCGGTGCTCATCGGGGCGCGTGACGCCCAGTCGTCCCACTGAATCAGAATCACAACCGACCTCCCGCAGAATCGCATGGGAAGTCGGCGTGAGCCACCGCACCGGGGTATCAGCTCCAGGTGCACCATTCGGCACCGGTCCGTAGGTGCCCGTTCAGCTGGGCACGCGGGCTGACTGCGCCATCTCGACCTGGATGCGCGCCGGGGTCAACGGTTCGTCGAGCAGCCGCTGGAACCGGGCCAGCGCGCTCGTTCCCGGGTCACGCCGATCGAGCCAGGGTCGGAGCAGCTTCTCGCCCTCGACGTAGGTGGAGGTGTAGGCCCGCCAGAGCGGGTCGGTGAGGAAGCGCATCCGCTGACGTGCCTGTTCCTCGGCCAGCAGCGACCACCGTTGCAGGTAGGCGACCACCTCGTCGGGGTCGGCTCCGCGGTCGTGCAGCAGGATCGCGGCGTTCTGCCGCACCGCGCTGAGCGGCCGGGAGGCGACCTCCAACGCCTCGGCCAGATCCGGGTCGAAGCTCGGCCCGATCCCGTCGAGCACCTGCGCCAGCCACCGCCCCCACCCCCGTCCGACCGCGGCGGTCAGCGCCAGGTCACCCAGCCCCTCTGCCATCAGGCACTGCGGGGTGTTCACCAGGAAGATGGTGTGCTCGACCTCGCCGGCACCGCGGACCAGCAGATCCTCCCTGCGGCAGTGTTCGGTGTGGTGGCCCGGATAGCACTCGTGCGCCACCAGCACACCCAGCTGGCTGACCCGGTGGCCGATGTCGGCGTTGACAGCGACCCGGGAGCGGAAGTTGCCGAGGTAGTAGTTGAAGCCGCTCCACGCGACGTCATGGGCGATCTCGAAGTCGATGTGTTCTTCCAGCGCGGCCAGCCCGGTGTCCCGGCTGACCCGCTCCCGCAGATTCGCCGCGACCGCCCGGACCGCCGGTTCGACGAGGTCGACCGGGCAGAGCTCCGCCGCGCGCAGCGCGGCCAGCCGGTCCCCGACCGGCCCGGCGCCGCCCAGCAACTCGCCGATCCGCGCATGCGCGTCGGCGAAGACATCGGTGTGAACCAGCTCGATCTGGACCTGGAAGTATCCGGCGACCTCGTCGACCAGCGACATCGACTCCCCAGCGAGCCGGCGCCCGGCCAGTGACAGCGCATCCAGATGGGCCGTCAGGAAAGCCGCGCGCTGGGGCGCCAGGTCGGTGTCGGCGACCGCCGCGGACAGCGCCGCCGCCTGCCGGGACAGCTCCAGCGGCTCGGGCGCTGGCTCGTCGGCGACCTCGAGTCGGAACGCCGGATTGCCGGTGTACGCGTCGACGAACCCATTCACGATCCGGTCGAAGCGCAGGCCCAACTTCAGGTATTCGGTGACCAGATCCATGCCGGTCAGGGTAGGCGGTGACGAATTCGCAGGGGCGGCTGCACGCAGCACCGGAGTGCGTCGGCCTGCGTACCCGCGCGTCGTCACCCAGGCGAACCGACCCGCCTGAACCAAGGCGCCGGGCCGGTCACTCGCCGTAGCGACGGTGCCGTGCCGCGTAATCGCGGAGCGCCCGCAGGAAATCCACCCGCCGGAAATCCGGCCAATAGGCCTCGCAGAACCAGAACTCCGAATGCGCGCTCTGCCACAGCAGGAACCCGGATAGCCGCTGCTCACCGGAGGTCCTGATCACCAGGTCAGGGTCGGGCTGGCCCGAGGTGTACAGGTGCTCGCCGATGGTCTCCACGTCCAGCGAGTCGATCAACTCCTGTACGCCCATGCCCTCGTCGAGCCCGGTCCGCAGCATCGAGGTGACGGCGTCGACGATCTCCTGCCGCCCGCCGTACCCCACTGCGATGTTGACCTGCAGGCCGGTGCGATCCTCGGTCCGCATCTCGGCCGCCGTCAACCTGGTGGCCATCGGGGCCGGCAGCACGTCCCTGGCGCCGACGATCCGCAGCTTCCAGGGTTGACCCGGAGCGGCCAGTTCGTCCACGACGTCGGTGATGATGGCCAGCAACGGCAGCAGCTCGTCGTCGGCCCTGCGCAGGTTCTCGGTGGACAGCAGCCACAGGGTGACCATGCCGATGCCGGCCTCGCGGCACCACTCCAGCAGGTCGGCGTTGTGAGCGGCACCGGCCCTGTGCCCTTCGGTGGGATTGGTGAACCCCGCCTTGCGGGCCCATCGCCGATTCCCGTCGAGCATGACGCCCACGTGGTGCGGGATTTGCGCTCCGAGGAGTTCCCGGGTCAACTTGCGTTCGTAGACGCGGTAGACCAACGACGGGAGCCTCACGGGAGTTGACCCTACTGGCGCGGGTGGGCCCCGGCAGGGACAGGGATCACCACCCCGCGCCCTGGGAAAACACCCGCAACTACAGCACGATGGAGTGATGACCACGGCCGAGGTGACCACCACGCCGTTCCTGGATCGGCCGCGGGCCAGGGGCTGGATCCACGTGTACTCGCTGGCCGCGGCGATCGTCATGGGCCTGGTGCTGATCCCGGTTGCCGGAATCTGGGTCGGCGTCGGCGCCGCCTTCGCCTGCGCCGTCTATGCCGTCACGCTCGTCGGCCTGTTCGGGATCAGCGCCACGTACCACCGACACACCTGGAAATCATCCGAGGCCAGAACCTGGATGAAGCGCGCCGATCACTCGATGATCTTCGTCTTCATCGCGGGCACCTACACCCCGATCGCCGCGCTCGCCCTGCATCCGCCGACCAGCACCGTCATCCTGGTGACGGTCTGGATCGGGGCAGCGGGCGGCGTGGCGCTGAAGATGCTGTGGCCGCATGCCCCGACCTGGATCGGTGTGCCGTTCTACCTCGCGCTCGGGTGGGTGGCGGTGTTCGTGCTACCGGATCTGTGGCGCAGTGTCAGCGTGGCGGCCGTGGTGCTGATCGCCGCGGGCGGACTGCTGTACACGGTCGGCGCGATCTTCTACGCCACCCGCAGGCCGAACACCTGGCCCGAGACGTTCGGCTACCACGAGTACTTCCACGCCTGCGTGTCACTGGCCGCACTGTGCCACTGCGTGGCCATCTGGATGTTGCTGTTCCAGGTTCGCTGACCATTCGGTGCTGATTCCTCGGTGCTGATTCGGTGCTGATTCCTCGGTGCTGATCCGGTGCTGATTACTCTCCTCAGCCGAGGTCCGGTCCCTGGTCGCGGAGCCGGTTGACCTCTTCCATCGCCGAGCGCAGATCGCCCAGCCAGGAATCGGCGTGCTGACCGACCAGCCGCACCGCCCAGACCACCGCGTCCGACCGGGACCGGGCGACGCCCGACTCGACCAGCGTGTCCAGGATCTGCCGCTCCTGCTGGCGCAAGCGCGTCATCACCGGTGCGGACAGCGTGGTGAACAGCTCCTGGGTGCCGCCCAGTCGGGCACCCCAGGAGATCTCCCGGCCGTACCGGAATTGGCCCTGACGGGCGATCTCGATCCGGGCGGCGCGGGTGTCCTCGCGGAACCGGGCAATGCGTCCGACCTCGGCGGCCGCCTTGGCCGCGTCGTCGGAGAACTCCTCGGTCAATGCGGGCAGGTCACCCACGACGATGATCTCGTCGCGGTCGACCGAGACGCTCGGTGCGCCGGCGAACCAGTCCTCCGGGAGCCGGCCGGCAAACCAGCCTGCCGCGTCCGAGGCGTCCGGGACTTCCGGCGCTCCGCCGCGTCCCCGGCCGCGCGGGCCGAATCCCCGGCCCGGTCCGTAGCCGCCGAACCCTGGTCCGCGACCACCCTTGCCGCCGCGCCCGTGCGGGCCGCCACGGCGTCCTGGGCCGGGCTCTTCGCTCTCGCCCCATGCTTCTGTGAAGTATCCCTTCATCGGGAGACTCCTTCCTTGTTCTGACGGTGCTGATTACACCGTTACAGAGCATACAACTGCAGCAGCCATGGCGAATGTTCCCGGCGAATAGCCGGAATCGCCTGTGATCCACGTCACCCCCTTGCCAGCGCGGATCAAAGTCTGCGGCGCGCATGAACGTCGCGGTTATGGGACTGGAGTGACGCAAGTACACCGGTTCATCCGCGCGGCGAAACTTGATCCGCGCCGAACAGGGGGACGCACGCGCGGGGTGCGCGGGGTGCGCGGGGCGCGCGGGGTGCGCGGGGCGCGCGGGGTGCGCGGGGTCAGCGAGCGGTCAGCGAGCGGTCAGCCAGTGGTCAGCGAGTGGTCAGCAGGGCCTGGAGGTCCGCCGGGGCGGTGACCGGCCGATCGCAGACGAATCCGCGGCAGACGTAGGCAGTCGCCTTGCCCCCGATCGCGGGCCGCGCAGCGAGCAGTTCGCGACCGGGGGCATCGGGCATGCCGATGTCGATGACGGACCCGGCGGGCGCATGACGCCGAGCCACCGTGGCCAGCGCGTCGCGCTCGTCGCCCGGGTCACCGGAGACCGCCACCTGCAGCGGGCCGGCGGCAACCACCTCGGCGGCGCACAGGTGCCAGCCCGCCGACCGCGGGAACCTGGCGACCAGCCCGGCGACCGAGGCCAGTGACGTTTCGGCGCACGCGCGGTAGGCGGCGTTCCCGGTCAGCGCCGCGGCGGTCAGCAGGGCATTGGTGATCGCCGACTGACCGGACGGCGCCGCGCCGTCGGTAGGGTCCCGTGGCCGCACGATCAACGGCCCCGCGTCGTCCGCGGTGTCGAAGAACCCGCCGGTCCATGGCTGCTGACCATCGACCGACCCATCAGCCGCGAAACGTTCCGCAAAATGCGCCAACGCCTGGTCGATGACGGCGACGCCCTCGTCCAGCCAGCGCCGATCGCCGGTGGCCTGGTACAGCGCCAGCAGGCCGCCGGCCAGATCGCCGTGGTCGGCCAGCACGGCGCGACCCGGCCCGACCCGGCCGTCCCGGGAACTGCGATACCAGCGGCCCTCCATCCGATGCACGGCCAGCAGGTACTCGGCTGCCGCGACGGCCCCGTCGACCCAGTCGGTACGGGCCGCCGCGGCACCGGCCTCGGCCAACGCAGCCATCGCCAGCCCGTTGGACCGGAGCACCACGATGTCGTCCCGGCCGGGCTGCGGACGTCGGTCCCTGGCGGCGAGCAACCGGGCGCGGATGCCGGCGAACCACCCGGGGTCGGGTGGATCGACCGGGAGCCGGATGACCTCGGCCGCCAGATCCTCGGCCGCTGCGGCCGGGACAGCGTCCGGACCCTCCGGCGGCAGTGCAAACAAGTCCCCCGCCCCCTGTCCGTCCGGCGCCCCGAGTTCCTCGATCAGCTGGCGCCGCGTCCAGCGGTAGGTCGCTCCTTCGACACCCCCGGTGTCGGCGTCCAGCGACGCGGCGAAGGCACCTGAGGGCAGTCGCAGGTCGCGCAGAAGGAATTGTGCGGTCTGGGCGGCCACCCGCCCGGACAACGCGGACCCGGTCAGTCGGGCGTGGTGGGCGTACAGCCGCAACAGCTGCGCGTTGTCGTCCAGCATCTTCTCGAAATGCGGGACGTGCCAAGCCTTGTCGACGCTGTACCGGGAGAACCCGCCGGCCAGCTGGTCGAAGATACCGCCGCGGGCCATCCGATCAAGCGTCAGGGTGACGGCGGCCCGTGTGGGCGACGAACCCGTCCGCTCGTGGTGCCGGAGCAGGAATTCGGCGGCCATCGCCGGCGGGAACTTGGGTGCTCCGCCGAACCCGCCGTCAACCATGTCGATCTGGCCCAGCATGTCGTCGGCGGCCGCCGTCAGCTCGGCCGCCCCGAGGCGTCCGCCGGCCAGCGGCCCGGACATCTCCGCCAGCGAGGCGCCGATCCGGCCGGCTGCCTGGGTGACCTCGTCACGCTGGGTGGTCCACGCCTCCGAGATCGCGGACAGCAGCTGTCGGAACGCCGGAAGGCCCGAGCTGGGCACCGGCGGGAAGTACGTACCGGCATAGAACGGCGCACCGTCCGGCGTCAGGAAGCAGGTCATCGGCCAGCCGCCATGGCCGGTGAGCGCCTGCGTCGCGCTCATGTACACCGCATCGACGTCCGGCCGTTCCTCGCGATCGACCTTGATCGCAACGAAGTCCCGGTTCAGCTGGTCCGCGGTGGCCGGGTCGGAGAATGATTCCCGCGCCATGACGTGGCACCAGTGACAAGATGCGTAGCCGACGGAGAGCAGGACGGGAACGTCCCGACGCCGTGCCTCGGTGAACGCCTCGTCCGACCACGGCCACCAGTCCACCGGGTTGCCGGCGTGCTGGGCCAGGTAGGTCGAGGTGGCACCGGCGAGCCGTGACGCGGCGGCCATGCCTATCGGGGACGTTCGATGCGCTCGGCGGCGGTATCCGTCAGTGGCTCGTCGGTGTCGGCGTCGGTGCCGTCAGCCGAGGACAACCCCGCTTGATCGACGTCGTCGGGAACGGCGCCCTCGGCCTCGAAGCTGCTGGGCACCTTGCGCAGGTTCTTGTTCATGGACTTGATCAGGAAGTACAGCGCGATGCCCATCAGCAGGACGATCAGCAAACCGATCGGCGCTGCCTTGCCCCACTCCGGGCCCCTGCCGGTAGTCGGGTCGACCTCGGCCGGCGGGTCCTGAGCCAGCAGGACGATCCTGTTGACGACAGATCCGTTCAGCACCGACCCGACGAACCCCGTCACGTGTTCACCCGTTCCCGCAGCCCGGCGAACAGGTCACTTTCCGGCAGCGTGGTGTCGATCAGGGACCGGGCCAGTTCGTAGTCGTCCGTTCCCCAAACCTCGGCCTCGACATGATGCGGGACCGCGAACCAGACGGAGTCGGGATCGATCTGCGTCTCGTGGGCCTTGAGCGCAGCGTCCCGATGCCCGAAGTACTCGGCCACCGGGATCTGCGTGGTGATCCGCGCGCCGGGGTCGGGCCGCGGGTGGTCGGAGAACCGTTGGATCCACTCGTCGAACGGACCGGAACCGGTCAACTCCTTGACGGCGGAGTTGATGGCCAGGATCCGTTCCGGGGAGAACCCGACGTTGTAGTAGAGCTTCAGCGGCTGCCATGGCTGACCGGCGTCCGGGTACGCCTGCGGATCCCCCGCCGCCTCGAAGGCCCCGACCGACACCACGTGACACCGGATGTGATCGGGGTGCGGGTAGCCGCCGTTCTCGTCGTAGGTGGTCATCACATGCGGCCGGTACCGGCGGATGACCTTGACCAGGGCGCCGATTTCCTCGGCGGGATCCAGGACCGCGAAACTGCCATCCGGCAATTCCCAGGTGTCTGGTTCGCCCTCGTGATACCCCGAGTCGTGATACCCCAGCCATTCGTGCGCAACGCCGAGAATCTCTGCAGCCTTTGCCATCTCGCTGATCCGCAGGGTCGGGATGTCCAGGTCGGCCGCGTCGAACTTGGGATTGAGGATGTCCCCGCGCTCGCCCCCGGTACAGGACACCACCACCACCCCGACACCGTCGGCCACATACTTGGCGAGGGTGGCCGCACCCTTGCTCGACTCGTCGTCGGGATGGGCGTGCACGGCCATCAGCCGCAACGGGGCGCCAGCCGCGAAGCGCGCGCGCTCGGCTGCCGCGCGCATCGCAGTCCCGACAGGCACGTCGAGCGTCACTTCGCGCTGCTCGCCGGCATTCACTGGCCGCTCGGACATCCCGTTGCTCACGACGTCGTTCCCTTTCCGGCCTCCGCGAGGCGATTCCCCGGGCAGGTCCCCGGGACAGAACCATTGTCCACGCCGAACGGCCGGCACCAAGACCGACATCGCGGCGACTGCGACCGGCTCGGGCGATCGATCGCCAGCGGCGCCGTTGTGGCAGGTCGGCGCGGAGAACCGAGGCTCGCCGCGCCGAACATGCCGGGATCGGGCGGGCCCGCAATGGATGAATAAGGGCGGCCAGCGCAGACCCGCGTGTTAGAATCAGACAAGCCGACGGCCCCTCGTACTTCATTGACTCGGGGCCGTCACTTGTTTGTTGTGCCACCCACGCGTGCGGGAACGCGCCTCGCGACCGTCTCGCGGTACGGGCCGTACACCCGCATCCCGTATCACCGATCCCGGTGCCGCGGACGGACATATCAGCAGTAAAGGAGTTGCCATGACCGGGACCGTCGTGACCTGGCTGACCCAGGAAGCACACGACCGCCTCCAGCACGAGCTCGACCAG
>JBBQGJ010000189.1:0-12355 GCA_038322925.1 Mycobacteriales bacterium
ATCCTTCCGGCCAGTGAATGGGACGCATGGCTGGACCCGCAGGTCGATCCCGGGCCGCTGCTCACCCCGCCCTCCGAGGAACTGGTCGCCGGGCTGGAGCTGCGGCCGATCGGGCCGAGGGTCGGGGCAGTCGCCAACGACGATCCCGAGCTGCTGCAGCGGGTCGAGCCAATCGGCCCGGCGGTCCTGCTCTGACCTGCCGCGTGCCCGTGCTATCCGTCGACAGGGCGCGGCCCGCACGGTGCCTGGTTGACGATGTCCCGGCGTGCGATTGCGACCGTCACGCGACCTTACGGGCGGGCGTGCGGACGGGCAGGGGCCTTGCGCCATGACCGTGACCGATCGGAAGCACCTGCGCGGAGCGCTGGGCGGTGAACACCCGCGCAATAGTCTCGCGGAGCGTGTCGATGCCCATGGCCCGCCGGTAGTAGACGAATCGCAGTGGCTCGCGGGTTCCGATCAGGTCGTCCTCGACATGTGGTGACGACGGCGGGTGCTGTTCGTCGAAGAGATCCTCCGCGCCGGAGGCGAATGCCTCCCCGCGGGCGCGGTCCTTCGGTGCCAGCCAGGTCAGCGGCTGGACGCACAACGATGCCCTGTCGCCGTCGGATCCGGTCAAGTCGACGGCGCCCATCGGGATCCGCGGGACCATGGCGCGGGGTAGATCGATCACGGGCGATTGGCCGTCAAGGACGACGACGGCTTTCTGGCCATGACCGATCTCTCGCCTGATCGTCGCCGCAGCGGTGCGGTTGGGCCAGATGTGGCCCAGCACCCGGCTCTCCGACCTGGGCCGTTCGCTCAATTCGAGCGCTGGAATCCAGCCAGGCTGATGTTCCCACCGCAATCGGTGCTTCAGGCCCTCGTAGATGACCAGGACGCCGTCAAGATTGAGCATTGTCATGAGCTTCCCCCGTTTCCCGGCCGGACATCGCCTTTGATGGCCGGTCGCAACCCCTGCTTCATGGACGCCGCAGATCGCCGATCCGATACGCCGGATCCCGATCCCCGGTTCTCGAGCCCGCGAGGTATCGAATCGGGCTGTCCTTCACTCCTTCGGATGGCGTTTGGCGTGGGCCTGCCACGAGGTGTGACGCCGCACTCGGCACATGGTTATGGTTGATCAATCGGCACTCTCAGATAGGGGTTCGGCGGTGGCATTGGCCCCAGGTGACGAGTTCGCTGGGTACACCATCGAATCCACCCTCGGCACCGGCGGGATGGGTGCGGTCTATCTGGCGAAGCATCCGCGGCTGCCGCGCCGTGACGCGCTCAAGCTGCTGAATCCCGCCTTCTCCGCGGACGCGAATTTCCGCACGCGATTCGAGCGAGAGGCCGACCTGGCGTCGGGCCTGATCCACCGCAACATCGTCGCCGTCTACGACCGCGGATCGGTCGACGGCCAGCTCTGGATCGCCATGCAGTACGTGGCCGGCACCGACGCCTCGGTCGCCGCGCACTCCGGCGACGGGTCGATGACGCCGGCGCGAGTGGTGCACATCATCGCCGAAGTCGGCTCCGGCCTGGATTTCGCGCACCGATCAGGGCTGCTGCACCGCGACGTGAAGCCGGCCAACATCCTGCTGGCCGCGCCGGATGATCCGAGCGAACCGGAGCATGTGCTGCTCACCGACTTCGGTATCGCCAAGTCGACCGACGAGGTGCAGCACCTCACCGGCACCGGGAACTTGCTGGCCACCCTGGCGTACGCGTCACCGGAACAGATCGAGGCCAAGCCGCTGGACCATCGAGTCGACATCTACGCGCTGGGCTGTGTGTTGTACGAGTTGCTGACGGGCAGCGTGCCGTTCCCGGAGTCCTCACCGTTCGCCACCATGACGGCGCATCTGAAGAACCCACCGCCCCGGCCGACCGACGCGATGCCCTGGCTACCCGCCGGGTTCGACGCGGTGGTCGCCAAGGCGATGGCCAAGAACCCCGACGACCGGTACTCCACCTGCCGAGAGCTGAGCCTCGCGGCCAGGGCAGCGCTTGCCGCCTCGGCGCCCGCCGCCTCGGACCCCACCCGCGCCGAAACGGCCCCGCCGCCGGCGGCTCGAGCCGGTGCCGCCGGATCGGCAGGCGGGCCGGCCGCCGGCTCCTCGATCGCTGCGCCAGCGGATGCTGCGGTGGCTCCGGCGGCCGACGCTGCTGATGAAGCCGCGGTCGCTGCTGCGTCGATCTCGCTGACCACCCCCCGGCCGCCCTACACGGTGTCGGTGCGCCGGACCTCCGCGGCGCTGGGCACGGTCGCCGAGCTCGGCCCGGTGTCCACCAACTACCTGTCGGCGACCAACCGGATCGCCCTGGAGGAGTTGCTGCAGCGCTCGCGCTTCTTCGACCTGCCGCCGAGGCTTCCGCTGGAATTCGTGGTGCCCGGTGACGTCTTTCAGGAGATCACCGTCAGCAACAAGGAGGTGAGCCGGACAGTCGGCTACGAGCGCGAGGGCTCGCGGCACCCGGCGGAGCTCGACGAGATCATCAGCATGCTGGAGCGGCTGGCCGGGTGGCAGCAGACGCATCAATCCGGTGGCGTGCCGCGGGGCCAGTACCCGGCCGGCTGGACCCCTACCGGCACCGTGCCACCGCTCGGTGGAGCCGCCTACCGCGTCACCGAGGCCCATCCGCCGCAGATGCCCGCCGCGGCCGGTGCCGGTCCGAGCGGCACCGGGGGTTTCTATCCCGCACCGAGTGGACCGGGGCAGTTCGCGGGCGCTCCGGCCGGACAGTACGGGGGTACGACGGGGCCGAACACGGTCACCGCTCAGTTCGCCGGGCTGCCCCCCGGCGGTCCACCTCCGGGTGGCGGCCACCACACCGGCCCGACCGCGGGCTACCCCCAGGGGGTACCGGTGACGGCCATGGCGACGTCGACGCACACCGGTCCGCACCCGACGCAGCAGCAGTCCAAATCCGCGCTGAAGTGGATCCTGGTCGGCCTGGTTGCCGTGCTGGTGGTGGTGGGCAGCGTGACGGCGTTCGTGCTGACCCGCTCGACCGATCCGCCGCCGCCGGCGGGACCGTCCACACCCAGCGGGCTGACCACCGCTGCCGACGGGCGGGACGTGACCGTCAGCTGGTCGTCGTCCAACGGCGCGACCGGCTACACGCTCAGCCGCAACAGCGAGGTCGTGTATACCGGCACGAACACCCGGTACAGCGACACCAAGCTGACCCCAGGCACCTACAACTACGCGGTCACCGCGACGAACGCCGCGGGCCTGACGTCGTCACCGAGTGAGCTGGTCAAGGTGACCGTCACCGACCCGTGGGGGAATGCCGCGTTCGTCGTGGACGACTTCCCGGACCTGCTGCCCGCCACCCCCAGCGACAAGGGCTACGCGGACGCGTCCTGCTCGATCACCAGCGACACCGAGAACAGCGGCGTCGACGCGATCATCAACTGCACGGATCCCCAGGGTGTCTATTTCGAGGTCATGCACTTCCCCAGCGAGGACGTCAAGAACGCCTACCTCGAGCGGGACTACGGCAACGTCGCGGTGACGAAACCGTGGGAGGTCGACGGCGTCGAGAAGGGCACGCTGTACCGGACGGCCGACGCCGAGGCCAAGTTGCCGTACGTCTTCACCTCGTTCAACGACGCGGCGAGGGTGGATTACCTGCTGTACGCGCATTGGCAGGACCACACCACGACGCAGCTGATCGACCAGTGGTGGACGCCGGCCCCTTTCTGACTTTTCAGTGTCTGACTTTTCAGTGTCTGACTCAGTCTCAGAGCGCCTGAGGTCGAAATGAACGGCGGAGGCAGACCGAATGGACCACCTGATCGCCGAGCCGAACTGGTCAGCCCCTGGCGCCCGTGCGGACGGCGGCGATCCGGTCGGCCACATCGGCGGCCGTCGCCGGACGGCTGCCTTCCGGAGCGAGACAGGCCAGCACCAGCGCCGACTCCGCCGGGGTCAACGACGGGTGTAATTCGGGTCGGCTGGACTGCACCCTTCTGATGGCCAGCAGCGGCTGGCCCTCCGGGAGTTCGCCGTAGAGACCGGCACCGGACAGCGCACGGTGCAGAGTGGCGCCGAGGGCCCAGATGTCCGTCGACCGGGACGGCGGTTCGCCGAGCAGCAGGCCGGGGTCCAGGAACTCGACCGATGTCTCCGGCGCCATCCCGGTGAGCGCCGCTCCCGCCGAGAACACCCGCGCCAGGCCCAGGTCGGACAGCTTCCCGCCGCCCTCGTGCAGCATCACGTTGCCGGGTTTGACATCGCCGTGGGCCAGTCCGGCCTCGTGCAACGCATGGACGGCCAGCGCCGCATGCTGCACGGCGCGGAGCACCTCGTCCCGGTTCAACGGTCGGGACGGGGCGGCCAGCGACCCGAGCGGGAAGTACTCCATGGCGTAGAGGAAGTTGTCCTCCAACACGGCGTCGTAGACCCGGGCCAGGTAGGGCGAGTCGACCGCGGCGAAAGCCCGCAGCTCACGGGTGCCCCGGCGATAGGCGTCCTCACTGCACTGGCCGGCGAAGACCTTCACCGCGACGAACTCGTCGGCGATGCCCAGCCGCGCCGGCGGCCGGGCCAGGTAGAAGCGGCCGTGGTTGCCCCCTCCGATCAGCCGGACGACCTGGAAGTCCGCGAGCTGGGGCAACGCCTGAGCGGGAGTGTCCTGCAGCACCACAGCGGACTCCTGATCTGCATCGGGTCAACACCCGGTCAGCACCGGGCCGGCATCAGGCAACAGGGATGACGCCGGAGAGTTACCATTCGGCCCAGCGCGCTTCATCCTAACGGCCCCCTGCCCGGCTCCACCAGACAGGACAGCACCATGCACATCGCTGCGCTGGTCTTCATCGACATCGCGATCATCATGATCGTCGCCCGGGTATTCGGCCGGGCCGCGCGGGCGGTGGGTCAGCCGGCCGTGGTCGGCGAGATCATCGCGGGGATCGCGCTGGGACCGAGCCTGCTCGGCCTGCTGCCGGGCGACCTGGACCAGCGGCTCTTCCCGCCGGAGGTGCTGCCCTACCTGTCGGTGCTCGCCCAGCTCGGCCTGGTGCTGTTCATGTTCATCGTGGGCCTCGAGCTGGACATGCTGCTGATCCGCGGTCGGGAGAAGCTGGCCGGGACCATTTCCGCGTCGTCGGTGGTGCTGCCGTTCGCGCTGGGCGCGGGGCTGGCGTTGCTGCTGTACCCCAGCCACGACGAAACGGCCACCGGCCCGGTGACGCCGCTGGCCCTGGCGCTGTTCCTGGGCGTCGCGATGTCGATCACCGCGTTCCCGGTGCTGGCCCGGATCCTGACCGACCGCGGTATGCACCGCACGTCCACCGGCGTGCTGGCGCTCGCCTGTGCCGCGGTCGACGACATCATCGCCTGGACGTTGCTCGCCTTCGTCGTCGCCGTTGTCGCGGGCAACGGGCCGCTTGACGTGCTGCGCATCATCGCGCTCACCGCGGTCTTCGCAGCGGCGATGTTCGGGTTGGTCCGGCCCGCGTTGCGCAGGCTGAACACCTGGTACGCCCGGGCCGGCCGGCTGGCCCCGGACATCCTGGCCGTGGTTCTCATCGGGGTGCTGGTCTCCGCCTACATCACCGAGATCATCGGCATCCATGCCATTTTCGGTGCGTTCATCTTCGGCGCGATCATGCCGCGGCAGGGTGCCGCGGACATGACCCGGGAGATCCTGGAGCGCCTGGAACAGGTCAGTGTGCTGCTCTTGTTGCCGCTGTTCTTCGTGGTCACCGGGCTCAGCACGAACGTCGGCGGCATCACCGGCTCCGGACTGTGGCAGCTCGCGCTGATCCTCGTCGTCGCGATCGGCGGGAAGTTCGTGGGTGCCTATCTCGGCGCGCGGGTGATGAAGGTCCCCCGGCGGCAGTCAACGGCGATCGGTGTGCTGATGAACACCCGCGGGCTCACCGAGCTGGTGATCCTGAACGTCGGGAAGCAGCTCGGGGTGCTCGACGACGAGCTGTTCACCATGATGGTGCTGATGGCCCTGATCACCACGGCGATGACCGGGCCGCTGCTGAAGCGGGTGTATTCCGACCGGGTGCTGCAGCGGGACATCGCCGCCGCCGAACGCGCGAGCCTCGGGCTGATCGATTCCTACCGGGTGCTGGCGCTTGTCGATGACCAGCCGCGGGCCGCCCGGATGGCCGGGGTGGGCGCCGCGTTGCTCGGCGCCGGACGGCCGGCCGAGCTGGTGCTGAGCCGGTTGGTACGCCGCCCGACCACGTCGCTGGAGGTGGGCGCACCGCTGGTGCCGGATCTCGCGCAGATGGCCGCGACCGTGGACGAGCTCAAAGCCCTTGCCGACGAGGTGACATCGCGCGGGGCGGCGTGCTCAGTGCTGACCCGCTTCACCTCCGATCCGTGGGCGGATCTGCTGGCGCAGGCGGAGGCCGTCGAGGCGAACGTGGTGCTGGTCGACCAGCGCTGGCTGGCCCTGCACGCCGAGCCCGCGGTCGGTGGCGGAGCGGTGGACCGGCGGTTCACCCTCGCCATCACACAGCTGGGCACGAGGCAGGTCGGCGTCGGCGATACCGTCGCTGTCGTTGCCGACGGCGACGTCGACGGCCGGACGGCGCTGATTCTGGGTTCGGCCGCGGCCGCGCACCTGCGTGGGCCGCTGCTGGTGCGAGCCGGCGACGGCGGCCGGGGTTCCCGCAAGATCATCTCCGCGCTGGCGCCGCTGCGCTCGGCGGGGCTGGACGTCAGGGTGGTGGAGAACGGGTTCGCCGGGGGGTGGCCGGCCGCGGTGGGTGATGGCGCGGGTTCCGGAGCCGGTGAGTCGGGACGGCCGATAGGGGGTGTCGATGACGCGGCGCTGATCCTGGTGCCGTCGGGCACCCCGGCTCCGATGCCTGCGGCCGGGACGGTGGTCAGCGTGCGGGCCGGCCAGGATGACCGGGAGACCGAGTTCACCGAGCAGTTGGCCAAGCTCGCGCCTTCGTGATGACGGAACGGTTCGCTCCGGCGAGTACACCGGTGCCGTGCCGATGCAATCGTCGGGTGAGCGAGAGACCCGCTGCACCAAGAACAACGCCACCGAGCGAGGGCATCGCGGCCGTCCGGCACCAGTAGCTCCGGTCGAAGCTCAGATAGCGATGGGAATTACACCCGTGCGTGCGCCGATTCGAAGGTGAACATCCGCCGACCCGTACGCACGTGCGTGCCGGGTGCGAGCACGAAGGTCTCCCGCGGCGAGAGCCGGGTCCAGCCGGGTTGGTTCGCTGCCGCTACGTAGGTGCCGTTGGCTGATCCGCGGTCGATCAGCACGACATCCCAACCCTGCAAACGGATCTCGGCGTGCACCCGGGAAAGGGTGCCGCTGTCGTCGTCGAGCCGGATCGGGCGCAGGCGCCCGCTGACCACCGCCTCGTCGGTCTCCGGGTTCCGCCCGAGAAGGTAGTTGTCGTCGAGCACGAAGGTGGCGCCGATGTCGAGGACCAGCAGGCCGAGCGGGGGGCGACGACCGTCGACGAGGATGCCGGTGCGCTGGTCCATCCGGATTCCGCAGACGGAGCAGAACGACACCCGCGGGTCGTTCAAATGGTTGCGGGAGCAGCGGAAGCCCTTGACGACCACGTGCGACGGCTGGTCTCGAACACCCGGCCGCGGCGCTGCCACCTTCGCGCCCGCGACCGGCAGCGGCGGTCGGCGAGCCTCGTGCCGGTGGGATCCGTGGATCTGTTCGGACAGCCGAGGAGGCCGCGGCTTCGGCGGGGCGGCGCCGGGCGGGACCGGGAGGGAAGGTCCCGGATCGGGTGGGTGCGGCACCGGTGGACCAGCGGCAGGTGCACCAGCGGCAGGTGGACCAGCGGCAGGTGGACCAGCGGCCGGGGGAGCGGGCGTGACCGGGGTCGGCGGGTTCGGCTGTGGCCGGGACGGTGGAATCGGCTGTGGCCGGGACGGTGGAATCGGCGGGACCTGGCCGGGCGCAACCAAAGCCGCCGGGACGTCGGGCCGGGGCGTCACCGGGTCGGTGTCCGTGCTCGGCCGGGCGTCGGGATGGGCCTGTGTGGCGCCCGCGTCGAAGGCGGCCGATTGCGGCTCAGCGTCCCCGGCCGCGCCTGCGGCCGGGACGCCGGTCTGATGCCGTCCGCCGAGGGCAGTCGCGTCGCCGGCTTGGCTGTCCAGCACGATCCCGTCACCGGGAACCAGGCCCTGGACCAACCCGGACCAACCGAGCTCGCCGATGGCGGCAGGACCCTCGGGCTCGGGCGCCGGCTTTCGCGCGCCGGCGGTCAGCGCGATGGGTCCGGCCGGCCAGGGCAGCAGCCGGTCAACGGTGAACGCCGCGGTCCGGCCGGACAGGTGCAGCGCCTCGTGGTCATCGTCCCCGTGATGATGGAGACTGTCCGACCGGGCCAGCTCGGACAGGCTCACGTCACCGTGCAGGAAGACCGCAATGCCGTCCTCGGTCGCCGCGACGGTGCCGAAGCCAGGGACCTCGCCGGTCACGACCACCCACCTGGTCAGCCGCAGCGCCAAGTCCCGTCCCGGGGTGCCCCCGCTCTCTCGCGCCGCATCCCTGATCAACGAGAGCAGGTCGGCGGACGCGGCCTGCCCGGCGCCCTCGTCACGCCGGATCAGGGCGACGATGCCGGGAACGCGCAGCACCAGGTGCGACCCGGCCAGCACCTCGCCACGCACGTCGTCGAATTCGATGCCACGGCTCGCTGTCACCAGAACCGTCCTCCCCGGAATCGCCAGCGCACGAAGAAGACCTGGACAGGTCCGTTGGCCACCAGCCAGACCACCAGCCAGGTACTGACGAACTGGATCAGGTACGCCGACAAAGGCACGGTGCCGACTCCCGGCACAGCGCCGGCCTTGATCAACAGCCAGAGCAGGAGGCCCTCGTTGATCATGGTCAGCAGCCCGAAGAACGTCGGCCAGTCCTTCTCCCAGCGGAACTGCTGCAGGAAGTGATAGAGGAATTCCCACAGCACACCGAGCACGAGAACGGCCAGCAGCACCGCATACGTGGTTCGGTAGGACGAGCCGAGCGACTCACCGGTCGGCAGCAACGGCGTGATGATCAGTGTCCACAATCCGCCGACGACGGCCAGCAACACGCTCCGGGTTTGAATGCGCCCGTACAGGGTGGGGACCATGCGTGCCCCTAGATCTTCCGGTGGCGCGCCCAGTGCCACCACTGCTTCGTCGACGCGAGAACCCCGAACCGTTGGCAGAAACCGAGTTTCGCCAGATCGTCGCAGATCTCCTGGGCCGCGATCTGCAGACCGAGGAAGGTGTCAACGCCCGGGAAGTACCCGCCGAGGGTGGCGCTGCCGGAGGCGTACATCTTGCCCGGCTGGCTGCGGGTGCCGATCACCTCGAAGTTGCGGTCGACGTCCAGCCGACCGACGGGATTGCGGCCGGCGCCGCTGTGATCCATCAGGTCGGCCAGCACCCGGTGCTCCCGGATGTCGGCCTCCAACCCGGTGCAGTCGATGACGAAATCCGAGTAGAGCTCCACCGGCCCCTGCTGCGTTTTCAGCAGGCTCACCACACCCTGGTTGCCGCGACCGGGCCGCAGCTCGGTCACCTCGCCGACGACGGTGCGGTACCAGCCCTCGGCCCGCCCGCGTGCCAGTTGCGACTGCCACAACTTCCGGACCGGGGTGTTGGTGCCGCCCATCAGCTTGTAGGCCTCGGCGCGTTCCTCGCCTTCCAACCCCCGGATCTTGGCCTTGAGCTGCCCGCCCCAGACCGACTTGGGGTAGTTGAATCCCTGGTACGCCCAGCCGTCACCACCCTTGCGGCGCATGAAGATGCTCGGGCCGTGCGCACCGGTCACGTAGGTCCGGAACACGTGGACGATCTGGGTCTGCAGACCCAGCCGGTCGCGGTCGTCTATGAGCCGCTGCAGCACCCGCGACGCCACGATGCCGCCGCCGCGGATCACCACGGTTCCCGGGCGCAGCGCGAGCTGCTGGTAGACGTGCTCGTGCGGCTCGTAGGCGTTGACCACCTTCGACGGGTCCCGGTAGTACTCGCGGTAGCGCTGCAGGTCCGGCAGTAGTTTCAGGCCCGGGTAGCCGATCGCGACGTGCACGTAGGGGCTCCGGTAGGCCAGCCGACGGGTCGGGGTGGCGCCCACCGGCGGGGTCAGGATGGTGAAGTACCCACCTTCCTTCCGACGGCGGATCATCCGTACCTGCCCCTTGCGGACGCACTGCGGGTAGCCGATCCGGTCGTGCTCACGTTCCATGCTCTCGAACGCCTGACCGGCCCTCGGCGTGTAGTAGTCCGACAGAATCGGTTCGGTCATCACGTTCCACAGCGGTCTGACGAAGTCCTTGACCGACTTTGCGGCGAGCGCCTCCCGGACCGCGTAGCTGGGGAATCCCCAGATATTGTCCGGCGTCGATTTCGAGTCCGAGCGCAGCCGTTCACCACGCGGGATCTGCGAGACCCGGGTGAGGTACTCGTAACTGGACCACGGGGTCTCCAGCTGGGTCAGCACCGTGATGTCCGACGCTGGCACGCCGTAGATGCGCAAGTAGTCGACGGTGACGAACGACCCGATGCCGCCGCCGACCGTCACGAACCTGGTGTCGATGATCGGGATGCCGGCGCGGGCGACCATCTCGTCCGTCCAGATGTCGGTGTCGATGAGTGCCTGGGTGAGGTCCCCTGGTGCGGTGGCCGGGTCCAGCTGCTGACCGAGCCCACCGGACGACTGTGGACGAGGCGGGGGAAATGGCGGTGGAAGAGGCGCAGGAGTAGGCGGTGGAGGAGGCGCGGGAGTAGCCAGTGGAATGGGTGAAGGAGTAGGCGGTGGAGGGGGTGACGGCCTTCCAGGCGATTGCGGCACGGGCCGAAAGGGCGGTTGGCTCATCCGTCCCCCTTCGCTGCGATGGCAGACCGTTGGTCCACGGTCAGGGCCAAGAAACGCCCGGCCTGTCCGATCCAGGTGATCATCACTCATCCGGCCCTGTTGGGCCAGCCGCACGCGCAACAGTGAGTCAGAAGGTGGCGATCGCAGCGACCTTTGCGCGACACAGTGCGATCAAACTCGTCGGAGCGAGTTCGACCTGCAGTCCGCGTTTGCCGGCGCTGACCATGATCGTCGCGAACTGCTCGGCGCTGCTGTCGACGACGGTTGGCAGGGCCTTGCGCTGCCCCAGGGGCGAGATCCCGCCGGCTACGTATCCCGACGAGCGTTCCGCGTCGGCCACCTTCGCCAGCTGCGCCTTCTTCCCGCCCGCTGCCGCAGCCAGCGCCTTCATGTCCAGCTGGGCCGCGACCGGGACGATGCCAACCGTGAGCGCGCCGTCGACGGAGGCGACGAGCGTCTTGAACACCCGGTCAGGGTCCCAGCCCAGCGCCGTGACCACCTCGTCGCCGAACGCCGTGGTCGACGGATCGTGGTGGTAAGGGTGCAGGGTGTGCGGGACCCTCGCCTTCACCAGTGCGGCGATCGCCGGGGTCGGGGCGGCGGGCATGCGCAGAGGGTAGCCTCGGTCGGCGGCCGTCCGGCTTTCGACGCCGCTGATCGTGGATGATCCGTTCGCCATGTCGAGCCCATCGTCCACGATCCGGTGAACCGCTGGTCGACGATGCGGGAGCTCAGCACAGGCAGCACCCCGGCCCGCACGGCAACGGCGTGCCTGACCATCCCCGACCCTGCAGGACTGCGGTCACCTCGGCGGCTACCCGGCATGGATGCTCCACCACATCACGCCAGCCGTAGCGGAGCACGACGTCGCCGGCCACTACAGCGGCATTTGTCCCGTCGATGATCGCGAAACGCCTCGTCGGCTGGGTGGGCGGCCCGCCCGTCCAGCTCGACCACGGTGAGCCACGGTCGATACCGCACGTCGCGGTACCGATCGCTGCCGCCGGAACCGCGCTCTGCACGATTTCGCCGACCGGACGGCAATCGGTGGCGCCGTTCGACGTCGAGCAGGTACCGCCGCTCGAGCTGGGAATGCACTCCGCTCCCGGCCTCGTCCAGGACTTCCTGCAACAACGCCCGGTGACGGTGCCGCGGACGCGATGACAATGCCACCCGCAGGCGGAGCGCGGTGGTCAGCCGACGTTGAATCGACCGCAGCACGATGTCGACAACGACCACGGGTCCGGCGGTTCGCTGACATCGAGCACGGCGCATTCGACGCGGCTACGCGGAGGCAGTGCCGCGGGATGCACGGAATCGGAGAAATCCCTGGTGCGATGGATTCGCACGCCGGGGTGTGAGCGCACCCGCCGCTCGGCGGGGATCGATATGTGGATCACATCAGGGCGATCGTCAATGACGCCGCCGAGCCACAGCGCTGTGGCGTGGCTCGCGGCCGCGCCGGATCCTGGGCCCAGGACAGCTGCCCAGACCGCGGCCAGCTCGCCGACCGGCCCGGGTGAAGGTGGCGTACACGCCGGGC
>JBBQGJ010000190.1:0-12208 GCA_038322925.1 Mycobacteriales bacterium
AACACGAACTGGCACAAACTCGGCCTGCGCCACCTTTTTCCGACCGGGGCACGTTGCAGATCCCCCTGACGACCCGCCGGATGCGGCCCCGCTTGTCGGGGGGGGTGTGGGGGGGGGCGGGCCACCCGACCCCCCTACTCGATTCATTGATCGTGGTGATCTCGATCCTGGCGGTCACCGTGGTGGCGAGCCTGTTGGCCTCGCGGCGAGCGGAAGCGGCGGACGGCGAGGGTGAGACTCCGGCGGGGCACGGCGACGGCGATCCGTCCGCAGCGTCCTCGCCGGCCGTGGCCACCGGTGCGGTGACGGATCAGGGTCCGCCGCGGCGCGACTAGCCTGCCCTGTTGTGAAGCCTGACGACATCTCCCTGATCCGTGTGCCGGGTCGGCCCGCGTTCGCCGCCGGCGGCCAGATCCTAGTCGCGGTGAGTACTCCTGACCTCGAGGCGAACCTGTACCGCGGGACCCTGGTCCGCATCCAGGGCGGCCGCGACAGCGGTCAAGACAGCGATCAAGACAGCGATCAAGACAGCGATCAACAAGGCGACCAGCCCGGTCGGCACGGCGACCACCCCGTCGCGCTGACCGTCGGTCCGCGGGACTCCGAGCCGGTGACCAGCCCGGACGGCCGCCTCGTGGTCTTCCTGCGCGCGGCGGAGTCCGGCCCGCCTCAGCTGTACGCGATGCCGGTTGGCGGCGGTGAGCCGCGTAAGCTGACGGACCATCGGCTGGGGGCAGGTCCGGCGGTGTTCGCCCCCGACGGCAGCAGCGTCGCGTACTGCGCGGCCGTCCCGGAGTCCGGGAGGTACGGCACCGACAAGGCGGTCGGCGCCGATGCAGAGCCGCCGCGCCGCGTCACCCGGCTGTCTTATCGCCTGGACGGCGAGGGTTTCGTACTGGACAAGCCGCGTCAGGTGTTCGTGCTCGTCGTCACCGGCCAGTCCGCGCCGGCGACGGAACCGCAGGCGGGACCCGCACCCGTCCAGCTCACCGACGAGCCGTCCGGTGCCGACCACCCGGCGTTCACCGGTGACGGCCGGCTGCTGTATGTGCGCCCGACCGGGACGGACGAGCTGACCGAAGAGATCGCCGTCATCAACCTGCCCGCAGACCCCGTCAGCCCTGGAGCGTCGACCCTGGGACGGGGTGAGCGGCTGATCGCCACCCGTGGGTCGGCGGCGGGCTTGGTGGTCGACGGTTCCGAGATCTTCTACCTGGGCGCGGAGTTCACCGGGGTGGACGCGGTGGCGCGGACGAACGGCCTGTGGGCTGCTCCGCTCGCCGGTGGCTCGCCGCGGCGGCTCACCGACGAGGAATCGGTGGACGCAGACCTCACCACCGGGCGCCCGGCACCTGGCGAAGGCACGGTGCTGTTTGCGGTGTTGGATCGCGGCTCGGTCGGTCTGCGGGCGGCGACGGTGAGTGCGGAGAAGCTCCCGTTGACCGAGCTCGCCGAGGTCATCGGCGGTGATCGGGTCGTCCGGTCGTTCACCCGCCGCGGCGGGCGGGTGGCGGCGGTGGTCGCCGACGGCGCCACCCCGGGCGAGGTCGTCACCGTCGAGCTGACCGTGGACCTTTTCGACACCGCCGCGGGGGAACGGCGGACGGATTCTTCCAGAGTGAGCGACTTCTCCAGGGAGCTGGGGGGCGCCGGCCTGCGGCCGGCCGTCGAGTTGGCCGCAAGATCTGCCGACGGGTACCCGGTGCACGGCTGGTTGGTGACCCCCGACGAACCCGGACCACACCCTGTGCTGCTGCTGGTGCACGGCGGGCCGCACAGCGCCTACACGTCGGCGTTCTTCGACGAGGCGCAGGTCTACGTGGGCGCGGGGTACGCCGTCGTCATGGGCAACCCGCGGGGCTCCGCCGGATACGGCCAGAGCCACGGCCGGTCTGTGGTCGGCGCGCTGGGCAGCGTCGACGTCGACGACGTGCTGGCGTTGCTGGACGAGGCACTGCGCCGTCCGGAGTGCGACCCGAGCCGGGTCGGCGTCATGGGCGGCTCCTACGGCGGGTTCATGGCTTCCTGGCTGAGCTCGCACGCGTCGGGTCGGTTCACCGCGGCGATCAGCGAACGCGCGCTCAACGCCTGGGATTCCTTCGCCGGGTCCAGCGACATCGGCTACTACTTCGCCAAGGCCTACGTGGGCACCGATCGTGAAGCGCTGTGGCGCATCTCGCCGCTGGCCTACGCCGACCGGATCGAGATTCCGCTGCTGATCATCCATTCCGAGCAGGATTGGCGATGCCCGGTCGAGCAGGCGCAGCGGATGTTCGTGGCACTGAAGAACCGCGGCGCCGAGGTGGAGATGCTGTTGTTCCCGGGCGAGGGTCACGAGCTGTCCAGGTCCGGCAGGCCACGGCACCGGCAGCAACGTTTCGACGCGATCCTGCAGTGGTGGGCGAGGTACCTTCCGGTCCGGCCGGTCGCCGAACCGGCCTGAGCCCGATCGCCCAGCGGCACCGGTCCTGGATCGGGATCAGCGATCCGGGTCACCGTCACGGTCCAACCGTTCGGCTCGGAGCTGGTCGAGGTGCCCGATGGCGTCGTCCACCCGGCGGTCGAGCAGTGCCTCCTCCAGGTCGAGGTCGTACTCCAGTTCGCGGAGCACCTCCTCGGACAGTGAGCCGGAGTTGCGCATGCTGACGAAGACGTCCCGTTCGATGCCGACCAGTTCGTGGCGCCAGTCCGAGATCCTCGCCAACCGCGCGCCTGCGTCGCCGCCGCGACGTTCCAGCCGTTCGGTCAGCCCACGCCAGTTCCGGCTGGCCGCCCAGGCGCGCATCTGGGTCGCCTCCTCGGCCGGCAGGTGCTCATCGGCGACCGCCTCCTCAACCCGCGCGGCGATCGCCTCGTTGGCCTGCTGCTGGGCAAGGGCGCGTTCCTTGGCGAGGTCGGCGTCGGGGTCGCCGGGCAGGTGCAGCAGGCGGATCACCGTCGGCAGGGTCAGTCCCTGCAGCACCAGGGTGCCCAGGATGACCGCGATGGTGCAGGTCAGCAGCAACGCGCGGTACGGCGTGGTCAGCGGCAGCGTCTGGGCGGCGGCCAGCGAGACCACCCCGCGCATGCCCGCCCAGGACACCGCGGCCAGCGGCCGCCACGATCCGATCGCTCCCGGACGGCCCAGTAGCCGGCCGATGCCGTTGAGCAGGAAGATCCAGATGGGCCGGATCAGGATCACGGTGAGCAGGACCGCCCCGGAGACCAGCAGGGTCGGCGCGCGGCCGATGTCCGGCGCCGTGACGATGCCCCACAGCTGCAGGCCGATCAGCGCGAAGACCGCTCCCTCCAGCACGTACTGGAGCGCGTTCCAGGTGGCTCGCATCGTCAGCCGGACCTCAGGCTGCAGGTCCATCGGTGACCGGAACCCCAGCACCAGACCGGCCACCACCACGGCCAGCACCCCGGAGGCGTCGGCCAGCTCGCCGAGTTGGTAGGCCAGGAAGGGCGTGACCAGGGACAACGCGGTGATCGGCAGGGATGACGAGGTGTACCGGCGGCCGGCCGAGGCCAGCAGCCCGATCGCCCCGCCGATCAGCAGCCCGCCGACGGTGGCCCAGGCGAACTCCAGGAGCCCACGGCCCCACTCCATCGAGCCCAGCAGGATGCCGCTGACGGCGACCTTCAGCAGGACCAGGGACGTCGCGTCGTTGAACAGCGACTCGCCCTCGAGCACGGTGACCACCTGACGGGGAAGCCCAGCCCGCCGCGCGACCGCGCCGGCGGCAACCCCGTCCGGGGGAGCGACGATGGCCCCGAGCGCGAGCGCGGCGGCGAAGGGTATCTCGGGCATCACCATCTGCAGCACGAACGCGACGGCGAAAGCCGTCACCAGCACCATGCCGATGGCCAACTGGGTGATGGCGCGTAGCAGGCGGCGGATCGCGATGACCGAGGACTCCACCGCCGCCGCGAACAGCAGCGGCGGGAGCAGCACCGACAGCACCAGTTCGGGATTGACCTGATAGTCCGGCGCACCGGGAATGAAGGAGACGCCGACTCCGGCGACGACCAGCAGGATCGGTGCCGGGAGGCCGATCCGTCCGGCGATGCCGTTGACGATCACCACCCCGACCACCAGGAAGACCACTGGTTGCAGTTCGATCATCTGCCCACCACCCCTCGCTTCGCCATCGTGGCAGGAATGCCATTGCACGAATCAGTGAAAAATCCGGTGACCGCCACCACACCGACCGACAAGACTGGGGCCCGAGTGTCGGTGGGGTGGGTGATACTCGCAGAGGTTGCGGCGCCGGTGGCGTCGCCGCACCGATCCCGCCACCGACAAGGTGGCCGGGAACACGGCCGGACCCATCCTGACCGGTCGTGATCCATCGCTCGACCAGGAGTAACAGTGTCCAATCCCGTACCCGACGCGACCATCAACCCCGGTGGCCGGCATCGAGCCTCTGACCCTGTGGCGACCGATTCGGTGGGTCCGGCCGCGGTCGGTCCGGCCGTTGATCCGCCAACCGGGGCCGCGCCGCCGCTCGACCCGAAGCGCTGGCTCGCGCTGGCGGTCATCGGCATCTCGCAGCTCATGGTCATCCTGGACGCCACGATCGTGAACATCGCGCTGCCCCAGGCTCAGGCCGATCTGGGCATCTCCATCACCGACCGGCAGTGGATGGTCACGGCCTACGCATTGCCTTTCGGGGCGTTGCTGCTGCTGGGTGGGCGCATCGCCGACTACGTCGGCCGCAAGAAGATCCTGATCATCTCGCTGTCCGGTTTCGCCATCGCCTCCGCGATCGGCGGCGCCGCCCAGGCCGGCTGGATGCTGTTCGGCGCCCGTGCCCTGCAGGGTGGCTTCGCCGCGATGCTCGCGCCGGCCGCGCTGTCGTTGGTGACGGTGACGTTCCACGACGAGAAGGACAGGGCGAAGGCATTCGCGGTGTTCGGCGCGATCGCCGGCGGCGGTGCCGCCATAGGGCTCCTGCTCGGTGGGGTGCTGACCGAGTACGCGTCCTGGCGTTGGTGCCTGTACGTCAACATCCCGATCGCGATCTGTGCTGTCCTCGCCGCGATCCCGGTCCTCAAGGAATCGAAGGTGGAGGGCGGCACCCACTACGACATACCGGGAGCCATCCTCGCCACTTCCGGTCTCGGCGCGTTGGTCTGGGCCTGCACCCAGCCGGCCGAACACGGCTGGCTCTCGATCAACACCCTGGGCTGGATGGTCGTCTCGGTGTTGCTGCTGACCGGGTTCGTGCTGGTGGAGCTGCATTCCACCAGCCCGCTGCTGCCGATGCGCATCCTGGAGAACCGCAACCGGGCGGGCGCCTACATCGTCGGCCTGCTGATCGGCGCCGGGTTGTTCGCCGTCTTTCTATTCCTGACCTACTACCTGCAAGGGATCCTGGGGTACACGCCGATCCAGGCCGGGTTCGCGTTCCTGCCGTTCAGCTTCGGTGTGGTCGTCGGCGCGGGTATCGGCTCGCAGCTGACCATCAGGGTTGGGCCGCGCGTCGTGGTCCCGGCCGGCCTGCTGCTCGGCGTGGCCGGGCTGTTCTGGCTGTCCAAGATCACCGTCGGCACCGAGTACATGAGCACCATCCTGCCCGCGATGCTGCTGATCTCGGTCGGCATGGGCTTCGTCTTCATGGCCACCACCAACCTCGCGCTGGTCGGCATCAACCACGACGACGCCGGCGTCGCCAGTGCCGTGGTCAACACCGCCCAGCAGGTCGGCGGGTCGGTGGGCACCGCCCTGCTGAACACGATCGCGGCCACCGCGACCGCGTCGTTCCTGCTCAGCAATCCGCCGGCGGCACCGACCCCCGAGGCGATCGGGGCCGCGCAGGCCGCGGCCGCGGTGGACGGTTTCGGCACAGCCTTCATGTGGGCCGCGGTGATCTTCGGGATTGCCACAGTGGTGTCGCTGGTGCTGATCAACGCCGGCAAGCACCAGGTCGCCGACATCGAACCGATGCCCGGGACGTGATCGTCCGGTAGACCCGGGTGAGCCCGCTTGACCCAGTGGTGCTCACGCCGGGCTCGCGTCCGATTCCTCGCGCCGGCGGTGGCAACCTCACTGCCGGCACGAGGCGGGTTGTTCGCCGGCGGCGGGTTGTTCGCCGGCCCATCACCGAGCCTGCAAGTAGAGCCCGCAAGTCGAGCCCGCAAGTAGAGCCCGCACGCAAAGCCCGTACGTAAAGCCCTGAAGTAAAGCTCCCTTGGTTGTCACAGGGACGATCGCGCTCCAGCATTTTCCCGCGGTGTCCTTGAGGCGCGGTCGTTGTCGGGAATCGTTGACCTGACAGGCATTCGGCGAGATAGCTGACCGCGAACCAGGCAAACATCCGCGGGCGGTTGTCCGAATTGTCGATATCGCGGTAACGTCTCAGCCGTAGACCACCTCCGGGGAGGTCGCGGCGAACGAACGGCGGGCGGGTGCAGCGGACCTCGGAGAGCGTCGATGGAGAGCGTCGAACGACAAGGCCGAAATCGGTCGGAGAAGGAGCGTTTGGGACTTTCGGCACTATCGCTCGGATGTCTCAAACCGGACAGTGGACCAAAACATCGAGGCGCCGGTCAGGGTCTCCCGAACGGAGGGGAACGAGAGTGAACTGTCGTCTGAAGACACGATTCCTCGAGTCCGCCGACCGATCCGCGCTGGGCATCGGATCGTGTGGACGCCGCCGCCCGTCCGGCACTCAACCCGGCCCGGAATCAGAAGACTGCCTCGGAGGCACACCCCCTCGCGCCCGGTGCCGCCAACGCGGCGGACCCAGTCCCATCGAGCGTTCGCGACAGGGCGGGTGCCGCTGATGGCCACCATCGCACGGGACGTCATGACCACCGACCCGGACTGCGTCTCGCACACGGACACAGTCGAGGAAGTAGCCATGAGGATGCGGAGTCTGCTGGTGGCGTTCCTCCCGGTGTGCGACGAGGAAGGCTACCTCTGCGGCATCGTCGGTTACCGGGACATCGGTGCGCAGGCCCGATCTGCGCGCGGCGAAATGGCGAGCGTCACGGCGGCGTCGCTGGTCGAGAAAGCACCTGTCACCATCGGCGTCGACGACCCCGTCGAAGATGTCACCCGGATGATGGCGGAGCAGCGGGTGTGGCTGTTGCCGGTCGTCGACGGCCAGCGACTGGTCGGTGTCATCCACTACGACAGCATCGCCGGCAGCCACCGGTCCCGGCTGCCCTCCCAGCGCGTCGAGTCGTCACCCTCCCCGTTCCGTGGAGCCGTGCGCGGGTAACGCGGAGAGCGGTACGGCTTCTCGGATGACGCGACCGTTACCAGCTCCTTCACCACGTCCTCGACCGCCGGATTCGGCACGCAACGCGTCACCGGCGCTGACAGGCGCGGATCGGCGCTGATGGGCACATGTCGTCCAGTCCTACGTCAACGCACCGAGCAACTCGTCGCCGATCGGGACACCCAACCCGGTGCAGGCGTCCCACCCCGGCCCCGCTCGATAGGCACCGTTGTTGCCCGAGGTGATGTCCCGGAACCCGGCGGCCACTACGCCAGAACCGACGCCGGCATAGATCGCGGGCTGCAGCAAGCCGAACGGGCGGCCCAGCGACTGTGCCATCCGGGCGAGCAGGGCGGCCCAGAGCGGGGACACCGCACTGGTTCCGCCGAACACCAGTTTCTGACCGTCGACCAGCACCTGATATCCGGTCTGCGGATCGGCGTTCGCGGCGACGTCGGGGACGCCCCGACCCGACCGGCCGGCCAGGGTGGGCACGCCGACCGTCGACTGCCAGGACGGCAGGCCGAAGACGTCGCTCACCCCACCGCCCGTCGCGCCGGACCCCACCCCGTTGTTCCACACCACTTCCGAGTTGACGACGCCCGTGGTCGGGTTCGCGTCCAGTCGTGTCCCACCGCAGGCCAGGGCGTGCGGGCTGGATGCCGGAAAGTCGGTGTGCACCCTGCCGTCCGTCGCGCCGTCGGAGCTACCGTCGTCGCCGGCCGCGGCGGTGACCGTCGCGCCGAGCGCGGCCGCGTCCGTCAAGGCCTGGTCGAAGGCGGTGCGTGCCTGCGCCGTCCAGGCATCCTCGCTCTGTCCCCAGCTGATGCTGATCGCGACCGGCGTGGTGTCGGCGTGCGCCGCCTGGCTGAGCGCGTCCAGGAACCCGGCGTCGGTGTTCGGCGCGAAGTACACGACGATGTCGGCACCCGGAGCCATGGCACCGACGATCTCGATGTCCAGCATGACCTCGCCGTCGGCGCCGTTCGGGTTCTGCTCCGGTCTGTTCGCCCCGCCGTCCACCCCGACCGCGGTCACCGTGGGTGGCGTGACGCCCAGGCTCCGGAAGTAGCTGGTCAGCTCGGCCTGGGTGAACCCGCCGCCCAATTCCAGGATGGCGACCGTCTGCCCGGTGCCGTCGGTGCCGGCCGGGAAGTGATAGATCTCGGCCAACTGCGGCGGGGTGTAGCTGGTGGTGACGGCTGCCGGAGCGGCTATCTGAAACCGGGTCCGGGTCTGCGGGCGGTCGTCAAGACCCAGCACCGCGATCACCACACCGTCGAGGGCGGCTGGCAGGCTGAGATTCCCGGTGCGTTCGCGGTAGGTGACGACAGTCCCGTCCGGTTCCTGCTCGGTCGCCACCACCAGCGAGGTCCCGAAGATCGTGCACAGCACACCGACACTGCCCGCCACCCGTAGCCGACGGGACGCCGGATCGACCCCGACGATCTGGGCGCCGGCCGACGTGAGAATCCGGGTGGCCAGGTCGACGTCCGCCGGGTCGGCCCCGTAAGCCTGCGCGAGTTCATTCCTGGACAGTGGTGTGGCCCGACTCAGAGCCGCCTCGGGAACCTCGGCGCGGCGGCGCAGCACGACGGTGATCTGGATCGTCTCGTCCGCGGGAACCGACGCGGCTCGGCGGACGCCCGACGCAGCCCGTTCACTTCCGGGTAACGGCACCCCGTCCTCGGCGCCGGCATCGGTTGGCTGGTCGGGGGATTCAGTCATGCGATACATCTACCCCAACCCGCCGACAGTCACTTACCCCAACCCGCCGACAGTCACTTACCCCAACCCGCCGACAGTCACTTACCCCAACCCGCCGACAGTCACTTACCCCAACCCGCCGACAGTCACTTACCCCAACCCGCCGACAGTCACTCTCCGGCGGACAACCGACGGTCGAACCCCCTACCGATCCGCGCAGCGCTCAGGGAATCCGCCGGGACATCACCAGCGCGGCAGCGGAGCCGATCACCGCGGCGATGGTGCCGGCAATGAGCCAGGGCCGGGACACGTCCTGCTGCTTGAACTCGTATCCGATCTGCTCGCCGAGCTGGGCGTAGACGGACTTCAGTTCCTCCGCCGTGGCCGCGGTGTGGAAGTCGCCGCCGGAGATCTGCGCGATCTCCTTCATGGACGCGGTGTCCAGCGGCACGGGGATCTGCGAGCCGTTGTAGTCGATCGACCCGTGGTCGGTGCCGAAGGCGATCACCGACACCGGCACCTTCGCGTCGGCGGCCTGCTGCGCCGCGTCCTGCTCGGTCCGGCCGACGGTGCGTTTGCCATCGGTCATCATGACGATCCTGGCCGGTACGGGTCCGGCGTTGCCGTCCACGTCGGCAAGGGTCTTGGACAGCCGGTCGATGGCCTGCAGGCTGGACACGATCGCCTCACCGGTGGCCGTGCGCTCGTCCAGCTTGAGCCCGGCGATGGCCTGCTTGGCGGCCGAGCGATCGGTGGTCGGCGACACCAGGACGGTGGCGATCCCGGCGAACGAAACAACTCCCAGGTTGACGCCGGGGGTCAGTTCGTCGACGAAAATGGTGGCCGCTTCCTGTGCGGCCGCCAACCGATTGGGCGCGACATCGGTGGCCTCCATCGACAGCGACACATCGATCGCCAGCATGACCGTGGCCCGGTTCCGCGGCTCCTTGGCCTCGGCGGTCGGGCCCGCCATCGCCACTGTCAGCAGGCTCAGACCGACCAGCACGAACACCGTCGGCAGGTGACGCCAGCGCCCGGGGCGCACCGGCGCCACCCGGTCCAGGAGCTCGAAGTTGGCGAACCGCAACGTATGTCGGCGGGTTCGCCGTTGGGAAAGCCCATAACCGACGGCCAATCCGACCACCAGCACACCGGCGGTCAGCCAGAATGGATGCTCGAAGCTCACCGAGCGCCCCCTCCTGCCGCGTGCCTGGCGTACTCCAGCGAACCTGCACGGAAACCATAAAGCCGCGCTCGCCCCTGGATACCCCCCAAATACAACGGTGCGCACATTCACAGCTCGCGCCCAGCATCTCCCTATCCGATTCCACCGGTGCCTCAGGAATTCCCAATCTGGGTGGTCGACCATCGACGGCATGGACAAGGATCTCAACCCGCTCGAAGGTGCCCCCGCCGATCGCGACCGTCAACAGACCGGCGCGCATCCGCTCCCGCCGGGCCGGCCGGAAGCAGCCGGCCCGCAGGCGCCGCAACCCGGCCCCGCGCAACCAGCCGGCCACGACCCCCACCCGACAGCCTGGTGGCAGCCTCGCCCCGCCGCCGGAGCATCTACCGGCGCGGCAGCCACCGGCGCCCACCATCCCACCGGTGGTGCACAGGGTTACCCGACCACCGGCACTCAGGGGTACGCCGCGGGCGCCGGCACCGGTTACCCGACCGGTGCGGCTCCGGGGTACAGCCAGGCCTGGAGCAACCCTTACGCCGCCACCGGCGGCCAGAGCACGCACGGTCAGAGCACCTTCGGCCAGCACGCCCAGGGTCAGGCCGCCTACGGCGCGACCAGCCCCGCCGCGGCCGGCACCGCGACACTGCAGGCCCCGCGCCCGGCGAACCGCGGACGCCGCACGACGATGGTCGTCGCCGGCACCGTGATCTTCGCGCTCGCCGCCGGATTCGGCGCCGGAGCCCTGGGTGCCAGGGTCACCTCGGATTCGGCGTCAGGTTCGGCCAGCCACACGCTCACCCAGCTGGCATCGGTGTCGACCAGCAAGGCCGCCCCCGCGGACGGCTCGGTGGAGCAGGTCGCCGCCACGCTGCTGCCCTCGGTCGTGTCGGTGCTGTCCTCCTCGTCCAGCAGCGCCGGCGAAGGCTCCGGCGTCATCCTGACCGCCGACGGCATGATCCTGACCAACAACCACGTGATCAGCGGCGCCACCACCCTGCAGGTGCAGTTCAACGACGGCACCACCGCAGAGGCGACCGTGGTGGGTGCCGACCCGACCGACGACCTGGCCGTCATCAAGGCCACCGGGGTGTCCGGTTTGACGCCGGCAACCCTCGGCAGCTCCGGTGACCTGCAGATCGGCCAGCCCGTCATCGCCGTCGGTTCCCCGCTCGGCCTCTCCGCCACGGTGACCTCCGGCATCGTGTCCGCGCTGAACCGCCCGGTCCGCACCAGCAGCGCAGAGGACCAGCAGCAGCAACAGCAACAGCAACAACAACAGCAGCTTCCCGGGCAAAGCCAGCAGCAGAGCCAGGCCAGCACCAGCCAGGACACCGTGATGAACGCGATCCAGACGGACGCGGCCATCAACCCCGGCAACTCCGGCGGTCCGCTGGTCGACATGAGCGGCAACGTCATCGGCATCAACTCGGCGATCGCGTCGTTGTCCGAGTCATCCAGCGGCGAAGGCGGCTCCATCGGCGTCGGCTTCGCCATCCCGATCGACCAGGCGAAGCGGATCGCGCAGGAGATCATCGACACCGGCACGGCCACCCATGCGGTGCTCGGTGCCTCGGTCGGCGATGCGACCGAGGGTGACAACAGTCTGCTCACGGTCGGCGCGAAGGTCGCCGACGTCACCGCCGGCAGCGGCGCGGCGAGCGCTGGGCTGCAGTCGGGTGACGTGATCACCAAACTCGGCGGCCAGAACGTCGATTCGGCTGACGCGCTGATCGCCGCGGTCCGCTCGGCCGCCCCGAACAGCAAGGTGGACGTCACCTACACCCGCGGCACCGAGAGCAACACGGTCACCGTGTCGCTGGGTTCCGCCAGCACCAACTAGGACGTGACGGCACCATCCAAGCGGTGTGAGGGGAGGTGAACCTCGACACGAAGCCCCGGCGGATCCCCGCCGGGGCTCTTGTCGTCAAGCGTCACCGAACCACCCTGCTGACGCACCAGTTCGCCCACGATCGCCAGCCCCAGCCCGCTCCCGCCGGTGTTCCGGTCGCGGGCATCGTGCAGCCTGGTGAACCGTTCGAACACCCGGGCCCGGTCGGCGGCGGGGATGCCCGGTCCGTCATCGGTGACGCCCAGCACCGCCCCG
>JBBQGJ010000191.1:0-12175 GCA_038322925.1 Mycobacteriales bacterium
CCCTCGACCACGTCCAGCACACCGTCCAGTCGATCCGTCGGCAGACCGGCCGCCAGGTGCGCGATCAGTCCTTCCCAGACCAGTTCCAGGTAGCCGGCCAACTGCTCGATGTCGACGTCGGCGCGCAGTGACCCGGTGGCCCGTTGGCGTTCCAGCCGCTTCAGGGTTGCCCGGTGGATCCGCGCGGAGTACGGCGCCCAGGCCGCCTTGAACTCGGCGTCGGTGCGGACCCGCCGGGCGACCTCGAGTTGCACACCGAGCCGCCCGGTGTCAGGCGCACCGACCATCTCCCTCATCACCTGGACCAGGCCGTACTCGGTCACGGTGTGCACCATGGTGTCAGCGTCCTGCGTGGCCAACGCCAGGAACAGCGCGTCCTTGTCGGCGTAGTGGTGGAAGATGGCGCCGCGGCTCAGCCCGATTTCCTGTTCCAGGATCCGGACCGTCGCCCCTTCGTACCCGTGCTGCGCGAACGCGGCACGGGCACCGTCGAGGATCTGCCGGCGTCGCGCCTGCAGGTGATCGACACTGACGCGTGGCATGAAATCCGGGCCGGGTCAGCCGCCCGCGGCCAGCAGGCTGCGCAGCACGTACTGCATGATCCCGCCGTTGCGGTAGTAGTCCGCCTCGCCGGGGGTGTCGATCCGCACCACCGCGTCAAACTGCACCACCGCGCCGGACGGCTTGGTGGCCGTGACCTTCACGGTGCGCGGGGTCCGACCTTCGTTCAGATCGGTGATCCCCGAGATGTCGAAGGTCTCGTCGCCGTTGAGCGCCAGGGTCCTCACCGTTTCTCCCGGCGGGAACTGCAGCGGAATCACGCCCATGCCGATCAGGTTGGAGCGGTGGATCCGTTCGAACGATTCGACGATCACCGCGCGGACGCCGAGCAGCGCGGTGCCCTTGGCCGCCCAGTCCCGCGACGACCCGGAGCCGTATTCCTTGCCACCCAACACCACCAGCGGAATGCCCTGCGCGGCATAGTTCTGCGCGGCGTCGTAAATGAATGATTGGGGCGCTGCGGATCCTTCGCCCTGGGTGAAGTCGCGGGTGTAGCCGCCCTGAACGTCATCGAGCAACTGGTTCCGCAGCCGGATGTTGGCGAACGTGCCGCGGATCATCACCTCGTGATTGCCGCGCCGTGACCCGTAGGAGTTGAAGTCCTTGCGCACGATGCCGTGCTCGGTCAGGTACTGGCCGGCGGGGGTGTCGGCCTTGATCGCGCCGGCCGGCGAGATGTGGTCCGTGGTCACCGAATCCCCGAGCTTGGCGAGGACTCTGGCTCCCGAGATGTCGGTGACAGGTGACGGCGCTGCCGGCATGCGGTCGAAGTACGGGGGCTTGCGGACGTAGGTGGATTCCGGGTCCCATTCGAAGGTCTTGCCCTCCGGGGTGGGCAGCGACTTCCACCGCTCGCCGCCGTCGAAGACGTCGGCGTAACTGGAGGAGAACATCTCCTTGTTGATCGAGGAGGCCATCGTCTCCTGGATCTCCTGCAGGTTCGGCCAGATGTCCTTCAGGTAGACGTCAGTCCCGTCAGTATCGGTACCCAGCGGCTGGGCATCGAAATCGAAGTCCATCGTTCCGGCCAGCGCATAGGCGATCACCAGCGGGGGAGAGGCCAGGTAGTTCATCTTGACGTCCGGGTTGATCCGGCCCTCGAAGTTGCGGTTCCCGGAGAGCACCGAGACAACGGTCAGGTCGGCCTCGTTCACCGCCGCCGAGATCTCGTCGGGCAACGGGCCGGAGTTGCCGATACAGGTCGTGCAGCCGTACCCGACCAGGTTGTAGCCGAGTTTCTCCAGATACGGCCAGAGGCCTGCCTTTTCGTAGTAGTCGGTGACGACCTGCGATCCCGGAGCCATGGTGGTCTTCACCCAGGGCTTGACCGTCAGACCTCTGTTGACCGCGTTGCGGGCCAGCAGCGCCGCACCGAGCATCACCGACGGGTTCGAGGTGTTCGTGCAGGAGGTGATCGCGGCGAACCCCACGGCGCCGTGGTCCAGGATGAAGTTGCCGTATTCGGCGGACTCGACCGGCGTCGGCTTCGACGGACGCCCGGACGAGCCTTCGGCAGCCGACTTCAGAGCCGCCACCACCTCGAGGTCGGCGTCCTCGTCGACGTAGGAGATGGCGGGCGGGTCACTGGCCGGGAACGACTCCTCGGAGGCCTCGTCCACGTTGGTGTGCGGGGTGCTCGCGCTCAGGTCGACGTAGTCGTGGATGGCCTTGCGGAACGAGTTCTTCGCGTCGGACAGTTCGATGCGGTCCTGCGGTCGTTTCGGCCCGGCGATCGACGGCACCACCGTCGACAGGTCCAGCTCCAAGTACTCGGAGTACGCCGGCTCCTTGTCCGCGTCGTGCCACAGGCCCTGGGTCTTGGCATAGGTTTCGACCAGCGCGACCTGCTGCTCGGGGCGGCCGGTGAGCCGCAGGTACTTCGTCGTCTCCTCGTCGATCGGGAACATGGCGGCGGTTGACCCGAACTCCGGGCTCATGTTGCCGATGGTGGCGCGGTTGGCCAGCGGAACCGCGCCGACGCCGTCGCCGTAGAACTCCACGAACTTGCCGACGACGCCGTGCTTGCGCAGTATCTCGGTGATCGTCAGCACCAGGTCGGTCGCCGTGGTGCCGGGCGGGATCTCCCCGGTCAACTTGAAACCGACGACCCGCGGGATGAGCATCGACACCGGCTGGCCGAGCATGGCGGCCTCCGCCTCGATACCGCCCACGCCCCAACCGAGCACACCGATCCCGTTGACCATCGTGGTGTGCGAGTCGGTGCCCACGCAGCTGTCCGGGTAGGCCTGCAACGTGCCGTTGACCTCCCTGGCCATCACCACCCTGGCCAGGTACTCGATGTTGACCTGGTGCACGATGCCGGTGCCCGGCGGTACCACCTTGAATTCGTCGAACGCCGTCTGGCCCCAGCGCAGGAACTGGTAGCGCTCACGGTTGCGCTCGTACTCGAGTTCTACGTTGCGCTCGAAGGCGTCCGCCCGGCCGAAGATGTCGGCGATGACGGAGTGGTCGATGACCATTTCCGCGGGCGCCAACGGGTTGATCTTGTCCGGATCGCCACCGAGATCGGCCATCGCCTCCCGCATGGTCGCCAGGTCGACCACGCACGGCACGCCGGTGAAGTCCTGCATGATCACCCGTGCCGGGGTGAACTGGATCTCGATGTCGGGCTGGGCGGCGGGGTCCCAGTTGGCCAGTGCCCGGATGTGCTCGGCGGTGATGTTCGCGCCGTCCTCGGTCCGGATCAGGTTCTCCAGCAACACCTTGAGCGAGAACGGCAGCCGCGCGGCGTTCTCCAGCCCCTTGATGTCGGCGATCCGGAAGATCTCGTAACTCTGCCCACCCACGGTGAGCGTGTCCTTCGCGGCGAAGCTGTCCTTGCTGGCGGCAGGCACGGCACTCTCCTTGTTGAAGCGGCGTCGATCGGCGCGGGCGGTGTGACGATCCTCGGGCGGCGCCGTGGGACCACGGGCCATCTTTCCCTTGCGTCGTGTTGGACGTCCCAGCAGGGTTCACACACCGACCCCGGCTAACAGTACGCTTGTCCTTTTTACCCTGGCAACCCGAGCGCCGGCACCGAACACCGTCACCTCAGGAAGCCTGCTTCGGTTCGGTCTGCCGAATGATCTCGGAGAAGGTCCGACCCGTTCGGCGCCGGTAGATGAGTTCGAACAGATAGCTCGCTGCGAACGTGACGACGAGAGCAATCGCCGAGCTGAGCGCGGACGTCAGCATGTAGTAGAAGAGCACCCCGAACAGCGTCAGGCACGCCCCGATCGAGCCGACGATCGGCCATGCCCGCGCGCCGGTCTGTCCGCGGATTCTCAGGTGGCCGTAGTTGACCGCTGCGTAGACGAGGAGAAACCCGGCGCTGCCCATCGAAGCGACAGCGCTGAGCGGGAACAGCACCACAAAGACGATGACCAGGCCCGCTGTGATGAACAACCCTTCGACATCGCGTCCCCAGAGTTGGCGGTCGAACGCCGGCGGTAGGCCGCCGTTCTTGGCGATCTGGTAAGCGACGTTCGTCGCTCCGAACAGGGTCGCGTTGACTGCCGACGAGGTCGACAACAGTGCGGCGACGGCGATCAGGGTGAACCCGGTGTGGCCGAGCGAGGGTTCAGCGGCGACGGCCAGCGCGGAGTCTCCCAGTCCCTCGAGAACGTTCAGTGGGACGTTCGTCACCACACCGCCTGCGACCAATATGTAGATCACACCAACAATCGCCACGCTGGCGTAGATCGCACGCGGGAGTTCCTGTTGGGGACTGCGCATATTCGCTGCCGCGTTGGTGATGAGACCGAAACCCTCGTAACCCACGAACAACACACCGGCCCCAGTCATGATCGCCAGCGGGCCGGGCCAACTCGTCGGCTCCAGGCGCGCAGCGCCCGCCTTGTCCAGCGCCAAGAACGCGGCCGCGATGAACACGATGAGGATACCCACCTTGATGATCACAATCACGGATTCCGCACGACCCATCACGCGGCTGCCGAGGAAATTCACCAGCGTGAAAGCGAGCACGACACCGATCGCCCACACCTTCGTCGGCAGGTCGATGAAAGTGGCCGCATATGCGGCAAATCCAGTTGCGTACAAGGCAATGGAGATGATGTACGCCAAGTATTGAAAGATGTTGAGCGCGCCGGACGTGACGCCCTCTCCATATCCACGAACCAGGAATGTCACGGCGCCACCGACGCTGGGGAACGCCTTGCCCAGGGCAACGTAGCTGTAGGCCGCCAGGCCCGCGACAGCCCCGCCGATCGCAAAAGACAACGGCATCGCGGACCCGGAGATGCCGGCGACGACGCCGAGAATGGAGAAAATTCCCGCGCCGATCATCCCACCGACGCCGATACTGATCGCTGCGACAAGGCCGATGTTCGAATTCCCCGTCTTGCCCGTCATCGCGACTCCCATCGACCCCGCCGGCCGCACAGACCTCGATCGTCACCTGCCACGGTTCGGTCGGGGATGCCACTGGCCAGGGGTCCGTTCGGCAAGTCCGACGAATGACCGGGAGGTCACCCCCTCGCGTTGCCCCTTCGCGCACGGTGCTTGATGCCGAGTGTGGTGCTTGCGTCCGGTTGCCACAACACCAGCGCCCACCGCCGAAGTGGTGGGCGCTGGGACGATGGGAAGCCCGCACAGCCGCGGGGCCAAGTGATCCTGATTCCCCAGCGGCTCGGTGTTCCGAGGTCGAGGCGCGAACCTGGGTCCCGACCGGATTGGCTCAGTTGCCTGCCAGGCTGATCAGGTAGTCGACGTCGGAGGGCTGCAGGCCCTTGAGCAGCGACACGAAGATGTCCGAGAACGACCGCACGGGGCTCACGTACCACTGCTGGTCCACCTGGACCGTGACGATGCCCAGCCCGACGATCTGCTGGAACTCGCGCTTGATGATGTCGACCATGGTCGGGTCCAGGTCCTGGCTGCCGCCGGCCTGGGCGATGAAGTCCTCGATCGTGGACTGGTCGAGAGTCTGCTTCTGTCCGTCGAGATCGACGGTCAACGAACCGGCAGCCGGGTCCCGGGTGATGGTCGCGGTCTGGCCCTGTGCACTGACGGTCAGCGAGGCCAGTGAGACCTTCTTGCCCCCGGTCACGTCGCTGAGCGTCCAGCTGGCTTTCTCGACGGTGAAGCCCAGGTCGCTGACGCCGGACGTCAGGTTCGAGGTGTCGATGTTGTCGACCAGCAATGTGCCGTAGTCGTGCAGCACGCCCATTTCGTCGGGGGCGGTGAGCGCGATGACGTCCTTGATTTTGCCTTCCGATGCCTTCTTGATGAACGCGTCGACCGCGGCCTCCGGTGACGGCGAGCCGATGGCCGCGATCCGGTCGGCTGCGGTGGGGTTGGGCAGCCCGGCCTGATGGGTGGCGTTGTCCGCGATCGAATAGAACAGGCTGACGTACCACGCTCCGCCGCGCTGCACCGTGGCGATCCGGATCGGTCCGCCGTTGCTGGAAACGGCGTCGGCGATATTGAGGGTCTGGCTCTGCGGTTCGGCCTGGCTGATCTGGTCGGCGAACTTGCTCTTGATCTTGTCGCTCAACGGGAGCTGATCGGGGTTGCTGGCGATGGTGACCGTTCCGCCGGTCAGCTTGACGACTCGGAGGTTGTCGTTGATCGTCTCGTCGGTCGGGTCGACGGTGAGTCCCGAGACGGTGATCGACGTGCCGGTCAGCGACGTGGTCGACGCGGACGGCCCGAGCACGTCAAGTCGCTTCAGCTCGGAGAGCACGTCGACGTTGAGGTCGGTGAACAGCGAGGCCTCGGCCGGGTCCAGCTGACCGGCGAGCCCGATCGGGTCGGAGTTGCTCAGCGACGTGAACAGCGCGTTCACCGCCGCCTGCGGGCTCTCCTGACCCGACGTCGACTGCGTATCGCGGATCGCGAAGAACCAGACGCCGGCGCCGACCAACAACGCCACTACCACGGCGATCGCCGTGACGATCACCGGCGTGCGGTTCTTCGAGGCCGGCGCCGAAGGTGGGGTCTGCGGTTGTCCGGGCTGCTGCCAACCCTGCGGACCCGTCGGCTGCTGCCAACCCTGCGGACCGGTGGGCTGCCCAGGCTGCTGCCAACCCTGCGGACCGGTGGGCTGCCCGGGCTGCTGCCAACCCTGCGGACCAGTGGGCTGCCCAGGCTGCTGCCAACCCTGCGGACCGGTCGGTTGGTGCGGCTGCTGCCAGCCAGGCGGTGCGGGTTGCCGTGGATCGCCCGGCCCGTAGGGCGCACCGCTATTTCCCCCGCCCTGATTCCCCCCGACCGGATACCCCCCGATGTGCCCGCCTTGGTCGCTCACGAGTAGTGCCATCCTTCCTGGTTCCGGTCCACGGAACGTCTCCGGCGCATCTGTCAGCCCCGCCGTCGAGGCTTGGCCAGGAGCACCCCCTGCCCACCTGGATACTCCTGATGGCCGTATCCCATTGTGAGGCCTCTGTCAGCCGTTTGGTCGCGGTCTCGGGCCCGAATTCCGCCAGACGCCGATGGTCAGCCAGGCTCCGCCCACGGTGAGCAACATTCCGCCGGCAGACGTCACAGATGGCCCTATCGGGTCGACCTGAACGCCGATCGCGCCGCCACCACTGGCGGCCAGCAACGCCAGCGACACCGCGGTCATGGCGAGGCCGAGCAGCACACACAACGCGCCGGCGACCGCCCACCGGCGGAGCAGGGCGGCCACCACCGGCGTCGCGCACAACAGTCCGATGAGCGGCCAACCCGCCACCAGTGAGCCCAACACTCCGTCGCCGGCGATTCCGAGTCGATCGATCATGCCGGTCACCGCGTAGCTGGAGCGCCGAACCTGCCCGGAGACGACCCACGGCAGGAATGAACCGATCAACGCAAGGACCAGGCCGGCGGCGGCGAACACCAGCGCGGCCACCCTGCCGGCATGGGTCGTGGGCCGGTTTTCGAGCGCAGGAATCACGGGACCAGTGTCGAGGATGATCACGCTGCGTAGAAATTCAGTGACGTTCGTCATGGATGTCCGAATTGGGACTAATGGGTTTAGCGTGACCACTGGTCAATAGGGGGAACAAAGTGGCAAGGTTCTCCTAGGCGTGTCGTGTTGACATCGTCACGGTCGGTGTTCGACCGGTCAGCCGCGAACTCGATCGCGGGGGAGGAGCCTCAAGTGCCCGTCCGCACCCGTCCCCGCGGCATCGCGTCGATGCTGGGCGGCGTCGTACTGGCCTGGGTCATGGTCATCGGCACGGCGGTCCCCGCCGGCGCTGTGCCAGCCCCGCCGGACAACCCGTCTGATGATCAAATCCAGGCCGGACAAAGCCACGTGGCGACCTCCGCCGCCGAAGTCGGCCGGCTGTCCGGGCTGGTCAGCAAGACCGAAGGTGACATCGAGCGCCTGAAGAACGACATGGAGTTGAAGGCCGAACTGGCGAACAAGGCCGCCGTCGATCTGCAGGTGGCGCAATCCGATGCCGCGGCCGCGTCCGCCGCCGCCACCCAGGCGCAGTCGGACGCCGACGCCGCAGGCAAGGCCATCGACGACGCCAGGGAAAAGGCCGCCGCGTTCGCCGCCGCGTCGTTCCGCCAGGGCTCCGTGCTCGGGTCGATGACGGCGCTGATGGACTCCGGCAGCGCCACCGAACTACTGCAGCGGCGGGAACTGCTCGACCAGGTTTCCGGAACCCAGCTCAACGCGATCTCCAACCTCGAGAGCAGCCGGAACCACAAGGCCAACCTCGACTCGGCCGCCCGCGCGGCCCTCGATGCCGCCAACGCTGCCCAAGCGCGAGCGGACCAGGCAAAACAGGATGCCGACAGCGCCCAGCAACAGGCCGCCGACTCGCTCGCCGCCGGTCAGGACCAGCTCTCCGCACTCGAAGGCCAGCTGACCCAGCAGCAGAACGACTACCGGGCGGCACTGTCGAACGTCGCCGGTTTGCAGCAGCAGCGGGATCAGTACAACCAGTGGCTCGCGCAGAAGCAGGCCGAGGAAGAGGCGGCCCGCAAGGCCGCCGAGGAGGCGGCCAGGCAGGCTGCCGCCGCCGCGGCGGCAGAGGCCGCCCGCCAGGCCGCCGAAGCGGCCGCCGCGCAGGCAGCGGCCCAGGCGGCGGAGCAGGCCGCCGCGGAACAGGCGGCGGCGGAACAGGCAGCGGCGGAACGGGCAGCCGAGCAGGAAGCCGCCGCGGAACGTGCGTCGGCCGCACAGGAGGCCAGCAACCAGGCCGCTCGGGCGGCTCAGCAAGCCGCAGCCAGCTCCGAACCGTTCTACGACAGTTGCGACGCAGCGCGGGCCGCGGGACGGGGCCCGATCTCCCAGGGCGAACCCGGCTACCGGTCGGCCCTCGACCCGAATGGCAACGGCGTCGCCTGCGAGGGCACGGTGGCCGTCGCCGCAGCCACCGCAAGCTCTGACAGCGTGTATTACGACAGCTGCGACGCGGCCAGGGCGGCAGGACAGGGGCCCATCGCGCGCGGAGAACCCGGCTACCGGGCCGCCCTTGATCCCAACGGCAACGGCGTCGCGTGCGAGGGCACGGCCGCGACCACCTCGGTCTCCACCGCCGTGCGGACGGTCAGCTCGTCCAGCTCGTCCAACTCCTCCCGTGGCCAGCAAGTGGTCGATGCTGCGATGGCCTACCTGGGCACGACCTACGCGTGGGGCGGCGGCGACTACTCCGGTCCGTCGCAGGGCATCCACGACGGCGGCGTGGCCGACCGGTACGGCGACTACAACAAGATCGGGTTCGACTGCTCGGGGCTGGCGCTGTACGCCTGGGCCCAGGTCGGGGTGTACCTGCCGCACTACTCCGGATACCAGTACACGGGCCAACCGCAGGTCTCCAGCAGCAACCTGCAGCCCGGTGACCTGGTGTTCTACGCCTACAACACGTCCGATCCGAGCACCATCCACCACGTGGCGATCTGGATCGGCAACGACCAGATCATCGAGGCGCCCAACTCCGGGTCCTCCGTGAAGATCTCCGCGATGTACTGGAACGGGTTCATCGGCGCGTCAAGACCCAGCGGCTGACGCGTCGGCATCGAGGGTGAGGAGACACGGCCGGCCGCCGCGATCGTGCTGGCCGGCGGGCGCGGCCACCGATTGGGCGACGTCGACAAACCGGAGCTGGCCGACCGCGACGGACGGACCCTGCTGGACCGGGTGCTTGCGGCCGTGTCCGGCGCACTCGTGGTCGTCGTCGGACCGCCCAGGAGCCTGGCACCGGGGATACTCTCGGTGCGTGAGCACCCGCCCGGTGGCGGCCCGGCGGCCGCGGTCGCCGCGGGATGCGCGGTCCTCGAGGAGTCACCTCGGCCGTCGGGCGCATCGCCTGACGATGCCCTGGTCGCGGTGCTGGCTGCCGACCTGCCGAACGTCACCGCACGTACCGTCCAGCGGTTGTGTGTGGCAGTGCACAGCGATCCCGAAGCGGCCGGTGCCCTGCTGATCGACTCGTCCGGTCGGCGTCAGCTCCTTGTCGGTGTGTGGCGGCAGGGCGCGCTGCTCGCGGCGGTCCGGCAGCGTGAGAGCTGGTACGGCGCTTCAGTGAAAGAGCTTCTCGCGCCGATCCGGGTCGTCGAATCGCCGGCGCTCGGCGATGAGTTCGTCGACATCGACACACCGGATGACCTGCGCAGATGGCGGGAAAGGTGACGCAGGGTAGCGAACCATCGGGCGACGTTCGACGATCAGTACACACCTCGCCGGTCGGGCCTGGACAATGGTCGGCGTGACGCACCTGACGAGGAGGAGCCGGTGACCCCAGAGTCATTGAGCCCAGAAGGACTGACCAAGCCGGCGATGAGCGGGACGCCGAGCGGGGCGCAGGCCCAACCGGTGCACACCCCGGCCGGCGACGCGGCCCTGCTGGAACGCACCGTCTTCGAGGTCAAGCGGGTGATCGTCGGGCAGGACCGGCTGGTCGAGCGGATGCTCGTCGGGTTGCTGGCCAAGGGACACCTGCTGATCGAGGGTGTTCCCGGGGTGGCCAAGACACTGGCCGTGGAGACGTTCGCGCGGGTGGTCGGCGGGACGTTCTCCCGGATCCAGTTCACCCCGGACCTGGTGCCGTCGGACCTGGTCGGGACGCGAATCTACCGGGTCGGCCGCGAGCAGTTCGACATCGAACTCGGCCCGGTGGTCGCCAACTTCGTGCTCACCGACGAGATCAACCGGGCGCCGGCCAAGGTGCAGTCGGCGTTGCTGGAGGTGATGGCCGAGCGGCATGTGTCGATCGGCGGAAAGACCTTCCCGATGCCCGACCCGTTCCTGGTGATGGCCACCCAGAATCCGATCGAGAACGAGGGCGTGTACCCGCTGCCGGAGGCGCAGCGCGACCGGTTCCTGTTCAAGCTGCTGGTCGGGTACCCCGAACCGGACGAGGAACGCGAGATCGTCTACCGGATGGGCGTTGTGCCGCCGGTGGCGCAGCAGGTGCTGCCGGTCAGCGAACTCGTCCGGCTGCAGAACGTCGCGTCCAACGTCTTCGTGCACCACGCCCTGGTCGACTACGTCGTCAGGTTGGTCTTCGCGACCAGGACACCCGCCGAGCACGGGCTCACCGAGGTCGCCGGGTGGCTTTCCTACGGCGCGTCCCCGCGTGCCTCGCTCGGCATCATCGCGGCCGCCCGCGCGCTGGCGCTGGTGCGCGGGCGTGATTTCGTGGTGCCGCAGGACGTCATCGACGTCTCCGCGGACGTGCTCCGCCACCGGTTGGTGCTGTCCTACGACGCCCTCGCCGACGGCATCCCCGTCGAGGTGATCCTGGGGCGTCTGCTGCAGGCCATTCCGCTGCCGCAGGTCAGCCCCTACACCCACCCCGGTGCAGCGTGATGAGTGCTCCCAGCCGTGGCTGATGTCGTGCAGCCCGGGGTAATCAGCACCTCGGATCCGGCCAGGCTGGACGCCGCGCTTGCCACCCTGGAACTCACCGTCCGGCGGCGGCTGGACGGCCTGTTACAGGGCAACCACCTCGGCCTGGTGCCCGGTCCCGGCACCGAACCGGGGGATGCCAAGGTCTACAACCCGGGTGACGACGTGCGCCGGATGGACTGGTCGGTGACGGCCAGGACCACCGAGCCGCACATCCGGCAGACGGTCGCCGACCGTGAGCTGGAGACCTGGCTGGTCGCCGACCTCTCGGCGTCGCTCGACTTCGGCACCACCGGTTGCGAGAAGCGGGATCTGGTGGTGGCGGCGGCCGCCGCCGTCGGTCACCTGACCAGGGGCGGCGGCAACCGGATCGGCGCGATCGTGGCGACCGGGGCGGGTATCACCCGGATCCCGGCGCGAGGTGGACGCCCCGCGCTGCAGCACCTGCTGCGCGCGCTGGCCGCGACCCCGCGTACCGGGCCCGGCGACCGCGGCGATCTCGCCGTGGCGCTGGAACAGCTGCGCCGACCGCCGCGACGCCGCGGGTTGGCCGTCGTGATGTCCGACTTCATCGGCCCGCTGAACTGGGAACGGCCGCTGCGGGCATTATCCGGGCGGCACGACCTGCTCGCCGTCGAAGTGCTCGATCCCCGGGATCTGGAACTGCCCGACGTCGGCCTGGTGACCCTGGTCGACCCGGAAACCGGTCGCACCAAGGAGGTTTCCACCACGGCTCAGCTGCGGTCGGCGTTCGCACAAGCCGCCGCGGAGCACCGGGCGCAGGTCGACGTCGCACTGCGCCGG
>JBBQGJ010000192.1:0-12146 GCA_038322925.1 Mycobacteriales bacterium
GGGTGGGCTTGGACAGCAGGTCGGCGACGAACCCCAGCTTGAACACCCCGGCCAGCACGGTAGTTGCGCCCACCATCAGCGCCAGGATGGATGCGTAGGCCACCGCCTTGCCGGGATCACCGTTGGCCGCAACCAGCGGGATGATGCAGGCGGCGATCATCGGGCCGAGGGACGAGTCGGGTCCGAGCACCAGAATCCTGGAGGGGCCGAAGATCGCGTACCCGACCAGGCACAGGATCGAGGTGTACAGGCCGGTGATCGGCGGCAGCCCGGCCAGCTCCGCGTACGCCATACCCTGCGGCACCAGCAGGGCGGTGAGGATCAGCCCGGCGGTCAGGTCCTTGCCGAACCACCCCGGCCGGTAGCGCCGCAACACACCGATGCCCGGAACAGCCCGGACCACGGATCGGCCTGACGACATCCTTGGCTCCCTTGTCACGGCCGCAGCAGCGGGCGAGCGTTGGTGGAAGGGTAGCGACCCGCCCGGCATGCGCAGGGTCATCCCATCGCGGCGATTACCCCCGTCGCGGTGCCCCGCTAGGGTCGGCGCTGATCCGTTGCCCGGGCATTTCGGATGAAGACTGACGACAGGAGTCGTATCGATGGCAGATCGACTGGGTGCGCATCGCGGGGTTCTGCCGATCCCGGACCGGCAGCATCTGGGTCTGATCACGTACGACGCGAAGGACCCCGACACGGCTTTCCCGCCGATCGAGCCGCTGCTGCCGCCGGAGGGCGCACCGAACCTGCTGATCGTGCTGCTCGACGACGTGGGCTTCGGGGCCGGGAGCCCGTTCGGAGGGCCGGCGAACATGCCGACCGCGGAGCGGTTGCAACAAGATGGGCTGACCTACAACCGGTTTCACACCACCGCGCTGTGTGCACCGACAAGGGCGGCGCTGCTCAGCGGCCGCAACCACCACTCGGTCGGGATGGGCGGGATCACCGAGATCGCGACGTCGGCCCCTGGCTCCAGCGCCGTCCGGCCGAACACCAAGGCAGCACTGGCCACTACATTGAAACTGAACGGGTACTCGACCGCCCAGTTCGGCAAGTGCCACGAGGTGCCACCGTGGCAGTCGTCCCCGGTGGGTCCGTTCGACGCCTGGCCCTCGGGCGGCGGCGGTTTCGAGTACTTCTACGGCTTCATTGGCGGGGAGAACAACCAGTACTACCCGGCCCTCTACGAGGGCACCTCACCGGTGGAACCGGAAAAGACCCCCGAGGAGGGCTACCACCTCACCGAGGACCTGACCGACCACGCCATCGATTGGATCCGCACCCAGAAGGCGCTGGCCCCGGACAAGCCGTTCTTCGCGTACATCGCACCCGGCGCCACCCATGCCCCGCACCAGGTGCCGTTGGAATGGGCGGACAAGTACGCGGGCCAGTTCGCGGGCGGCTGGGACGCCGAGCGGGAAAAGATCTTCGCCCGCCAGAAGTCCCTCGGGGTGGTGCCACAGGATGCCGAACTGACCGCCCGGCCACCGGCCATCCCGTCCTGGGACGAGATGGACGACGCCCTGAAGCCCGTCCTGGAACGGCAGATGGAGATCTACGCCGGGTTTCTCGAGCACACCGACTTCCACGTCGGCCGGATCATCGACACCCTCGAAACCATTGGGGCACTTGACAACACGCTGGTCTACTACATCATCGGCGACAACGGCGCCTCCGCCGAGGGCACCGTCAACGGGGCGTTCAACGAAATGGCCAACTTCAACGGCCTGGCCGCGATCGAGACCCCGGAGTTCATGGCCTCGATCAAGGACAAACTCGGCACGGTCGAGTCCTACAACCACTACTCGGTGGGCTGGGCGTGGGCCATGTGCACCCCGTACCAGTGGACCAAGCAGGTCGCCTCCCATTGGGGCGGCACCCGGAACGGCACGATCGTGCACTGGCCGAGCGGGATCGCCAGCAAGGGCGGCGTCCGTTCCCAGTTCTGCCACGTCATCGACGTGGCACCAACAATTCTCGAGGCAGCCGGACTTCCACACCCGGACTTCGTGAACGGTGTCCAGCAGGCGCCGATCGAGGGCACCAGCATGACCTACACGTTCGACGAACCCGACGCCCCGGAACGGCATGACCTGCAGTACTTCGAGATGGCCGGCAACCGCGGCATCTACTTCAAGGGCTGGAGCGCAGTCACCCGGCACAGCACACCCTGGCTGCCCAACGAGGTGTTACCGGCGCTGGACGATGATGTGTGGGAACTCTACGTCGGCACCAACGACTGGTCCCAGGCCAGGGATCTCGTCGCCGAACAACCGGAACGGTTGGCCAAACTGCAACGACTGTGGCTGATCGAGGCCGTGAGGTACAACGTGCTGCCGATCGACGACCGGCGGTTCGAGCGGTTGAACGCCACGATCGCCGGCCGCCCGCAACTGATCACCGGCACGACCCAGGTGCTGTTCCCAGGAATGAAGCGGCTCAGCGAGGGCAGCGTTCTGGACATCAAGAACAGGTCGTTCACCGTGACGGCCTCGATCGAGATCACTGCCGCCGCGCCCACCAACGGGGTGATCATCGCCCAGGGCGGCAAGTTCGGCGGTTGGGCATTGTTCTTCAATCAGAACCGGGCGAAGTTCGTCTACAACTTGCTGGGTATGCAGGAATTCGTCATCGGTGCGACCGAAGGCCTGGCGCCGGGCATCCACCAGGTCCGCGCCGAATTCGCCTACGACGGTGGCGGTCTCGCCACGGGCGGCACGCTCACCCTCTACTACGACGGAGCCGCCGTCGGCACCGGACGGGTGGACGTCACTCAGCCGTTGATCTTCTCCGCAGACGAGACCACCGATATCGGTAACGACTACGGCATGCCGGTCAGCGCGGAATACGCCGGCGCGAGCAGGTTCACCGGCCGGATCGATGTCGTGCAGATCGACGTCGGCGATGACGACCACTCCCACCTCATCGACCCAGAACAGGTCGCGATGGTCGCCATCTCGCGACAGTGACGCACGGGTTCACGGCAGGAGGAGCGGAATGGCGAAATCCAGCAGGCGGTACGAGGAGCTGACCCCCGCACAGCGAAATCGGCTGATCACCAAGATGCTCACCCGGTCGATTGTCGTCGCGCTGCTGATCGTGGTGGCTTATTACACGCTCCCGCTGGACAGGCCTGCGGACATCGGCCTTGTCATCCTGGTTGTCGGACTGCTCGCGCTGGCCGGCATCCTCACCTGGCAGATCCGGATGATCGTCGGGTCGCCGTTCCCCCGGATCCGCGCGGCCGAAACACTGATTGTCGGAATTCCTCTGTTGCTGGTGGTTTTCGCGTCGGTCTACTACCTGATCGACAAGGCCCAGGTCGACAGCTTCTCCGAGGCGATGACCAAGACCGACGCGATGTATTTCACCGTGACCGTGTTCTCCACCGTCGGCTTCGGCGATATCACCGCGACGAGTGAAGTCGCCCGAACCCTGGTGACACTGCAGATGCTGTTCAATCTCGTGGTATTCGGATTGGTCGCCAAGCTGATCTTCGGCGCGGTCGAGATGGGGCTGCAACGGCTGTCCGCGGGCCAAGGCAAGCCTCCTGCTGGCGAACCTCCACGGACCGCGGAGCCCGAGACCCCGTAGGTCAGCCGGCAGCCGCCGCGGGCTGACCCGGCTCCACAGTCCGCCAGTCATAGACGACAACGGTGCGCAGCACGACGTCCTGTACGGAGCGCCGCTCCGGGCTGAGCACCACCCAGAACACTCCGACCGGGAAGAACACGCAGAACGCCGCCCGTAGCAGGGCCAGCGCCCAGCCCGGCTTCACCCGCTTTCGGGACAGCACCCGCAGGCCTAGTAGGTACTGCCCGTAGCTGCGGCCGATCATCGCCCAGCCGGCGGTCAGGTAGACGATCGCGATGCCGATCAGCAACGACAGCGACGCCCAGATCGACACGTCCTCCCAGGTGAAGGTCGTCGGGGACCAGATGAACCGCGCCGCCTGGAGAGTCAGCATGATCACCAGGCCGGTCAGGAAGACGACGATCGCATCGACGACCCCGGCCGAAATCCTGGTGACGATGCCCGCGGCCCGGTGCTCCGGCCCGACGAACGGCGTGACTGTCACGGAAGGGCCCGTGCTCACTGCTGCCGCGGCGGGTCAAGGGCTCTGCGCCGCAGGACCCGGCCGACCAGCTGGCCGACCGCGTCGTCCGCCGCCTGACCCTGGACCCGGACACCGGCGACCGCCTCGGTAGCCAGCGACCCGGTGGATTCCCGAATGATCCCGGGCAGATCGATACCGTCCACCACGCGCTGCGCGATACCGATCAGGTCGATCTGCGACATCGCCGCGTCGAAATTCACCCGGGCGACCACCGGATCGGGATCCACCTTGGAGACCACCGCGGCGATGTCCAGCCGGTCCACGATGGCCTGCAGGTCGACCTCCGCGACGATGCCGTCGATGTCCAGCCGACCGGCGATCTCGTTCAGGTCCAGCCGGTTCACGATGGACTCGATGTCGACCCGGTCGACAACTGCGTCGATGTCGACGATCGCGACGATGCCGTCCACATCGATCCGTCCGACGATCTGGTCCAGGTCGACCCGGCGGACGGCGGCATCGAGGTCAACCCGGGCCACCGCGGCGTCGAGATCGACCCCGGCGACGATGCCGTCGATGTCCAGCGCCTCGGCCACCCGGTCGAGATCCACGTGCTCGAGCACGATCTTCGTCAGGTCGAGTTCGGCAAGCGCGGCGTCGACGACCCGTTTGATGATCGGCCGCAGCAGGGCCTGGATCAGCAGGTCGAGCGTGCTGCGGGCGTCGCCCCGGTGAGCCTGCGCGCGCAACTGCAAACGACGGCTCCGCGCGGTGGCGCCGGCCAGCCCGGCCTCGACCGCGTGGACCCCCAGCCGTCCGACCGCCCGGATCGGGCCGGTCGCCCACCACGCGGTGCCGATCACCAGGTCCGCAGCGGCGACCAGGACATCGCCGGCGTCGATCGGTGGCGCCGGCCCGATGGGTTTCGCGCCGGGGTGCTGATCGCCGGGGTGCTGATCGCCGGGGTGCTGATCGGAGTCGGCCACAGCGGCGGCATCGCGCGCGGACCCGGACGGGTCTGGCCGTGCAGGATTGTCGGGAGCACTGTCGGATGCCGTCGAAGCCGCGTCGGGGTCGGTAGCAACCCGGCCCGGCGGGCGCGACGGCACCGTGTCCGGCGACAACGGGGTGGCCGATATCGCTGTGCCCGAAACTGCGGGGCGCGGGGTCGGCGCCGACGGTGCGTTACGGGTCTCGAGGCCCGAAGCCGGCTGCCCGACAAGCGGCCCGCCGGTGACCATGGAGGCGTCGAGGACAAAGGGCGATGCGTCGACGGCAGGGTCGGCAACCGTGGGTGCCCCGGAGGCCACCGGCACCACCGATACGACGGCCGTCTCGACCACGACGTCCCCCGCGCCGGCCGTCAGTCCGCCAGCACCCGTAGCGGTGACCGACAGCGGATCGACCGGGGGTACGAGCGCGTCCGTCATGTCGGTCGCTCCCTTCTGACGTGGGCCTGGGCCATCGGATGAACCCGCGAGGTCTCCTGAGGAAATCTCCTGTCACAAGATCATCCACCACCGGCGGCGCATCGTCATCGCCCATGATGGCGGTCGCGGCCCATCACGAACATCATCCTGGACAGGTGAAGTGCTGCACCGCCCGCCGGCGCACCGTCCGGGTCGATCGTCCACGGTCGATCTCATACGGATGGTGTGATGCGAGCGCCCCGCGGGATCAGCAAGGTGGACGAGGGTGGGTGTCATGCCGCCGGCGTTGTCGGTGGGTCGTCAGGTGTCGGGCGACCCGATGCTCGAACCCCGAGAGAAAAGGAACAGCAATGGCCATTGGACCCGTGCAACTGATCGCGCTGGGATTCCCGCATCCGGAATTTCACGGCGAGATCATCGAGGAGCTGGAGAAGCTGCGGGAGAGCGACACGGTCCGGGTGATCGATTCACTTGCCGTCTACAAGGACGACGACGGCGAGCTGGAGATCATGCATCTGAGCAACCTCTCCCGTGACGAGGCCATCGAACTCGGCACCGTCATCGGTGCGCTGATCGGTCTTGGGGTCGAGGGCGAAGAGGGTGCCGAGGCGGGCGCGCTCCTCGGCGCCGAGGCCGGCGCCGAGGGCCTCAACCCGCTGGGTGACGTCGAGGGGTGGGACGTCCTGGAGGACATCCCGAACGGTTCTGCCGCTGCGCTGATCCTGCTCGAGCACCACTGGGCCGTCGGTCTGCGCGACGCCGTCATGCGCGCGGGTGGGTTCCGGCTGAGCGACGGCTTCATCAGCCCGCTCGACCTGGTCGAGGTCGGCCTGTTCTCGGCGGAAGAGGCCGCCGAACTGCACGCCCTGGAAACCACTGCATCGGCCTGATCGCTGGGATGCCGGACCGGACCGAATCACCGCCTCCACAGGCGATCCACCGGATCACCGTGGACAGTGGAGATTGACAAGGTTTGACACCGCACCGTCACCGGGTGAAGGGAGGTACGTGATGTTCGGAGCTCGCCGCGTCGCCCGCAGGACCAGCCGTCGGGTCGCCCGCCGCCGCTGATTTCGCCAACTGCAATCGCCATCCACCAATCGTCATGGGCGTGCGGGTGGACGATTGAGCCCGGGGCTGTCTCCAACAGGAGCCGGCCCCGTAGGGCTGCGCACACTGCGGCGCACGTCTCACAAAACCGAAACAGGTCCAATCCCCAGCCCTTTCATTCCCAGCGAGGAGCTTTCACCAATGACCTCCGCAGTCAGCGCTAACAAGACACCGGCCCTGGGTTCCGACTCGACCGGCAGCGCACTGGAAACGACCGAAACGGTGCTCGTCACCACCCACGGCAAGACCTCGATCGCCGACGTGGTCGTCGAGAAGATCGCCGGCCTGGCGGCTCGGGAGATCACCGGTGTCTACAAGCTCGGTGGCGGCGGCGGGTCCCGCGCCTTCGGAGCCATCCGCGAGAAGATCCCCGGTGGCGGCTCCGGCCTGACCGCCGGCGTCGAGGTGGAGGTAGGAGCCCGGCAGACCGCCGTCGACCTGGACATCGTCGTCGAATACGGCGTCGAGATCGGCGAACTGACCAAGGCCATCCGACGCAATGTGATCAGCGCGATCGAGCGGATGACCACCCTGGAGGTCACCGAGGTGAACATCGTCGTGCACGACGTCCACGTGCCGAACCAGGACTCCGACGAGCCGGTCGACTCCCGCGTGGAATAGTCCCATCCGACGCGGCGGGTCACGTCGCCCGAGGGAGGAACCCACCACCCATGCCTACGGATGCTGCCGGATCTTCGGCCGCCGACATCGATGCGATCGGCGGGATCGTCGCCTCGTGCCCGGGCGTCGCGTCGCTGTCTGCGGCGGCACGGTCCTACCTGCCCGGACGGACCGTGCCCGGAGTGAGTGTGGACACCGACCGGGTCGACGTCTTCGTGGTGGCTCAGTACCAGGACCCGCTCACCCGGGTCGCCGAGCAGCTGGCGGAGGCGCTGGCCGAAGTGCTGGCCGGCCGGGCTCTGTATGTGCACATCGAGGACATCGTGATGCCGGGCGAGCAAGTGCCCGACCCAGCGGGGTGATGACGGTGGCGGACGACCCAGACCTGCGCGCGGAGCGGCGCGCCTTCATCCGCGATCATCATCCCGACCGGGGCGGGGACCCGGACGAGTTCATCGAGGGGCTGCACCGCCTCGCCGACTCACCGAAAGGTCCGTCGGTACCCGTGTACGCGTATCGCAGCAGGCGGATGACGCCAACCCGATGGCTGCGTCGGATGCGTGCCCGATGGGCCGGCATCCCACCTCGCCGGCTGAAGTGAACACCGGCCCCCGGCTCGCAGAACCACTGCAGCACAACTGTTCTCAGCTGAACGCAGCACCTACCGCACTTCCACTGACGGGACGGGCACAACAATGAACAAGGGAATCGCCATTTCGGTCGGCATGGCCGCCGGCATCGCACTCGGTTTCGCCGGGGCGTTCGGCGGATTCAATGCCTTCATCATCGTGCTGATCATGGCGCTCGTCGGCGCTGCGGTGGGCGCCGTCGTGGGCGCGGTGATCGACGGCCGGATCAACGTGACCGATTACGTCAGTGGCCGTTCCAACGGCCGCACTGACCGTTGACGGGCGGTCCCCCGCCCGGTGCTGTGACGGGCGGTGCCGTCACAGCCGACGCCGGGCTCGGCGACGCTGCGCCCACCGATCCTTCGGAACGCGGCTGGACCAGCATCACCGACCGGGTGGTGCAGAAAACCGCCGCGCAGGCGGCGCTGGAAGTCGACCACGTCCACGGCATCTCCCGGCAGCGCATCTCCCGGGCGCTGCGCAGCGGCGGCGGCGTCGAGGCGCACGTCGCGATCGACGGCGGGCTGGCCCAGTTGCGCGTGGAGATCGAGGTGGACTACCCCGCTCCAGTCCGGCTGATCACCCGGCAGGTTCGCCGGCACGTCCGCGACCGGGTGACCCGGCTGTGCGGACTGACCGTCGCCGACGTCGACATCACCGTCGCCGCGCTGCGTCTGGAAACCCGTCAGGTCAGGCGGGTGCTGTGAACTCCCCCGTGTCGTCGGATCGTCCGCCCGCCGGGCCCTCCCGCGACAGACCCGCCTCGCATGCTGGGCCCAACCCGCCCCGCCGGCCCCGCCCGACCAGCCCGCCGCCCCGGCCGCCTCGGGGCCGGCGAACGGTGTCCGCGGTCATCGTCGCCATTCTGCTGCTGGTCCTGGGTGCGCTGGTGGCCTGGCAGGCCGTCCTCGTGCAGACCGGCCGGCAGCCCTATGGCGTCGACGCGTCGGCCGTCGCCGACCGACTGCACAGGACGCCGTGGACGGACACCGCGGTGATCGCCGCCGCAGCGGTCGCCATTGTGGTGGGCCTTGGACTACTGGCTTTGGCGATGCTGCCCTCCCGGCGGCGCTATCTCCAGCTACGCGAGAGCGATCCGGTGCTGGTCACCGGGATCACCCCGGCCAACCTGCGCCGGGCGCTGTCCGGCGCCGCGCAGCGCGTCAACGGGATCAATGCCGCAGAGACCGAACTGCACCGCACCACCGCGACAACCGTGATCACCAGCTCGCTGAGCATGACGGAGCGGCTGCCCGCAGCGGCCGAGGACGCCATCACGGTCCGGCTGAAGCAGTTGGATCCGGTGGTGCCGATCGCGGTGCGGGTACGGCTGAGCAGCAAGGGTCGTCGATGAGCTCGAAGACCGCACGCGGCAACCGCATCGGGCTCGCTGTGGTCGGCGTCCTGCTGCTGGCCGCCGGCGGGTACGTCCTGGCCCGGTCGCTCGGCGCGTTCGGCACAGAGCAGGCGGATGCGCCGGTGTACGCCGAGCGCACCGCCAGCTGGATCCACGCGCAGCAACCATGGATCTGGATCACCCTCGCTGCTATCGGGGTCATCGTGGCGTTGCTGGCGCTGCGCTGGCTGCTGGTCCAGTTGCGGACGGACCGCCTCGGCCGGATCGCGATGGACACAGATCTGGCCCTCGATCCCGACGACGACGGCGACCTCGGGGCCGGCCGGACCACGCTGCCCACCAGCGCACTCACCACCGCGATCGGACAGGAGATCGACGGCTATCCGGGTGTGCGCGCCGTCACAGTCCACGTGGCCGGCCGGCCCGACCGTCCGGAGTTACGACTGGAGGTCACCATCGATTCGGACGCCGATCCGGCCCGAATCCGCACCCGCATCGTCGACGAGGCCATCGCGCATGCCAAGGCGGCGCTGGACACCGAGTTCCTGCCCACCCAGCTGCTGCTGGCCGTGAACCGCCCGCCGCGGAACGTCCGCACGTACATCTGAGAGGTCGCTGGGTGGCTGGGGGCGTCCCGGACTGGCACAGTCAGATCCCGTGCGGGCATTAGCATCCACTGATGACGGTTGAGCCCCGGGCGGGCGTGGCTGGCAAGGCGGCCCAGGCGCGCGAGACCGCTGCGCACTACGCCGAGTTGCTGGAAAGCACGGCGCTGGGGCGGCTGTGGTCCCGGCTGCTCGAGGTCGAGTTCGTCGACCGCTCGGTCGCGCTGGCCGCCAAGGCGTTCGTCTCGTTGTTTCCGCTGCTGATCATCATTGTCGCGTTGACCCCGGAGGGTGTCCGCGAGCAGGTGGTGCAGATCCTGGCTGATCGGCTGGGTCTGAGTGGGACCTCCTTCGACGCCGTCCGGGAGTCCTTCGCGACGCCGGATGCGACCAAGGCAGCCACCGGGATCATCGGCTCCGCGTTGACGGTGGCCTTTGCCGTGTCGTTCACCACCGCCCTGCAACGGCTGTACCTGCGCGCCTGGCGGCGGCCGCCGGGCGGCGGTTTGAAGAACAAGGGGCGCGGCGCGATCTGGATCGGCGGGCTGTCCGCGCTGCTGATCATCCTGTCCTCGGTGCGGACCGTGGTGCAAGGGCCGACCGGCCCCGTGCTGACCTGGACCCTCGGGGTGATCGGCACGTCCATGCTGTGGTGGTGGACGGCCAGGCTGATGGTGCGCGGCGAGATCCGCTGGCGGGCGCTGCTACCGACCGCGGTGCTCACCGGAATCGGCTCGTCGTTCTACACCATGGCCGGCTCCATCTGGATGCCCGCGCACGTCGCGAACCAATACAGGCAATTCGGCACCTTCGGCATCGCGCTGGCGTTCGTCACCTGGCTGACCGGGCTCGCCTTCGTGCTCGTCTTCGCCGCCGTGCTGGGGCCGGCCCTCGCCGATGGCGACGACGCCCTCGGCCGGTGGATGAGATCGAACCAGCCGACAGCGGTCGAACCCGGATCGCTGCCCGCGCTGCCGGGCCCGAGCCGGCCGATGCGACTGTCCGATGCCTTCGGGCGCGGTGCGGGCGGGTCGGGGGTCACGCTGTCCGCGCCGGTTGCGCCTGTCGCGGAAGTGCCGGGTGAATCGGTGCCGACGGACCCGGTTGAAGCGCCGACCGCGCAGGTCCCTCCGGCCGCAGGCTCACCCCGCGGTGACGGGGGCTGACAGATATTGTCCGGGGCGCTTCGTCCGCCCCGGACACCTGATTCAGGCCAAAGCCTTGGCCTTCAGCTGGTCGTACTCAGCACTGGTGATGGTGCCGTTGTCCAGCAGCGCCTTGGCCTCGGCGATGTGCTCGGCCGGTGATGCGCCGCCGCCGCTGCCCGCGACCTGCTTGATGTAGGCATTCGTCTCGCTCTGCGCCTGCCGCACGGCGGCCACCTGACGCTCACTCATCCCGCGCCCGCGCGCGATCAAATACACCAGCGCGCCCAGGAACGGGATGAAGATCAGCACCAGAATCCAGACGCCCTTCCAGATCCCGGCCAACTGGTGATCACGGAAGAGGTCGCCCAGGATCTGGAAGAGCACCATCAGGTACGCGAAGAAGACGAAGCACCAGATGACGATCCAGATAAAGCTCCAGAAGTTCTGCATGGCTGTTCCTTTGGTTCGGTGGGTGTAGGCGCCGGCAAAGCCGTCGTTTGGGCAGGCCCTGCGCGCCTTTTCCGCGATGCGCGGATGCGCAAATCCTACGACGGTTTCCGGCGGACCTACATCACCCGGCGCGGGTGACGCCTGCGGCACAAACCGCGATGCCGCGCAATGCGTTGCGGTCGGTTTCATCAGCTTCGCCCGCGTCGTTCTCATCACCGCGGGCGTCTTCCACGTGATCCAAGGAATCGTCGGACTGGCGAACAATGATTTCTACGTGGTGCACAGATGGGGGTGTTCCCGTTCAATGTGACGACCTGGGGCCGGGTGCATATCCTGTTCGAAGTCATTGCGATTCTCGCCGGGGCCGGACTTTACCCGGTGTGGGCACGGCTGGTCATCGTGGTGGATTTCTTCGTGATCTCGGAGCTCGTGCTGGACGACCGTGACGTCACCGGGGACTGATTCCCAACAGCGCCGGGGCAGTCTCCGAGGAGCGCAGCACGGCAACCAACGCCGCCACCGTCCAGGCGGCGATGTACGCGGGCACAGCGACCGCCGGCGACCGCTGCGCCAGCACGGTGGCCAGCAGCGGGGCGGTGCCACCGATCACCGCCGCGGCGACCCCGTAAGCCCAGCCCAGCCCGGTGGCCCGGACTGCGGCGGTGAATTGTTCTGCGAGGTACGACGGCAGCACGAAGGCCGCGACCGTCACGCCGACGATGACATTGCCGACCAGCAG
>JBBQGJ010000193.1:0-12140 GCA_038322925.1 Mycobacteriales bacterium
CGGACATATCAGCAGTAAAGGAGTTGCCATGACCGGGACCGTCGTGACCTGGCTGACCCAGGAAGCACACGACCGCCTCCAGCACGAGCTCGACCAGCTCGTTGCGCAGCGTCCTGTGATCGCGGCCGAGATCAATGCGCGCCGCGAGGAGGGTGACCTCAAGGAGAACGGCGGGTATCACGCCGCGCGCGACGAACAGGGCAAGCAGGAGGCCCGGATCAGGCAGATCCAGGAGTTGCTCCGCACCGCTCAGGTCGGCGTCCCACCCGCGGACGACGGTGTGGTGGAGCCCGGCATGGTCGTCACCATCGCCTACGACGGTGACGACGACGATCAGGAGACGTTCCTGCTCGGCTCCCGGGAAGAAGGCGTGCACGGGTCGCTGCAGGTCTACTCGCCGCAGTCCCCGCTCGGCCAGGCCATCCTGGGTGCCTCCCGCGGAGAGTCGCGGGAGTACACCCTGCCCAACGGCCGCACCCAGAAGGTCAGCGTGCTGGACGCCAAGCCGTTCGTCGGCTGACCTGCTGTTTTTCGTTCGACCCGGCACTGACCAGTTCGGCAGGCGTCCGCAGCATCGGGCCGGCCGCGCTGGTCAGTGGCGTTCCAGGATCCGGTAGCCGGCCTGCACGAGTCCCTGCACCAGCTGGTCGCAATGCCCGGCTCCCTGGGCCTCCATCCGCAGCGCCACCTCCACGTCACCCATCTGCAGGCGCGATCCCAGCCGGGAGTGCACGACGTCGACGACGTTCCCGCCCAGCTCGGCGACCAGCGCCAGCAGCGCGGCGAGCCGGCCCGGCCGGTCGAGAATCTCCACTCGCAGGGTGAGGAAGCGCTTGGCCGCGACCAGTCCGTGCTGGGTGACGTGCAGCAGCACCAGCGGGTCGATGTTTCCGCCGGACAGCACCGCCACCACCGGCGGGGTGAACGCGGTGGGATGCGCCATGATCGCCGCCACCGTGGCGGCACCGGCGGGTTCGACGACCAGCTTGGCGCGTTCCAGGCACAGCAGCATCGCCTGCGACAACTGGTCCTCGCTGACGGTGACGACCTCGTCGACCAACTTCGAGACATGGTCGAAGGTCAGCTGCGACGGCTCCCCCACCGCGATCCCGTCGGCAAGGGTGGACATCTGCCGCAGCCGGACGGGATGTCCGGCGTGCAGCGAACCCGGCCAGGCCGCGGCCTGCTCCGCTTGCACCCCCACGATCCTGACCTGCGGCCGCAGCTCCCGCAGCACGGCAGCAACCCCACTGATCAGCCCTCCGCCGCCGAGCGACACCACCACCGTGGCCACGTCGGGGACCTGCTCCAGCAGCTCGAGGCCGACGGTGCCCTGGCCGCGCAGCACGTCCGGATGGTCGAACGGGTGCACCAGCACGGCGCCGGTCCGCGCCGAGAACTCCGCCGCCGCCTCGAGCGCCTCGTCGAGTGTCTGCCCGACCAGGTCGACGTTCGCGCCGTAGGCGCGGGTCGCCGTCAGCTTGGCGATCGAGGCGCCCACCGGCATGTACACCTGAGCGGTGGTGCCGACGAGTGACGCCGCCAGCGCGACACCCTGGGCATGGTTGCCCGCTGAGGCCGCGACCACCCCGGCGGCGAGCTCGGCCTCGGACAGCCGCGCGATCCTGACGTAGGCGCCGCGGATCTTGAAAGAGCCGGTGCGCTGCAGGTTCTCGCACTTGAGATAGACCGGTCCGGCCACCCGCTCGGACAGTGGCCGGGAGGATTCCATCGGGGTGTACCGCGCGACTCCGCGCAGCAGTTCGGCGGCAATGCGGACGTCGGCGACGGTGACCTGCTCCATGCCCGCCCATCCTGCCAGCGTCGGCGGCCGCGGACCGGGCAGCGCCGGACGGCCCATCTCGCCATCGGGTCAGGTCCGGACGAACCGGCCGGCCTCCGTCGGCCAGTACGCGGGCGGGTCCATGGCGACCGCGGCGGCGCCGATCAGCCCTGCCGTGCCGCCGAGCATGGCAGGCACCACCCGCGGGCGCTTGGCGAAACCCAATGCGGCATAGCGGGAGTACGCCGCGGCGATCGGGTCGAACAGCAGCGGTCCGGCAGCCGCAACACCACCACCGATCACCACCAGATCCAGGTCGAGCAGCGTGACCGCTCCGGCGATCGCCAGGCCGAGCGCGGCGCCGGCCCGATGGAATGCCGCCAGCGCGATCGGGTCGCCGGCCACCGCGGCCTCGGCGATCTCGTCCGCCGCCGGTGCAGTCCCGTTCACAGTCCCGTCCGCCGTCCCGTCCGCCGTCCCGTCCGCCCCTCCGAAACCATGCTGCACGGCCCAGGCCGCCAGCGAGGTGCCGCTGGCGATGGCCTCCAGGCAGCCGACACCGCCGCAGACGCAGTCCGGCCCGTTCGGGTCCACGCTGGCGTGCCCGATGTGGCCGGCGTTGCCTGTCGCGCCCACCACCACCCGGCCGTTCAACACGAACCCGCCGCCGACACCGGTGGACACCACCATGCCCAGTACGTTTGCGTGCCCGCGCGCGGCCCCCCGCCAGTGCTCGCCGACGGCGACCGCCACGGCGTCGCCGATCAGCCCGACGTCCATCTGGTAACGCTCGATCAGCCTGTCCCGCAACGGGTATGCCCGCCAGGCCGGGATGTTCACCGGCGACACCGTGCCGGCGTCCAGGTCCAACGGCGCGGCCGTACCGACCCCGATCGCCGGGACCAGCCGCGCATCGCCTGCGCCGACGCCCGCCGATGACAGGGCGGTGTCCGCGGCGGTGGTCAACGCTTCGAACAGCACATCGCCGTCGGTGCCCTGCGGGTTGCGGACCCGGTGCGCCGCGACGATCGCGCCGCTCTCGTCGACCACGGCGGCGGCCAGCTTGGTGCCACCGATGTCCAACGCCAGTGCCAGGCGCCGCCGCGTCATGAGGGTGTTGTCATGACGGGTGTCGTGAAGGGTGTGTCGTCGTGAGGGGTGTCGTCATCGGTATCTCAGTCCAGCGCATCGCGCAGGTCGGCCAACAGGTCCCCGATGTCCTCGATGCCGACCGAGAGCCTGATCAGGTCGTCACGGACCTCCAACTGGGAGCCGGCGACGCTCGCATGGGTCATCAGTCCGGGATGTTCGATCAGCGACTCCACCCCACCCAGCGACTCGCCGAGGGTGAACAACCGGGTCCGCTGGCACACCTTGACGGCCTCCTCACGGCCGCCGGCGACCGTGAACGACACCATCCCGCCGAAGCGGAGCATCTGGCCGGCCGCGATCTGATGGCCGGGGTGACTGGGCAGGCCGGGGTAGTAGACGTGCGCGACCCGGGGGTGGCCGACCAGCAGGTCGACCACCGCTTCGGCGTTGTCGCAATGCCGATCCATCCGCACCGCAAGGGTTTTCACCCCGCGCAGGGTGAGCCAGGCGTCGAACGGACCGGCGATGGCGCCCATCGATTTGGCGTGGAAGGCGAAGGACTCACCCAGGCCGTCCTCGTCGGTGACCAAGGCGCCGCCGATGATGTCGGAGTGCCCGCCGATGTACTTGGTCGTCGAGTGCAGCACCACGTCGGCGCCCAGGTCGATCGGCTGCTGCAGATACGGCGAGGCGAACGTGTTGTCCACCAACAGTTTCGCGCCGCACACTCCGGCGATGTCGGCCAGCCCGGCGATGTCGGCGATGCCCAGCAACGGGTTGGTCGGCGTCTCGCACCAGATCAGTTTCGTTTCCGGTCGCAACGTGTCGCGGACCCCGTCGAGATCACCCAGGGATGTCGCGGTGTAGCTGATTCCCCAGGGGACGCAGATCTTGTCGATCAGCCGAAAGGTTCCGCCGTAGGCGTCGTCCGGGATGATCACATGATCACCGGGCCGGAGCACGGCACGGATCAGCGTGTCCGATGCCGCCATCCCGGATGCGAACGCATACCCGTGGCTCGCTCCCTCCAGGCTGGCCAGCGCCTGCTCCAGCGCGGTGCGGGTCGGGTTGCCGGCCCGCGAATAGTCGTACCCGCCGCGGGTCTCGCCCACCACATCCTGCGCGTACGTCGACGTCTGGTAGATCGGCACCGTGATGGACCCGGTCAGCGGATCGGGGTCCTGACCGGCATGGATCGCCCTGGTGGCGAAGCCGTCGGCGAACTCCGCGGAACTGGGCGGGATGCTCATGCGGGCCAGGGTAACGGCGGCAGCGGCCCCCAGCGGCAGCTACCTGTCACATCCCCGGCCAGAGGATCGCGCCGGATTCCGTGGTGCCGATGACGGTGGACTGTCTGCCCGACGCCTTCTGACGGCTGCGGCCGACCCACCGCCCGGTCGCGGGCATGATCGCCGCGATCACGACGGCGGCGCCGCCCCAGAACAGCGGCCACTGGTCGACGGGCATCGTCGCGCTCGAACCCACGTCGCCGTACCCGAGGCCGAACTGCGCCCACGCCGTGGTGGCCACGCAGACCAGCGCGCCGAGAATCAGCAGCCCCCGTCCGCGACGGAACAGCAGCAGCACCGCACCGATCACCATGAAGACGGTGGCCAGCGCCCACCCCACGGTGGGCACCCCGGTCGTCGGCAACGCGTCGGTGAACGCCTGCTGCTGCTCGTCGGTCAGGTCGCCCATCGCCGCGTCGATGCCCTCCCGGATGACGGGGTAGGCCTGCGCGCCGACCACCCAGGAGGTGATCAGCGCAAGGGTGGTGGTGAGGATCGCGGCCAGCGTCGCGGACAGATCGTCCTGCTGAGGCGCTTCGTACGGGGCTGGTAGGTAGCTCACGAAGCTCCCGCCCGGCGTGGATGAATGGATGGTGTATGGATGGTGTATGGATGGATGGATCGTCCGGTGACGTCACGCCGGTGTCCTCATGCCGCCCAAGTCATGGTAGCCCCGCGAGCCCTGCCCGACCTCGGGTTTCGCCGACTCGATCACTGGCCACCGGGCGAGCCCCCGGCGAGCCTCAGCCGGCCAGGAACCCGAGCAGGTCGGCCCTGGTCAGTACGCCCGCGGGCTTGCCGTCGTCGACCACCATGATGGCGTCGCGGTCCTGCAGCGCCGACCGCGCCGCGGCCAGGTTCTCGCCGGACCCGACCAGGGCGAACGGTTCGGCCATATGCCCGCTCACCGCGTCGGCCAGCGACGCGGTGCCGGCGAACAGCGCGTCGAGCAGGTCGCGTTCGGAGACCGAGCCGACCACCTCGCCGGCCATCACCGGCGGTTCGGCGGACACCACCGGCATCTGCGACACCCCGTACTCGTGCATGATCTCCACCGCATCGCGGATGGTCTCGTTCGGGTGTGTGTGCACCAGCGCAGGGAGCTGGCCGCTCTTGCGGCGCAGCACCTCGCCGACGGTTGCCTCCCCGTCCCTGGACAGGAATCCGTAGGACGCCATCCAGCGATCCGAGAAGATCTTGGACAGATACCCTCTGCCGCCGTCGGGCAGGATCACCACGACGATGTCGTCGGGGGTGAGGCCCTCCGCGAGCTTCAGCGCCGCGGCCACGGCCATGCCGCAGGATCCGCCGACCAGCAGCCCCTCCTCCCGGGCCAGCCGCCGGGTGAGGGCGAAGGACTCGGCGTCGGAGACGGCGATGATCCGGTCGGTCACCGTCCGGTCGTACGCGTCGGGCCAGAAGTCCTCGCCGACGCCCTCGACCAGGTAGGGACGTCCGGTGCCGCCGGAGTAAACCGAGCCCTCCGGGTCGGCACCGATCACCTGGACCCGGCCGCCGGACTTCTCCTTCAGGTACCTGCCGGTGCCGGAGATGGTGCCGCCGGTACCCACGCCGGCGACGAAATGCGTGACCCTGCCGTCGGTGTCGGCCCAGATCTCCGGCCCGGTGGTGTCGTAATGGCTCGCTTGGTTCTGCGGGTTCGCGTACTGGTCGGGCTTCCAGGCTCCTGGGGTGGTCCGGACCAGCCGATCGGACACCGAGTAGTACGAGTTGGGGTTCTCCGGCGCGACAGCCGTCGGGCACACCACCACCTCGGCCCCGTACGCGCGCAGCACGTTCTGCTTGTCCTCACTGACCTTGTCGGGGCAGACGAAGATGCAGTGGTAACCGCGCTGCTGGGCGACCAGGGCGAGGCCGACCCCGGTGTTGCCACTGGTCGGCTCGATGATGGTGCCGCCGGGCTGCAGCGCACCGGACTGCTCGGCGGCCATGATCATCTTCTCCGCGATGCGGTCCTTGACCGACCCGCCCGGGTTGAAGTACTCGATCTTGGCCAGGATCAGCGGAGCCACCCCGGCGGCCACCGGGCCCAGCCGGACCAGCGGCGTGTTGCCGATCAGATCGACGATGGTCTGGGCATACCGCACGGAGGTTCTCCTTGATGACTCACAGATCGGGTGGCTCTCGGGTCGGGGTCCGATGGCTGTCCGACCGGGGGACGGCCGGCCAGCAGCGGACGAATTGTCAGGCCCAGGCTAACCGGCCCCGGTTGCCCCCTGGGTATCAGTCCCGGGCGGCAGATCCTCTGTGTGAGCAGACGCCCGAGCGATGAAGATCGGTTCGACCGATCGAGCTGGATTGCCAGACCGGGATTTCTCGAACGGGGGCCCGACCGAGTACCCGATCGGCACTTCGGCTTCGCCCCGTCAACCTTTTCCCTCCTTGCGTGGGATGTGGGTCACCGGGCGTGCGGCGGAAGATGGTCATGCCGCTCGCCCGGCCGGAATAAATCGGCCGGTCCCGGTGGTGGTACACGGTGGGTGTCTTCCGGTGTCCGGGTCCCAGGGCGCCGGTTTCGGGCTTTCGCGTCAGGGGGCAGTCGATGAGCGTGTGGTCGAGCAAGACCTTTGGCCTGATGGGCGGATTGTCCTCTGCCGGCCCGGCGATCCGGGCCGGCAGCAAATTCGGCGTCGGGACGGTGGCGGGTATCAGCGTGCTGGCCGGGGTGGGCAGCGCCGTGGTCACCCTCATCCGCCAGGCCGTGACGGCGACCAGGGTGATCGAAGCAGCGGCCGTCAATGCCGCGCTGGCAGAAGGCACACTGGTGCCGCCCTCGGTGCCCGGCGCGACCCTCGCGCAGCAGAGGGCCTCCGACCTGCTGGCACAGATCCAGCTGCCGCAGGGCGATGGTGTGTACAGCCCGGACGGTCACGTGCTGCCAGAGGGGCTCCAGGACGATGATTTCCTCACCCTGGTGATGCTCGGCGATTCGACCTCGGTGGGCTACGGGACCACGCACGCCGACGACCTGCCAGGCGTCATCCTTGCTCTCGGCGTCGCCGACCACCTGGATCGTCCCGTCCGGCTGCGCAGCCACGGCCTGACCGGGGCGACCTCCGCCGACCTGCCCCGGCAGTTGGACCTGTGCCTGGCGGAGGCGCCGGACGCGGTGGTCATCCTGGTGGGCGCCAACGACATCCGCGACATGGTGCCGCCGTGGCGGTCCGCGGCCCAGCTGGGTGCCACGGTCGCCAAGCTCACCTCGCGGCGGATTCCTGTGGTGGTGGGAACCTGTCCGGATTTCGGCGTCATCACCCCGATCCCGCAGCCGCTGCGGTCGATGCTGAGCCAGTGGTCGCTACGGCTGGCGGTGCTGCAGGAGCGCGCCGTCACCGACGCTGCCGGGCGCGCCGTGGCCATCGCCAAACTCGTCAGCCCGCAGTTCGTGGACCGGCCCGATCTGTTCGCGCCCGACCGATTCCACCCGTCCGGCGCCGGCTACCGCAGGGCGATGGACGTACTGCTGCCCGCGTTGATCGAGGAACTGGCTGCCCGACCGCTTCGCCACGAGCTGCCGGACCCGGAGTCGACCGTGCACCACGCTGCTTCCGCCTGACCTGCCCCGTCATTGCGGCCCGGGCCAGTGATCAACCCAAACCCAGCTCCGCCCGAAGGCGGGTGATCACGGCATCCACGTCGGCCGCCGGTACCCCGGCGGCATCGGCATCGGCGATCAGCACGACCAGCTGGTCGGCAAGCACGTGCGCGGCCAGCGGTGGGACCTCGGGTGCCGCGGCGTCGCGGGCGGTGGCGGCGAGCGCGGCCAGCACATCGAGAGCCCGACGGGTGACGGCGATCCGATCACCGTGCCGCCAGGACGAAACGGGCCAGGCCCGCACCCGACGAAGGAAATCGTCGGACTGCGGGCCCGGCCGGTGGTTCATCAGAGCTATTGGACCGGCTGGACTACTGGCGCATGTATCCCAGCAGCCGCAGGATCTCCAGGTACAGCCACACCAGGGTCACCATCAGACCGAAGGCGAAGTACCAGGAGGTCTTGGCCGGTGCGCCCTGCTTGATCGCCTGGTCGATCGAGTCGAAGTCCAGCAGGAAGCTGAACGCCGCGAGCCCGATGCAGACCAGCGAGAACACGATGGCCAGCGCGCCGCCGTCGCGCAGCCCCACGTTGATCCCGAACAGGCTCATGATCAGGTTGAACAGCATCAGCACGGCGACGCCGATGATCCCGCCGATGATCATCTTGGTGAGCCGCGGGGTGACCCGGATTGCGCCGGTCTTGTAGACGACCAGCATGCCGCCGAAGACGCCGAGGGTCCCTACGATCGCCTGCGCCGCGATGCCTGGGTAGATGGTGTTGAACCAGCCTGAGATGGCACCCAGCAACACGCCTTCGGCCACCGCGTAGCCGATGATCAGCGCCGGGTTGATGTTGCGCTTGAAGATGATGACCAGCGAGAGCACCAGACCGATGATGGCGGCGGGGATGGCGAGCGCGTACGCCTCGAACCACGCGGTGGCGAAGCCGGCCACGACGGCCAGCACCAGGATCACCGCGGTCTTGGTGACCACGTCGTCGACGGTGAGGAACCGCTCCCGCTCCGGCGCCGTGTACGCGGGCTGGTTGTACATCTGGTCCAGGACTTCGGTGCTCGGCGCGGCCTGCTGCTGCGCGTTGATCACCGCCCCCATGTTCCGGAAGGCGGGGTTACTGCTCTTTTCCTGCACGGTTACCTCCGATGAGGTGATCGAACGGCTGACTCTGCGCAAACCTATCCGAGGAAGATCACCGGCGGGTGACGGACCACGGTGGGTTGCACCCAGTACAACGCCGGGTGCCTCGTCGTAGTTCCCACGGAACACTCGCCACCCGCTCGCGCCGATGGTCACATCTCGTAACTCGGCGTCACCATCGGGTAACGCTGCGAGGACTGTGCTCGAAACAAACCGCTCCTAGCGTGCGCCAGGGAGTGAAGCCGGTCGTGGGTGGCGCTCGCTCCGTGAACGCCCCTCCGCTACCCGCAGCCAGGAGACGACGCGTCATGACCCAAACCGAGGCATCCGGAGAGCCTGCCGGCCGTGTCCCGACCTCCGTGCCGGAGACGGCGGTCGCCGATCACGGTGATCTGCCGGGCATTCCCGCCACCGAGGTCGAACTACCGGCCGGCCAGGCGGCGAACGAGACGCTGGAGGACTACACCCTGCGGTTCGCGCGGCGGTCCTACCGGCGGTGGGGCACCGGAGTGGTCGCCACCTCCGCGTTGGGCGGCATCGCGTACCTGGCCGACTTCGCGATCGGCGCGAACACCGGCATCGCGAACGGCACGGTGAACGCCTGTGGGGCATCATGATCGCCGCGGTGATCATCTTCGTCACCGGCTTCCCGCTGGCCTACTACGCGGCCCGGTACAACATCGACCTCGACCTGATCACCCGTGGCTCCGGCTTCGGCTACTACGGCTCCGTGCTGACCAACGTCATCTTCGCGACGTTCACCTTCATCTTCTTCGCGCTCGAGGGCTCGATCATGGCCCAGGGACTGCAGCTCGGCCTGAGCATCCCGCTCTGGCTCGGCTACGCCGTGTCCACCCTGATGGTGATCCCGCTGGTCATCTACGGGATGAAGGCGCTGGCCAAATTGCAGGTGTGGACCACCCCGCTGTGGCTGATCCTGTTCGTCATCCCGATGGCCTACCTGCTGATCAGCCACCCGGATTCGGTGGAGACGTTCTTCGCCTACCAGGGCGCGGACGGCGACGGCGCCCCCAGCTTCGCCGCGATGATGCTCGCCGCCGGTGTCTGCCTGTCGCTGATGGCGCAGATCGCCGAGCAGATCGACTATCTGCGGTTCATGCCGCCGCGGACCGATGCCAACCGCCGGTCATGGTGGCGCGCGGTCATCCTGGCCGGACCGGGGTGGGTCATCTTCGGCGCCATCAAGCAGATCGTCGGGTTGTTCGTGGCCGTCTACATCATCGCCAAGCTGACCCCGGACGCGGCCGCCACTGCCAACGAGCCGGTGCACCAGTTCCTCACCGTCTACGAGCAGTTCCTGCCCGGCTGGGCCGCCATGACGCTGGCGGTGTTCCTCGTCGTGATCAGCCAGATCAAGATCAACGTCACGAACGCCTACTCGGGGTCGCTGGCCTGGACGAACAGCTTCACCCGGGTCACCAAGCGCTACCCCGGCCGGCTGGTCTTCGTGATCTTCAACGTGTCGGTCGCGCTGCTGCTGATGGAGTTGAACATGTTCAGCGTGCTCAACAGCATCCTGGGCTTCTACGCCAACTGCGCGATGGCCTGGGTGGTCACCGTGGCGACCGACATCGTGATCAACAAGGGGTTGTTGAAGATATCCCCGACGGTGCCGGAGTTCCGCCGGGGCATGTTGTATGCCATCAACCCGGTCGGTTTCGTCTCGGTCATCCTGTCCGCAGGGCTGTCCATCGCGGTGTTCTTCGGGCTCTTCGGGAGCTGGATCCAGCCGTTCTCGCCGATCGTGGCCATCGTGCTGGCGCTGGTGCTCACCCCGCTGATGGCGGTGCTCACCAAGGGCAAGTACTACCTACGACGCGATGACGACGGCATCCCGCTGGCGATGTTCGACGCCGACGGCAGTCCTTCTGGCGAGGTCCTGCACTGCCACGTGTGCCGGCAAGACTACGAGCGGCCGGACATGGCCGCCTGCGAGACGCACTCGGCCCACGTCTGCTCGCTGTGCCTGTCCACCGACAAGCTCGGTGACCACGTGCTCCCCGCCCGCGCCTAGCTCGACCGTCGATGAGCGCCGCCTGACCCTGCCAGCACGCAGCCCGGTACCATATCTGGTACCGGGCTACGTCATTGGATTGAATGAGCGAGGCGTCATGGCAATCACCGCGAGCGAGGCACGGCGGCGACTGTTTCCGCTGATCGAACAGGTGAATGATGATCACCAGCCAGTCGAGATCATCTCGAAGACGGGTTCGGCTGTGCTCATCTCACTCGACGACTACCGGGCGATGGAAGAGACGGCCTACCTGCTGCGCTCGCCCGCGAATGCCCGCCGGCTGATGGACAGCGTCGAGCATGCGCGCCTCGGCGAGGTGGAAGCCCACGACCTCCTCCGATGAGAGTCGTCTTCACCGAGGAATCGTGGGAGGACTACACCTACTGGCAGGCAACAGATCGGAAGATCCTGAAACGGATCAACCGGCTGATCGACGACATCGCGCGTGACAACGATGGGGGAATCGGAAAGCCTGAGTTGCTCATGCACAGCTTTCCGCCGGGCACCATGTCCCGCCGGATCGACCAGGAACATCGCCTCGTGTACCTGGTCAGAGGGGCGGACATCGTCGTCCTGCAGGCCCGGTACCACTACGGCTGACATGTTCGCAGGGCGCGTCAGCTCGCGCGGCGGGCGCCTCCGACCCGGCGAGCGAACCAGCGGTTGTCGGCATCTCCTAGGCTTGACCCGCGTCCGCCCCCGTAGCCCAATCGGCAGAGGCAGGCCCCTTAAAAGGGTTCCAGTGTGGGTTCGAGTCCCACCGGGGGCACGCGGTCACTGCCGCGACTGGCACCCCGACGACTGGCGCGGTGACGATCAGGCCAGGGAGAGCGCCAGCCCGTCCAGGATGTCGTGTTCGGACACGGTGACCTCACGGATCGCGGGCACCCGCTGCTGGACCAGGGTGAGAAGTTCCGACAGGATCAGCGCGCCACCGCCGATCACGTCGACCCGGCCGGGATGCATGTACCGCAGGGCCGCGCGGTGCGCCCGGTGCGCGCCGAGGAAGAACGCGGACACCCGGTGGACATCCTCCGTCGGGATCCGGGACAGGTGGATGCGGGTGGCGTCGTAGGTGTTCAGTTTCAGCGCGGCCGCCGCCACTGTGGTCGCGGTGCCGGACACCGGGACCAGCCGCCGGACTGATGACACCGGCAGCCGGTCGAGACCGGAGGTCAGCAATGCCCGGGCCCAGTGGCGGGCGGCGTCCCGTTCGGCGGCGGGCGGC
>JBBQGJ010000194.1:0-11996 GCA_038322925.1 Mycobacteriales bacterium
TGCTCACCCGCGACAACCTCGCCCACTGGCTGGGTGAGGGCGGGGAACCCGCCGGCGCCGTGCAGGCCTTGCGGGAGCTGCTGGCCGATCAGCTGCGGGTGCTGAGTGCGGACCACCCGGACACCCTGCGTAGCCGCGGCAGCCTCGCCCATTGGCTGGGTGAGGCGTGGGGGTATTTCGCCGGCGCCGTGCAGGCGTTCCGGGAGCTGCTGGCCGATCAGCTGCGGGTGCTGGGTGCGGACCACCCGGGCACCCTGCGCACCCGCAGCAACCTCGCCCATTGGCTGGGTGAGGCGGGGGACATCGCCAGCGCCGTGCAGGCCTTGCGGGAGCTGCTGGCCGATCAGCTGCGGGTGCTGGGTGCGGACCACCCGGACACCCTGCGCACCCGCAGCAACCTCGCGTCCTGGCTGGGTGCGGCCGGGGACGACAACGACCAAGTTCACGGCTGAGATTCCGACAACCTGCGCCGTTCCTGAGTTTCGCCGCAAAGCAGGGTATGACTTGCCACATCGAAAGAGTCTGTCAACTCCGATGACGGGACAGAATGCCGGGTTGGCACTCGAGCGGAATCGCACACAGGAACGGCGAAGTGCGAGCTGACCGACCGCACCGCCGTTGATTGGGGCACGTGACGACGCCAGTTGACTGCCCGGCCGGCTGTGCGCGCAGTGGGCCGGTTCGGCGTGGACAAGTGACGGGGTCAACGTGCGGCGGTCTCCGGTACTGCGCGGTGCCGTGCGCGATGCGCTGCTGTCCGGCAGGCGCCGCTGCAGTAATTGGCCGGCCGACCACCCCGAGAACCATCGGTGGTCAGGAGTTTGCCGCACCGCTGACAGGTTGTGGGACGGGCGTTCTCGGCCCCCGGCTTAGGACGTTTGCCGGAAGGTCCGAGCAGCTCGTCAGGCGGGCCTCCGACCGGCCATCGGGAACTGACCATCCGACCGATCAGCTCCTGACCCGGGACGAGCATGTCGGACGGCGGGACGGGTGGGACGGCCTGGGCGAGCAGCAGACCCATCTCTGCGATGTCGCCGTGGCTCACCCGGCGCAGCAAATCGGCGGCTGCGTCGCTGCATCGAAACGGGTCTGCGGGTAGCCCGTGTCCGCACAGCTCCCACTCCTTTGTCCGCCCGTCGAAGGCACCAAGACCCTGACCTGTGCGAGCTCGGACAGCACCCTCGACGACGCCTTCGCGCCAATCCGCTCGCCTCAACCCTCACCCCCACCTCGGGCCGTAACGAAATTATCCCCGACTGTAACGTAACTCAGGGTGATGCGCGCCGCGAGGATGGCTGCTCGGTCTATCCGACGGAACCTCCCCACCGAGGGGACTCGATCGAACTCTCCCGCCAGACTGTCTGACTGCAACGAAACCAGAATCCTGTAACGAAACATGTGTAGATCGCCGACCTTGGACGGCAACGCCCCAGCGTCGATCAACTACCCGACGCCAAGGCAAGCACTGCCCCGCGGCCCCGACGGACGAAGGCCGTGACCTGTACAAACGCGCTGGTAACCAGCGTAATCGGTCGTTATCCGAGTTGGGAAGAGCATTATTGCGTCCGATGCACGACCGGTTCCGCGCCCGATCTGACTGTGCGACCCCCCGTGTCCGTTCCCATCACAGGTGAAGCACGGTCCCACCAATCGAAGCATTCGGTCAGTATTCCTACCTGTCTGAAGCACGATCCCCAGGCTGACGCTCTGACCAGCGCATTCACCGCGCATGACGGGCCCCACCGAGCTGATTTGCCTCAGGTGGGTGGGACGAACCCACGGCACCGTTCCTCGTCCTACCCACCTGAGGCAGACCGCCCATAGAGCCGGACCATGACTCAGATTGGCTGGGAACGGACACGTGCGCGACCCAGCCTGATGTGAGGCACACGCCATTGCCGGGAGGCACTCGTGAACTGCGTTCCTATTTACTGTGCGCCAGCTTGAACGGGCCGGAGCGTGATGACGTCTCCCCCACAGCAAAGAACCAGGGCATGGTCTGTACCGCAGGCCAACTGATACACGGGGCCAGGCGTCGCGGATGACATCAGGTTTCGGCGTTGCCGCAGGTCCCAGACCCGCACGGTGCCGTCGCTGCTGCCGGTGACGGCGACCGGGACACCGTCCAGCTCGGTGCAGGCCACGGCGTTCACCCAGTCGTCGTGGCCGGTGAGGGTGGCTCGAAGCGCCGGGCTGATGTCTGCTCCGGTGGCCCACCGGGGCCGCCAAGGCAGGTCGCTCGCCAGGGCATCCTTCTCGGCATCGGCGCCGCATCGAGCTGCGTCGATCGCGAGGATCTGGCGGCGGGTGGGCGGGTCGCAGCGCCGGTGCTGGCCGGCCGAGGCGAGGTACAGGGTTCGTATGAGTTGACCCTGCTCGGTGCTGGCGGTCCTGATCGCGGGAGCCAGCGTGTCAGGTGTGGCTTCAACCAGATAGTCGGTGTCGACGATCAGCTCATCGATCCGGCCGGCGCGTGCGGCGTGCGCGGCCAGGTACCGCAGGGTGTACGGATGCGCGCGGGTCCAGTCCCGGCCACCGCCGACCCTTCTGGGCACCCGGTTGGTGAGCACGTCGACGAACGCCGCTTCGATGCTGCCCGTGTCGGTGCCGGAGCGGAGGTACTCGGTCAGCGCCTGATGGTAGAGCCGGTAGGCGGAGCGGCCGGCTTCGGTGGCCTCGACCACGTAGGACCCGGCGGTGCTCCGCAGCCAGGTGATGTCCTCATCGGTGTAGGCGTTGCCGGAGATCCGACTCGCCAGCGGGGCCCAGATGTTCTCCCACGGCAGCCCTTGGCCCTGGGCGAAAGCCAGCGGCCGGAGCAGGTCACGCGCCCGGCCGGCGTTCGGACCGAGTCGATCGAGGCCGGCGCGCATCGCGTCGCCCGGCAACTTCGGCAGGCCGGCCCGCCACGCCGGGTCGGACGGATCGGCCGGCCGCTGCTCGGCCGCGAGGGTGCCACTGACGATCCGCGCGACCAGGAATGATGGTGCCGCCGCCGCGGCGACCGCGGCGGCAACCCGCCGTGTCAACGGTGGGTCACAGTGCAGGTAGGGGCTGTCGGTGGTGGCTTCCAGCAGGCCACGAACGGTGTAGGCGGTGATCGCGGGCTGATCGGCGTACCGGGCGTCGTCCAACCCGATCGGGTTTCCCACGCTTCGCCCGAGCAGTGGCAGCAGATGCGGCCGGGATCCCAGCAGCAACCGGATCCGCCCGTTGCCGTGCTCGAGCAGCGGGGTGAGCAGGCGAGTCACCAGGTGCCGCGGATCGGTCGCCTCGTCCAGGGCGTCGATGAGCGCGGTGAACGGGGTTGACCGACCGGCCAGGCCGGCGGCCAGGTCCGCAACATTGTCGACGTGCAGGTGAGCGGCGGCGGCCAACCCGGCCAGCACCTGGTCGGTGCTCAGCGCGCCGGCGTAGATCGTGACGTCCAGCCCGTCGACCGGCGGGATCGCCGCGGTGGGCAGGTTCAGGGTGTCCAGCGGCACCGTTCGGCGTCGTTCGGGGTCGGCCAGCGTGGAGACCAGCCCCAAGACGGCGGTCTTCCCGGATCCTGGCCCACCGGTCACCACCAACCCCGGCCTGGCGGGGTCGGGGGCGCGGAGCCAGTCCGCGATCTCGGTCAGGGCCTGGTGCCGGCCGGTGAACCACCACCCCGGCTCGTCGCCCTGCCCGCCCATTGCGCGGACCAGGAACCGCCGCCGGTACTCCACCTCCCGGCGCTCGGCCTGGCTATCGGCCTGGCTCTCCCATTCGATGACCTGCTGCAGGTACAGGTCGTCGGACAACGATTCCCGATACCGCGGGTTCGGCAGGAAATCGGGGAGGTCGCCGGTCATCGCGACCGAACTCCAGCCGATCAGTTGATACCCCGGCCGGGCGGGGCTGGCGTTCATCGCGGTCACCACCGCTCCGATGCTCATCGTCGACGGGGCACGGCCGGCGGTGGCCAGATTGTCGACAGCTTCGCCGAGCAGCTTCGGGAACGCACCGGTTTCGGCCTGCTCGGCCGGCTGCGCCGACGTGACCACGACGAATCCGCCGCTGATCGAGGTGTCCCAATTGCGGGTGATCCCGGTCAACGCCTCCGCCGCGACCGGAGTAGCAGGTGTCCAGCAGCAGCAGCAGCCGCTGCACCGGCGTGCCCAGCAGCATCCTCCGGGCCAGGGCCGCCGTCGGCAGCGCACCCGCGATGTCGTCCGGGTCGATGTCAGCGGTCAGCAACACATGATCGCCGGTACCGTCCAGCGTCTCCCCGTGTCCGGCGATGTACACCACCAGGTGATCGTCCGGGTCCGCCCGCCTGCACACCGCGCGCAACTGCGTCGTCAACTGCTCGCCCGTCGGGTTCAGGCCCAAGTCGCTCAGGTGCGTATACCCGAACGTGCCGGTGAACAACCGGATGATCTCCTCACGGGCCGCGACCAACCCCTCCCGGTCCCACGATGGCTGTTTCGGATAGTGCGCGACGGCCGTCGCCACCAGTAGCCGATTCCCGGTCATCGCCGTCCCGCCGCCCGCTTCAACGCAGACCCGCAGCGATCGCAGCGCCCGTCACCGCATCGGTCAGGTACGGCACCGCGCTGTGCGCGTGCGCGCCGTTGTCCACCTCGAAACTCCGCAACTCGCTCCCGAACAACGGCCGCAGGTCCTTCACCAACGCCACCACATCAGCAGAATCGGCCACATTCGTCCACGCCACCCCCGCCGGGCACGGCCACACCCCCACCCCTCCGGTCGGGGCCGGGTCCAACCGATCAAACACCAGGTTCGGGATCCCCAGCGGCGACCCCAACGTCACCAACGCCGGGCCGTCCCCCCCCGGCACCGGTTCGGTACTCGCACAACGCTTCATAGGCCACCACCGACCCCAACGAATGCCCCACCACCACCCGGGTATCCGCGTCAATCAACCCCACCACGCGGTCACGGACCTGATTGCGTAACCCCGGGTCGGTCAGATACCGGCGAACCTGCTTCAAGTCCGACACCATCGCCCGCAACGCCACCTTCGCGAAGAACCGTGACCGGCTCAACGCCCGCAACGCGGCCTGCGCCGATCCGGGCACCCGCACCAACGTGTCCGCGCCAGGCGGCACCACCCCGGGATCCACCCTGGACGCCTCCACCCACCACGCCAGCAGCAGATCACGCTCGAACCCGTCATCCACGTCCGCCGGGGTGTACGGGGGATCCCCCACATCCAGCCGTCGCCCCGCCGGGCGGAACACGTCCCCGTAAAACGCCATCCCCACGTCCCTGTCGGCCACCGTGCCCGCCGCACCCGCGTGAGTCACACCATCCCGCAGCGCCGGCAACCACTGCCCCAACAGCGTCTCCCCTCCCAGCACCTGCTGGCCGATCCCATGAACACACACCACCCGCACAGCAACCCACCCCCGTGACGGCTGACAGCCGGTCCGCGCCAGCCGACACCTCAGGCCACGGCATCGCCGGCGGCCTGAACCAGAGGCGAAAGTCCCGCCGGGCCGGGCGTCATCAGCTTCAACAGCCGCCCGTGTCCGCCACAGACCACGCCCCTTCGGAGTCGACACATTTGCCGGCATCGGGCAAAACCGCCACGGCTAAGCGGACGTAGCAGAGTCGACGGTCCACCCGCTCGCGGCGATTCAAACGATCAATAGCCCGTTCACGATCCTGCTGACTCGCATCACGCCCCGTCACGCAAGATGGCGGGTCAGCTGGGTCCTGCACCAGGGTGCACTCCCCGCGGCTGACCGATCCGCGAAGGGCACTCGCCCTTCCTGCTCGGTTGGCGATGGTCAACGGTGACCCGGAGGACCTGGTCGAGCCGCGCGCCGACCTGTGCGACTCCGACAGACCACGATCCTCCGCCTTGTCAGCTGGGGATATCCGGCGTCGTCCGGTGCTGTGCGCGATGCGCCGCCGTCCGGCAGGCACCGCTGCAGTATCTGGCCGGCCGGCCACCCCGAGAACCATCGGTGTGCAACGGCTTGCCGCACCGCTGACAGGCACCCGGGCGGACGGTTTCCGCGCCAAGCTCACCGCGTTGATCGGACGGCCCGAGCAGCTCTCCCGTGCGGTCCGCCGGCCGGCCAGCGGTAGGTGACCACCCTACCGGGTCAACTCCGGACTTGCGCACAGCAGGACCGCCGGCGTCACCGGCGGCACCGCCCGGGCCAGCAGCGCACCCATCTCCGCGATGTCGTCGCGGTCCCCCGCTGAGCGAACGCTCGGTGGGACACCGCATGTCGGGCGCGTCGCCGCAAGATGGCCATCCCGTAAGACCCGTCCGGTGTAAATTCTCGCTGGGGTAGCCCAAAAGAGACGTGGCCCGATCCGAGAGCGCAGCAGCAGCATTGCTACCGCCGGCCCCCCCGAATCACGGAGGGCCGATGTTTGGGCAGTGACCGCGGCGTCTCCTTCTCGTCGGCGACGGGTGTCAGTTCCTGACAGTCTATTTCCTGGGCGTCATTTCGCTGCGGCCTGGACCGGTCTGGACCAGCACGGGGGCGCGAGGTCCGAGACGGCGCATTGCTGGGTGAGATTCGTCAATCCGATGCGCCCCGCCCGAGCAGTCCCTCGACACCCGGTGTGCGCCCTCGGGCGGGGCTCTGGGTGGCCGATGCAGCGTGAACCCGCCCGGCGGCCGCGGCGACGGCTTCGGCGGCGGGGCTGTACTCCTCCAACCCGGCCAACCAGGTGTCCGCGGCCTGCTCGGGATAGACGTCCCCGGCCGCCAGCAGTTCGGACAAGGCCGTGCGCGCGCGGGTCAATGCTGCTTCCGCTTGTTCACGGTCCAGCGCGTCGGAGCGTAACGCGGCGGCGCGAAGGGCCTTCTCGGCCGCGACGACCGGGCCGGACCGGGTGTGCGCGGTGAGGAGCCGAAGAGCCTCAGCAACCTGCCCTGGTCCCGGCGTCGGCTCCGTGGCAGCAGCCTGTTTGACCGCTCGCCGGGCGAGCGGTCCGCGGACCTCCAATGTCATGAGAACCTTCTCGGCGGCTTCGAGGGCTGTCGCTGCGATTCGCGACGCATCACGCCGGTCACGTTCTGCGGCCATGTACGTGACGAGGTCCGCGTCGTAGTCGATCGGCCATGGACGGTCGGCCGGTTCCTTGTGTTCCTTGAAGGTGCTCGCAGTGGCGCAGCCGCAGGCAGAGGTGATGGTCTTGCATCTGGCCATGGTGATGTCGCGGTGGCGGTCCCACTCCAACCCGATCGCGCCGAGCCCGGCCTGCGGGTGGCGGGTCATCAGCCAGCCTGAATGCAAGTGTCCCAGCTCTTCCCGGAGGTCGCCGTGCAGGTACCAGCAGGGCGGTACGACATCTGGCCCGTAGTGATACAGCCGGACCAGCCATCGCACCCAATCTGACAACTCGCTTAGCGCAGTGTCGAACTCGTTGCTGTTCAACAGCTCCCACGGCACCACCATCGGCAGCGGCGCCGGGGCCTCGTCCTGGTCGTCGCTGTCCCGGTCGAGGTCGGTGTCCGGGCCCAGTTCGTCGTCCGGATCCACGCCCAGAAGTGGTCTCGGTGCCTTCGAGCAACGCGTATTGGCCACGGCGGGCTTGGCGGCAACCGGTTGGCGGAGTTTGTGGAGGCCCGCAGACCCGGCGCCCGGCGAAGCACTCCCTGGCGCGGAATTCCTCGCCCAGTCCGTACTTGAACGTCACCCGCCCGGGGAGCGCTCGATCCACGCGGGTCGGCGGCCCCAGGGCATGAGATGCGAGCCGGAAACGGAATGCCTGGTTCGGTCGGCGCCGACTTGGCAACGAGTCGGCGTCGGGGTCAGGGCGTCAGATCTACCGCGCACGACTGTGCAGGGCACGGGTCAGACGCACTGGCGGCGGCCATCACGACCTGCGGAGCTTCTACGCCGGGTGTGGGCCCATCCTCAGCGTGGTCGAGGACGGGGATGATTCGGCCGGCGCGGCCCGCGGCGGACGTGAGCTGGTCGACGCGGAGCGTCCGGGTGTGCTGGTGCATGCTTCGAGGCAGGTACCAGAAGCCTTGTGCGCGTGACCATTTGAATCCGCCGGCCTTGAGTGCGTCACGCATCACGTTGTCGTCGCGGGTGGTGCCGGTGACGACGGTGCCGGAGGTTCCGTGCTGGATAGCGACCGGCTCGTCGCATCGGTTCGTTTCGGCCGAGGTGTCCTTGCGGGACGGGTCGGCATTCTGAATCGGAAACGTGTCGCGATCGTCCGCTGGCATAGTGAAGTCGGCTCGCGGCCTGGTGGGCGATTCACGGTGAATCGCCGTGCTGCTTCGCTGCGGCTGGCCGTGTCGACTGACCGCCGGCCGGGCAACAGGCACGGGATCGACGGCCGGCACGTCAGGCCTGGCGACAACTGCGCCTGCGGCGACCGACGGCACGGCTGGCTCTGACACCGGCGCACGTGCCGCCGATGGACCTCCGTCGGCGGCACCCTCCGGTGTCACGACGGCGCGGTCGGTGCTGTACGTCTGTACCCGGACCGGGCCGCGGTCCGTGTCCAGGGTGAGGCGTCGGGTCGGGCGGCCGCGGTGGTGGCCGTCGCCGTCGATGCTGCTGATGGTGCCGGTGACGGTGACGGTGACCGGGTCGTAGTCGGTGACATTTCCGAAACCGTCGGTGACCATCCCTTCGACGCTGACCGCGGCGCCTTCGGAGAGCTCATCGCAAGTGGTGACGTGAACCCCGAGAGGGGCGTCGGCGATGGCGGTCTCGATGGGTGCGAGGTTGTCGCGGCGGCGGGCCACGATCCCGATGCCGGTGGTGCGGCGTTTGCTGGTGACGGTTTCGCGGTGGCCGCCGAGTTCGGTGGTGGTGATCGCGCGGGTGGAGTACCCGTTGATGTGGGTGATGACCCGTGGGTGGCCGGTGCTGGTGGCGGCGGCGAGGACGTCGCCGGGTTTGAGGTCGGCGACGGTGCCGGCGCCGTCGGGGTGCAGCCGGTGCAGTCGTGGTCCCCAAACAAGTTGGGTGGCTTGATCTTCCGGGATTTGGGTGAGCCATCGCGGCGGGGGCGGGTCGATGCTGTCGGCGGTGGGGGTGGTGAGTTCGGCGTCCAGGACTCGTATGCGGGCGCGGGTGCCGGCCAGCTCGTCCTGCTGAGGGAACGGAGCGCCGATCAGGGCGCGGGTTTCGGCGATCCGGGTCGGCGTCGCAGCCAGCGAGTCTTGCATCTGCTGGAGCTTTGCGGGCAGCGCCAGTAGGTGGTGCTCGAGTCGCCGGATCAGCCCGAGGCCGGGGGTGGTCGCGGAGTTCAGGTCGGCGGTGTCGACGTAGGCGGCGTCGCCGTGGATGGTGCTGGCCTGGTTGACCGGTTCGAGGGCGGGGAAGCTCAGGTGGATCTTGTGGTGCAGTGCCGGGTCGGCGTGCATCCGCAGGTCCAGGCCGCCGAGCCGGCCGATGATCCGGTCGACCCGGCGGACGGTGCCGGGTTCGGGGTTGTTGGCGGCGATCAGGTGGAACAGGGCGCTGGCGGCGTCGGCGCGGTCGGCGTGGTGCTGTCCGCTGATGGTCATGGTGAAGGCGTCGCCGGTGGTCGGGGTGAGCGCCTCGACGGTGGGCTGGTGGTGTTCGACGGCTTGGGTGAGGGCGTCGGCGTGGGCGGTGAGGGATCGGGCCTCGTAGGAAAGGGATCGTTGTTCGGCGTGGTGGGCGCGTTCGAGGCGTTCCAGGCGGGCCAGGTCGATTCCGAGTTGGTAGCGCTGCATGATCCGCGGGTCGCCGGAGGAGATGGCGGCGATCTGTTCGTAGCTGGCGGCGTCGTAGTCGTCGGCCTCGACGTGCCTGGCGGTGGTGCCGTTCTTGATCTGCGCGATGAACGCAGCCTTGGTCGCCACCAGTGTCCAGGAGAACGCGTCGAAGCTGTTCTCGGTGACGTAGGTCCAGATTTCGACGGTGTCGTTCTGGTTGCCTTGCCGGATGACCCGGCCCTCGCGTTGTTCGAGGTCCGCCGGCCGCCAGGGCACGTCGACGTGGTGTTCGGCGACGGCGCGGGACTGGATGTTGGCTCCGGTGCCTAGTTTGGCGGTGGACCCGATGAGTACTGAGACCCGGCCGTCGCGGCAGGCGGCGAACAGCTCCGCGCGTTGCGCACCCGGTGCTGCGTCGTGGATGAACCGGACCCGTTCCGCCGGCATCCCGGCGGCGACGAGTTCGTCGCGGATCTGCCGGTAGACGGTCCACTGCCCGGCCTTGGGGGTGGATTGGTCGCAGAACACGATCTGCAGGCCGCCCGGTGTCGGCGATGGTGTGCCGGTGTCGTCGAGGTAGCGCCGGTCGGCGGTGGCGTGGTGGAGGCGGAGGATCTCGCGGACCAGGGCGGTGGGCCGGCCTCCATCGGCCGGTGCGGGCAGGCCGACGAGGCGGGGGTCGAGGGCGGCCTTGCGGCCGTCTCCGGTGACGGCGAGCATGTTGTCGTCCTCGGGGCGGACGGCGCCGGACTTGATGGCGGCGACCCTGGCGTCCAGGTGCTGGGCGTAGCTGATCTGCTCGGCGGTGCGGGGCAGCGCGACGGTGTGCCGGGCGCCGCCGGCGAGGGCGGGCAGGGTCACGTCCAGGTCGTCGCGGGTGACCAGGTCGGCCATCTGCCGCCACATGCGGCTCATCTCGGGGACGTTGACGAACTGGGTGATCCTGGTCCGCGGGGCGAACCCGGTGCCGGTGGGTTTCATCTCCAACCGGGTGTGCGGTCGGAGGTGGTTGGCCACCCACGCGTCGAAGGTGGCGACCCCGGCGGCGCGGAGCAGGTCCGGGCGCAGATAGTCGAACATCACCCACATCTCCCGCGGGCTGTTCGGGATCGGTGTGCCGGTGGCGCCGGTGAAAATCCTTGGGGTGCGGTCGTTCTCGGTTCGTGCGTCGCGCAGCACCCGGATCTTCATCGACAGGTCCAGGGCCCGTTGGGAGTCGTCGGCGCGGGCCAGGTCACGGGTGGAACTGATCACTTGGCGGTTCTTGTAGTGGTGAAATTCGTCGCAGAATATGTAGTCGCAGCCTGCCTGATCGAAGGTGATGCCGGTGTCCCGGCCGGCCTTTCCCTCGGCGAGCAAGCTGATAAGCCGGTTCTCGAGGCGGGCCTTCGCGGCCTCCAGGGATTTCGTGGTGTCGGAGCGGCCGCGGGCCGCCTTGGTGTCGCCGCGGTGGCTCAGGGCCTCGGTGAGCTGGTCGATCCGTTCCTGGATGTAGGCCTGTTGGGTCCGGGTCGAGACGGGGATGGCGGTGAACAGGGTTTCCGGGACGATGATCATGTCGTAGTCGCCGGTGGCGGTGAGCGCGGTGAGTTCGCGGCGTCCTTCGGCGTCGGTGCTGGCCGTTCCGGCCAGGACCCGGGCGGCGGGGTACCACTGTTTGGCCTCCCGGGCGACCTGTTCCACGAGGTGGTTGGGGACGACGATCCAGGGTTGCCGGGCGTGGCCCAGGCGGCGGAGTTCCATCGCGGCCATCACCATGGTGCCGGTCTTGCCCGCGCCGACGACGTGGTCGAGCAGCACGGTGGGTTGGTCGAGGATCCGGGCCACCGCGGCGGTCTGGGTGGGGCGTGGGGTGAAGTGGTCGCCCAGGCCGGGCAGCGAGAGGTGGGAGCCGTCGTAGGCGGTGGGCACGTGCGCGTTGAACCGCCGGTTGTAGACGTCGGCCAGGCGTGCGGCGCGGTCGGGGTCTTCCCACAGCCAGGCGGAGAACCGGTGGGCCAGCGCGGTCCGTTTGGCGTTCGCGGCTTCGGTGGCGTCCGGGTCGGGGACCTGCCGTTCGTGGCCCTCGTAGTCGACCGCGGTGCGGGTGACCAGGACCGGGGTGTTGGTCATCAGCGACTGCAGCAGGGCGATGCCGTCGTGGGTGGCGGTGCCGTACGTGGTGCGGACGGCGCGGGAGTGCTGGGCGTGTGCCGGGACGGTGACCTCGTAGCGTCCGATGAGGTCCTGCCAGGTGACGGTCGCGCCCGGCGCGTCCAGCACCTCGGTGACGAACCGGGTGTAGTCGGCGGTGTCGACCCAGGTGACGCCGGGGCGGGCCTCGATGTCGGAG
>JBBQGJ010000195.1:0-11996 GCA_038322925.1 Mycobacteriales bacterium
AGCTGCGCTGGGTCTCGGAGCCCGACGTCGACGCTCTTGCGCTGCACCCGGGGTTCGCCGGCAGCTGGCCGTCACTCCGTCGGGATTGACCCGGCTGGTCCGGACCCGCACGACCGATGCCGCGGTCGACAAGTGGGACGATCAGCTCGTGGGTGTTCGGCATTTCACCGAACAGAGTGGGGTGGGTCGCATGAATGCGCCGACGCAGCAGGCCGCGGAGAGGCCGCCGCCGTCCGTCCGTAGGCACTGGGAGGGCGCGATCTCGTTCGCCGGCGGCCAGTTGCGGCAGGCCGGCCGCGCGCCGGTGACGCTGACCATCGTGATCATCTTGTGGGTCGCGGGAGCGGTGTCCGGGAGCCTCGCCGAAGGGCCGAACGACGCCCTGTTGTTCCAGGTCGGCGCCGGCGTTCAGCCACTGCTGGACGGGTATCTGTGGACCCCGCTGACGGCCGCGTTCTTCGCCGCCGACCTGATCACCTATCTGCTGGTCAGCGTGTTGATGCTGATCGTCGGCAGCCTGGTGGAGCGGCGGTGGGGAAGCGTCCGGATGCTGTGGCTGACCCTGGCGATCCAGATTCTCGGCGTCGCGGCCGGTATCGGCCTGGTGGCCCTGTCGGACTACCTCTTCGACGGCGAGTGGTCCAACTACCTGGCAGACGACGTCACGGTCGGCGCGACGCCGCTGGTCGCCGGCCTGCTGATGGCGTTCAGCGGAGGTCTGTCGGCGTTGTGGCGCCGTCGCATCCGGCTCACCGTGCTGACCCTGTGCCTTGTCGCGCTGCTGTACGGCGGCCAATTGCAGGACGTGCTCCGGCTGAGCACGGCAATCGTGGGACTGGTCGTCGGGGCGCTGTTCCTGCACACCGGCGAGCGTCATCTGGTGATCCGGTCCAGCCGGAGGGAAACCCGGGTGCTGGTCGCGATGGTCGTCGCCGCGACGGCGTTGGGTCCGATCCTGATCGCGATCACCGGTGAGGTCGAGGGACCGTTCTCGGCGCTGGCCGACCTCTACATCGGCCAGGCGGTGCTGGGCGACACCAGCAGGGAGGCTGCCGACGTGATCATCGGGCTGGTGCCGGCACTGCTGGTCCTGGTGCTGGCCGCTGGCCTGCGCAGGGGACGCCGGTTCGCCTGGTGGGCGACCTTCGTGCTGCAGGTCGTACTGCTCGTCGTCGGGGCCGCCTACGCGGCGTCTTACTACGACTGGGCCGCCGACAACAACCAGCTGAACGAGGGGTTCAACTACGTCACCTGGTTGCTGCCGCTCGTCCTGCTGCCGGTGGTGATCATCGCCATGCTGCTGGCGACCCGTCGGTCGTTCCCCGTGCGGGCGCCGATCGGGGTGTACCGCCGGCTGGCAGCCACTGTGCTCGGGGTGATCGCCGGCATCTGGCTGCTGTACGTGGTGATCGGGCTGGTGATCTCCGACCAGTTCACTCCCACCGCGACGGTCGGTGAGCTGATCGTCGACTTCCCCACGCGGTTGCTGCCGAACGGCTACCTGTACATCGTCCAGCCGCCGCTCGACGCACAATCGTGGCTCGCCAACTTCCTCACCGACTGGACGCCGGTCGTGGTGTGGGCGGTGGTCCTGGTCGGGTTGCTCCGCAGCTTCGTGGCGGCGCGGGTGGACGCGGCCGCTGAGGATCGGGTCAGGGCGCGCGCCATCCTGGAGACCAACGGCGTCACCGCGCTGTCCTACCTCACCACCTGGGAGGGCAACAGCTATTGGTTCTCCTCCGACGGCGGGTCGTTCGTGGCCTACCGGGTCGAGGGCGGGGTGGCCATCACCACGGGTGACCCGATCGGGCCGCCGCAGGATCTGGACCGGGTCGTCGCGGAGTTCGTGGCCTATTGCAACGCCGAGGGCTGGACACCGTGCCTGTACAGCACGACGAACGCGGTCCGCGAGGTGACCGAAGCCATCGGCTGGCCCAGCCTGCAGGTGGCCGAGGAAACCGTGCTGCCGCTCGGCGCGCTGGCGTTCACCGGCAAGAAGTTCCAGGACATTCGCACCTCCATCAGCCGAGCGGGCAAGGGCGGCGTCACCGCAGAGTGGATCAGCTACCCGAGCGCGCCGCTGTCCATCAGGGACCAGATCCAGGCGATCTCCGAGGAGTGGGTCTCGGACAAGGCGTTGCCGGAGATGGGCTTCACCCTGGGCGGCCTCGAGGAGCTCGACGACCCCGCCGTGCGGTGCCTGATCGCGATCGACACCGAGCGGACCGTTCATGGGATCACCAGCTGGATGCCGTGTTATCGCGGCGGGGTGCCGGTGGGGTGGACCCTGGACTTCATGCGCCGCCGCGGCGAGGGTTTCAAGGGCGTCATGGAATTCCTGATCGGCACCGCCGCCCTGGATCTGCAGAAGGAGGGTGCCGAGTTCGTCAGCCTCTCCGGCGCGCCGCTGGCCCAGGCCAATCCCGGTGAGGATCAGGTCGGGGTGCAGAAGCTGTTGGAGGTGGTCGGCAGGACCATGGAGCCGGTGTACGGGTTCCGGTCGCTGCTGAAGTTCAAGGCCAAGTTCCAGCCGGTCTACCAGCCGATGTTCCTGTGCTATCCGGAGGCGGCCGTGCTGCCCCGGATCGGGCTCGGCATCTCCCATGCGTACCTGCCCGACATGACCTTCGGGCAGGCGGTCCGGATGATGGGCCAGCTCACCTGACGCCGGCATGTTTGAGAGGCCCTGCCAGGCGGGCACTATCGTGGCAGAGGTTCACCCGACCGAGCAGGCCGCGGGTCGAACCCGACGTCATCCAGGCACCCTCGACACCGAACGAGGGCGCAACCGAGGTGAAGGAGATGCGCATGCCGTCACGTATCGCACGGACGCAGTGGAGCGGTGGGCTCAACGACGGGAAGGGCCAGGTCGAGCTGGTCAGCTCGGGTATCGGGACGTTCGATGTGTCGTTCCCCCGCCGCACGGCCGATTCGGCGGGCGGGGTCACCAGTCCGGAGGAGCTGATCGCGGCGGCCCACACGTCCTGCTATTGCATGGAGCTGTCCGGGGTCATCGGGAAGGCCGGCGGCACGGTGCACAGCCTGGTCGCGGAGGCGTCGGTCAGCCTCGGCCCCGACCCGGCCGGTGGCCTCCGGCTCACCGGGATCGCGCTCACCGTCCGCGGACAGGTCGAGGGACTCGATGCCGAGGGATTCGCCGCGGCCGCGCAGGACGCCAAGGTGACCTGTCCGGTGTCCAAGGCGCTGACCGGGGTGGAGATCTCCTTGGATGCAGCTCTGGCCTGAGCTGCCGCGTCGAACCTCCGAGCCGGCGCCGACGAGAAGAATCGGTCGGCGCCGGTACCGGTGCGCGCTTCCGACGTGCTCGGCGTGCGGTCGTAACATTGGGGTGTCCAGCTCAGTCCTGGGCGTGAGAAGGAATCGTGCCGCTCTCCAGGGACGAACAGCGCAAGCTCGACGAAATCGAGCGTTCGCTGAGCAGCGACGACCCGACATTCGCGGCAAAGGTCACCATCGACCGCGTGCGCCGCTCCCGGGTGCGAATTGCCGGCGGAATGCTGGTCCTTGGTGCGGTGGTGGTCGTCGTAGGTTTGATCGTCACACTGGGGGTTGTCGCCGTCGGGGTGGTCATTGTCGTGGCCGGCCTGCTGACGGTTGCGGGGGGAGGAGTGCTACTGATGCGGGCGCTACAGGGTGTGACGAGTGGGTGATCCTGGCCACGGTCGAGCTCCGCTGCACGCCGTCAGGATGACGATGAGAGACCTGCTCCGGCAGTGGTTTTCGAGCCCGAGTGGTTCGCGGTCGCACAGCGTTATCGACGATCTGCCTGTTGCTCCACGCGAAAGCAGGAGAATCGCCGCCTGTTGCCCCGCTATAGTCGGTGAAAGTCCGGTTGATCGACCCGCGGATATCTTGTCGGTCGCGGTCGTGGTGCACTGGGCCGAACGTGGGGGAAGTACCCGGACGCGCCAGAGTGGCGAGTCTGCGGAGTGGTGAACCAGACCTCAGCAGGTGATCTTCACCGGCCGTGATGCGTCACCATGAAAGCGGCGACCACCGACGTTCGCAGTGCCTATTCACAGGGCTCCATCCCAACAGGGCCGAGCCCGCGAACGAAACGGACTCACCATGACGACTGACATCACCGCCCCAGAGCCCACCGCCCTTGAGCCCACCGCCCTTGAGCCCACGGCCCTTGAGCCCACCGCCCCGGCAACGGTCGACGCCATCGACGCCGTCGACGGCGGCGCGCTGGTCGGCAATCCGCGGCGCACCCGAGGTCTCGACGCGTCGGTGCTGCCTCCCCGGCAGCCAGCCAACGATCTGGTCGGCAACCCCCGCCGTACCCGGCGCCTGGATGCGGCCTCCTTCGACGCCGCCTGACCGGCAGCCACCTGGGACCGGTCGGACCTTGATCCGTTTGACGTGACCGGGGTCGAAACCGGCGATGGCAGCAGGAATTCAGCCCCGAGCGACACGGCGCGGTGACTCGAACGAGTCACCGCGCCGTTTCCTCGTTTCTGCGGCTTGGCGTGACGGGCAATCGGTCTGGGCAATCTGTCGGAGCGCGACGACCTCCCGGCGACCGGCCGGACCGGGCTCAACCCACCAGCGAGTACGGGTCGACCGCGTCGACCCCGTGCGCCCTGGCCACCGCCAGGTTGGTGATCTCACCGTGGTGCGTTGTCAGCCCGGCCGCGATTGCGTGGTCGAGCGAGATCGCCTGCTGCCAGCCCAGATTCGCTACCGCGGACACGTAGGGAAGGGTTGCGTTGGTGAGCGCGAACGTGGACGTGCGCGGCACCGCGCCGGGCATGTTGGCCACGCAGTAGAACAGCGTCTCGTGCACTCGGAAGGTCGGGTCGTCGTGCGTGGTGGGCCGGGAGTCGGCGAAACAGCCGCCCTGGTCGACCGCGATGTCGACCAACACCGAACCGGGCTTCATCTGCGAAACCAGTTCATTGGAAACCAGTTTCGGTGCTTTGGCGCCAGGCACCAGGACCGAACCGATCACCAGGTCGGCCTGGGTGACCTCCTCGGCGATGGTGAACGCGTTCGAGGCGATCGTCCGGACGGCGCCGTGAAACTGCACGTCCAGCCGTCGCAAGGTGGTCAGCGACAGGTCGAGGATGGCGACGTCCGCGCGCATGCCGACCGCGATCGTCGCTGCGTGCGCACCGGCAACCCCGCCGCCGAGAATGACCACCTTCCCATTCGTCACCCCGGGTACGCCGCCCAGCAGCACCCCGCGGCCGCCCTCGTTCCGCATCAGGTGGTACGCGCCGACCTGAGGCGCCAGCCGACCGGCGATCTCGCTCATCGGCGCGAGCAGCGGGAGCGAGCGGTCGGGCAACTGCACCGTCTCGTAGGCGATCGAGGTGGTTCCGGCGTCCATCAGCCGATCCGTCAGGGTGCGGTCCGCCGCCAGGTGCAGATAGGTGAACAACACCAGATCCTTACGCAGGCGGTGGTATTCCGACTCAACCGGCTCCTTCACTTTGAGCACCAGCTCGGCGAAATCCCAGACCTCATCAGCGGTTTCCAGGATGCTGGCACCGGCGGCGACGAAATCCTCGTCGGGGATGAAGGACCCGGCGCCAGCGCCGGCCTCGATCACGACATCATGCCCGGCACTGGTCAGCGCATGGGCACCTGCAGGCGTGAGGGCGACGCGGTACTCGTGGTTCTTGACTTCGCGGGGTACCCCAACTCGCATGATGAGCCTCCTGACTCCAGCCGGATGATGCGGCGGGCGTCAATTGCCGCTCGCTGATCCGCATCAGTATGAACTTTGAGCCGCAAAGTAGAAACATGTGTGACGATCATTCGCTAGATTGAGCTGATGGCTGCGCATCATTCGACCAGTGACACCTCCCGGCCTTCTCCGGCGCAGGAAGTTCGGCATCCGGGCGGTGCCGCCGCGACGGGTGGACCCGGTGGCACCCGGCCCGTCCTCGATCCGGTGGACCACAAGATCCTGGCCGCCCTCGTTCGGGACGCGCGGATCCCGAACAACGCGCTGGCCGCTGAGGTCGGCATCGCCCCCTCGACCTGCCTTGGCCGGGTGCGGGCGCTGCGGGAGGCCGGGGTCATCCGCGGTTATCACGCCGATCTCGATCCGGAAGCGATCGGCCTCCCGCTGCAGGCGATGATCGCGGTACGGCTTCGCGCCGGCGCCCGTGACCGGATGCGGCTGTTCACCGAACGGATGCGGGCGCGTCCGGAGGTGCGGAACATCTATTTCCTGGCCGGGGCCGACGATTTCCTGTTGGACGTGGCGACCTCGGACGCCGCCGCCCTGCGCACCTTCGTCGTGGACGAGCTGTCCGCTCATCCGGAGGTAGGGCTCACCGAGACCAACCTGATTTTCGAGCACGTCCGCGGGCGCGCCGGGTAGCCCTTGCCGGAAGGAAATCGCGTTGGGCTCCAGGCGGCGGCGGGGGCTTCGGCTGCGGCGGGGGCTGGGGTGTCGGCGGCGGGGGTGTCGGCGGTCCACCCCACTCGGCTCCACTTTCGTGATCTCGGCTCCAACATGTGTCGGCGCCGAGCCCATGAAAGTGGCGTCCAGTGGGCCTCGGCGCCGATCGACGCACGACGCACGACGCACGACGCACGACGCACGACGCACGACGCACGACGCACGACGCACGACGCACGACGCACGACGCACGACGGGGGAAGGCGCGCGGCGCGATCACGCGGAGCCACCCGCCTTCACCTAGCGTTCAGTCCGGGCCGGGTCCGATTTGGCGGGTGCCTTACGATTTCGCGCATGAGTAGCGACGGACTACAGCGTGCCCGGGAGCTGATGTCGGCCGACGGGATTCATCCGCGCGCCATCGCCGTGTTCTCCCACTCGTACGAAGTGCTCGCCTCCGGCGAAACCGGTTTGTTGTCCGAGCCGGATCTGGAACCCGTCGAGGAACTGCCCAGACTGGCCGAGCTGGAAACCGATCCACGGGCGGCCCACGACGCACTCGCCGCCACGGCCGTGGTGAAGCTCAACGGCGGTCTCGGCACCTCGATGGGCATGGACAAGGCCAAGTCCCTGCTGGCAGTCCGCCCGGGGCTCTCCTTCCTGGACATCATCGCCGAGCAGATCCTGGCGTTGCGTGCCGAATTCGGGGTGCGCCTCCCCGTGGTGTTCATGAACAGCTTCCGCACCTCAGAGGACACCCTCAAGGCACTCGCCGCGCACCCCGGCCTGGAAATCGAGGGGCTGCCGCTGGAATTCCTGCAGAATCGCGAACCGAAACTCCGATCCGACGACTTGACCCCGGTCAGCTGGCCGGCCGACCCGGCGCTGGAGTGGTGCCCGCCCGGCCACGGCGACATCTATACGGCGCTGGACGGATCGGGCCTGTTGCGCTCGCTCATCGACCAGGGGTATCGGCACCTCTTCGTCTCCAATGCCGACAATCTCGGCGCGCGTCCCGATCCACGGTTGGCGGCCTGGTTCGCGGCTTCCGAAAGCCCGTTCGCCGCCGAGTTCTGCCGCCGCACCGCCGCGGACCGCAAGGGCGGCCACCTCGCCAGGCGGCGCAGCGACGGGCAGCTGGTCCTGAGGGAATCCGCGCAGACCAGGCCGGAGGACGAGGACGCCTTCGGCGACATCGACCGGCACAAGTTCTTCAACACCAACAACCTCTGGCTCGATCTGAACGCGTTGGACGCGGTGCTCCAGGCCAACGACGGCGTGCTCGGACTGCCGATCATCCGCAACGTCAAGACGGTCGACCCCGCCGACCCGTCCAGCCCCGAGGTCATCCAGATCGAGACGGCGATGGGTGCGGCGATCGGGGTCTTCGAGGGTGCCGGCGCGATCGAGGTGGACCGGTCGCGCTTCCTGCCGGTGAAGGCAACCAGCGACCTGCTGGTGCTGCGATCGGACGCGTACGAACTGGCGGAAGGCGCGCAGGTCCGGCTCGCCCCCGAGCGCACCGCCGCCCCACTGGTCGACCTGGACAAGCCCTACAAACTGGTCAACGACTTCGACGCGCGCTTCCCCTACGGACCGCCGTCGCTGGTTCGGTCTGATCAACTGACCGTCAAGGGCGACTGGACCTTCGGTCGGGACGTCCTGGTGGTCGGGGTTGCGGCCGTGTCCGCCGAAGGATCGCCCGGCGCCATCGCGGACGGCTCGGTGCTGGGCGACGGGTAGCGCTCAACCAGCTGCGCGCCGGGCTGACCGGCGTCGGGGAACGGCGCCGGACCCGAAAGGTCGCCGGCCGCGGGGCCCCTTCGTGGGCGCGGATCAACTTCGCCGACGCGGGCAAACGTTGCGGTTATGGGACGGGCGTGACAGAAGTGAACGACTTCATCCGCGCGCGGGAAGATGATCCGCGCTGTAACGACGGGCGCACCGGGGTGAGGTGGTGAGGTGGGTCAGCCGTCGGCGAGCGAGATCAGCCGTGCGGCTTTGAGTTCGGTCTCCTCCCACTCGCCCTGCGGGTCGGAGGAGTAGGTGATGCCGGCGCCGGAGCCGAAGTTCAGCAACCGCTGCCCGTCAGGAGTGCGCGAGGTGAAGAAGGTGCGGATACCGACTGCCAGTCGGGCGGTGCCGGCGTCGGCGTCCACGAAGCCGATCGCCCCGCAGTAGGGGCCGCGCGGTACCGGCTCCAGCTCCGAGATCACCTGCTGCGCACGGATCTTCGGCGCGCCGGTGACCGATCCAGGGGGGAACGTGGCGGCCAGGATGTCGGCCCAGCCCACCCCGTCGGCGAGCCGGGCCTGCACCGTGGACACCAGATGCGCCAAGCCGGGATGTTCCTCCCGGTCCAGCAGTCGGGTGACCACCACCGAGCCGGGCCGGCCGATCCGCCCGAGATCATTGCGAACCAGGTCGGTGATCATGATGTTCTCGGGAAAATCCTTGTCCGCGAACGGTTCCGACGGCCGGGTGGTGCCCTTGATGGGGGAGGAAGCGAGCACCTCGCGGTCGCGGCTGAGGAACAGTTCGGGGGAGGCGGTGACGACCCACTCGTCTCCGAGGTCGAGCACACCCTGGTAGGGGGCCGGGTTACCCGCGGCCAGTCGGTGGGCAAGGGTCCAGGGGTCGGCGGCCGGCCCGAGCGGCGCGCTCAGCAACCGGCACAGATTCACCTGGTAGACGTCACCGGCTTCGATGTGCTCGCGGATACGGTTCACCCCGCGCACGTAGCCAGCCCGGTCCAGTGAGCTGCGCCAGGTCCGTTCGGCGGGTCCTTGCCACGCGCCGGTGCCCACCGGCAGGCCGGCAGGCGCGACCGAACCGAACCGGTAGCCGGTCACCGCACCCTCGAAGGTGGACAGCACCGCCCACCACCCGCCGCGGTCGAGTCTGCCGGGATCGCTTGTCAGGTCGGCGATCTCGATCAGATCGGTGGCGAGCAGGCCGCCGACGTGGGCCATCGGCGCCGGAGCGGGAGCGGCGGTCATGTCTGGGTCAGCGTAGGTGGCGACCCGCCTGTGACGAACCGGAGCCGCCCGACGGTCGGTCGGCGCCGGATACTCGGCGGATGGGAAAGGATGCAGGCGACCGGCCGCCGGGTCAACTCACCACCACCACCGTCTACCGGAACAACTGGATGTCGGTGCGCGAGGACACCTTCTCCCTGCCTGACGGTTCGGTGGGTACCTACGGCGTCGTCGACAAGGACGACTTCTCGATCGTCATCGCCGAGGTCGACGGCGCGTTCCATCTCGTCGAGCAGTTCCGGTACCCGATCGGCCGGCGGGCCTGGGAGTTTCCGATGGGGACCTGGCCGCCGGGGAAATCCGGCAGTCCGCTCGAACTGGCCAGGCAGGAACTGGTCGAGGAGACCGGAATCTCGGCGGCGGACTGGCGGTTGCTGGGCCACCTGAACGAGGCGCCGGGGTTTTGTTCGCAGGGCTTCGACGTCTTCCATGCCACCGACCTGACGCCGGGCGAACACAGCCGCGAGGCCAGCGAGGCGGACATGGTGCACGCCGTGGTCGACGAAGCGGAGTTCTGCGCGATGATCCTGGACGGGCGGATCGTGGATGCCGCGACCATCGCCGCCTACACCCTGCTCCGGCTGATCACCTGATGACGCCTGCTGACCACAGGTGACGGCCGGCTGGGCCGGTCCATCCGAGGTCCGACGGCCCGCGGCGTGGCGTGCATCTGGCGACTGAGAGTCGGATTCGGGACGGGTGGGGCGCGGAGTGCGTCCGGCACCTCTCGGACCTGAACTAGACTTCGCGCTGACATTCGGGTGGGGGATGACGGGCCCGCGTCCGCGGGCGCCCGTGACGGCGTGCACACCAGACCGCGGGGGGGCGAGGAGGAGCGGTGGCCGAACCCTCGCAGCCGCCGGACACCACCCCGTCGCCACGTCGGTCGGCAAGTCCGTCGTCCGAGCCTGTTTCCACTCCCTCGTTGACGCCCCCGTCAAGCCCGACGGCACAGTCCTGCGACCAGGTCGCGGACCGGTCCTCTCCTGCGGTCGCCGCCGCGAGCGGTGAGTCGGCCGCGAGCGGTGAGTCGGCCGCGAGCGCTGATTCCCGCGCAGGCAGCGAGTCGGCCGCCGGGATCCGGCAGTCCGCCCGTCCGCAGCCGTCGGATCGCATCTGGACCGTGCCGAACCTGGTGTCGATGCTGCGGCTGGCCGGTGTGCCGTTGTTCCTGTGGCTGCTGCTCGGACCGCAGGACGACATCTGGGCGTTGGTCGTGCTCGCGCTCAGCGCGATCACCGACTGGGCCGACGGGAAATTGGCGCGACTGCTCGACCAGTACAGCCGTCTCGGCGAACTGCTCGACCCCGCTGCCGACCGGCTGTACATCCTGGCGGCCCTCGTCGGCTTCGTACTCCGCGGGTTCATCCCGTGGTGGGTCGCGGCGCTGATCATCGGCCGAGATGTGTTGCTGGCGGCCACGCTGCCGGTGTTGCACCGGTACGGCTATGCCGCGCTGCCCGTGCACTACCTGGGCAAGGCGGCGACCTTCTGCCTGTTGTACGGCCTGCCGATGCTGCTCCTCGCGCAAGGGGACTACCTGATCGCGCAGATCGCACTGCCGATCAGCTACGCATTCATCACCTGGGGTCTGCTGCTCTACCTCTGGGCCGGCGGCATCTACGCAGGTCAGATCGTCTGGATCACCCGGCACGCGCCGGTGGTCCCGACCGATCGCCGCCCGACGGCACGGAGCCTGGCCGGTGACTGACCCGCAACGGCCGGGCCGTGATGAGCGCTTCGGTGCCACGGGTTCGCCGTCGTCGTCCATGACCTGGCCGCCACCGACCGGGGCAGGGAAGATCGGTACCTACGTGCCCCCGTTGTTGGAGTCACTCGGCCGCGACTCCATGGACCCAGGCTATGCCGAAGCGGCGGCGCGCCGGGCGGTCGATCCGCAGGGTCGCCGACCGTCGCGGGCCTCGCAGGTGATCGCCGCCGCTGCCGGTCTGCTGATGGCCGGTTTGCTGTTCGGTACCGCCGCGGGCGCCACCGTGTCCAACGAACCGCGCGCCGAGAAGGCAAGATCGGCCCTGCTCGAGGACATCGACCGGGCCCAGACCCACCAGTCAGAGCTCGCCGCATCGGCATCCGCACTCGCGGCTGACCTGCGGTCCACTCAGGCCGACCTGGGCGCCGCCGGTCCGCTGCAGACGGTGGCCGAACTCGAACGCGCCAGTGGGTCGACCGCAGTCCATGGACCTGGGCTGCGGATCGTCATCGACCAGGGAAACTCCGGCGACACCTCAGGGGTGGGCGTCATCCAGGACCGGGACATCCAGTTGCTGGTCAACGACCTGTGGGCGGCCGGCGCTGAGGCGATCAGCGTCGGAGGCGTCCGGCTGCGGCCGACCAGCTCGATCCGGCAGGCCGGCGGTTCCATCCTGGTCGACAACCGGCCGGTGTTCTGGCCGATCACCGTCGATGCCATCGGCGAGCCGTCGGCGCTGCAGGTCCGCACGGTCGGTTCCGCCGGGTTCGGCCGGTTCTCCTCGTTCGCCCAGTTGTACGACATCCAGTTCGACGTCACCGCGGAGCAGGACATGGTGCTGCCGGCCGGTTCCGGTCCCGAGTTGCGG
>JBBQGJ010000196.1:0-11985 GCA_038322925.1 Mycobacteriales bacterium
CCCGCGCGGGCGCCACCTCCTCCCCCCTCTTAAACGTCTCATACCCCCCCCACCACGCCCGGGCGGCGGCCCCCCTGGGGCGGGGTTTTGGGCGGGGGCCCGGGCCCCCCCCCCCCCCTACTCGATTCCCCGGCCTTGTCGGCGTGCCCGGACAACTCCCGGCCAACGCCGGGCTGTCGGCGCGCCCTCGACTCGGCGCCGGAATGCAGGTCTGGGCTCCGCAACATGTTGGCGCCGAGTCATGATGAGTGGCGCCCAGTCAGGGAGGCTGGCGCCGGGTGCACGCGCGGCGTGCGTACCTGTTGCGCGGCTGGACCTTCGAGCCCATGCAGCCGGGACGGGTCCAGTCGGCGGCGCGTCGGGCCGGTATCGGAGGACGTTACGCGAGACACTCGGCGTCTGTAAATATGTCATGACAAATAGTTGACGGGAGTGGGTGGGGTGGGCCACAGTAGGCGACGGCACTCGGCGACCGACGATGCCCGGTGGCCGGGTCAACCGCTCTGCACCCCCGACCCGAGGAGATCCGTCAATGACATCCACCGACCTGTCCAGGCTCCGGTTGGGCACGGCGCCCGATTCCTGGGGGGTGTGGTTTGCCGAGGACGCGCATCAGGTCAGCTGGAAGCAGTACCTGGACGACGTCGCCAACGCCGGCTACGTCTGGACCGAGCTCGGCCCGCAGGGTTTTCTTCCGCAGGACCCCCAGCAGTTGCGTGACGAGCTGGATCAGCGTGGCTTGAAGGTGTGCGGCGGAACGGTCTTCGCCGGGCTGCACAAGGGGAAAGACGCGCTGGACAAGGCGATTGCCGACTTCAGCAGGGAAGCCAGGCTGCTCACTGAGGTCGGCGCGAAGTACCTGATCCACCTGCCGGAGCAATACACCGACATGCACACGGGTGAGGCAACGCAGTCCGGTGACATCGATCCCGAGCAATGGTCGAACCTGATCACCGGTACCAACGAGCTGGCTCGGGTGATCTCCGAGGAATTCGGCGTCGAGCTGGTGTTCCACCCGCATGCAGACACCCACGTCGATACCCAGGACCGTATCGAGCAATTCCTGAAGGACACCGACCCGCAATTCGTGAACCTGTGCCTGGACACCGGGCACATCGCGTACTGCGGCGGCGACAACTTCCAGATCATCGAACGCTTCCCGGAGCGGATCACCTACGTGCACTTCAAGCTGGTGGATCCGGAGGTGCGGGAAAGGGTTCGGCGCGAGAAGCTCTCGCTCGCCGAGGCGGTCCCGCTGGGCATCATGGTCGAGCCACCGTACGGAGAGCCGAAAGTGCCTGCGCTGCTTGACGCTCTCGCCGGGCTCGATAGGGACATCTTCACCGTGATCGAGCAGGACCTGTACCCGATCGCCTCGCACATCCCGTTGGCCATTCAGGCCAGGGCGGCGGGCTACTTCACGGCGCTGGGGCTCGGGCCGATCCGGCACTGGCCGTACTGACCCCGGAGCCGACCGGCCGACAGATCGGGAGTCCAGTGCCGCCGCACCAACCCGTCCAGGTCTACGTCGAGCTCACCGGTTTCGCGACAACGGCAAGCCGCAAGGAGTTGGCCGCCTACGCCACGGCTCTCGAGGACGCGGGCGCGGCCGGGGTGAGCGTCTCGGATCACTTGTTCGGCACCTCGGACGGGGTGCCCCGATCGGAGAGCGTGCAACCGGCTTGTGAACCGATGACCACCCTGGCCGCGGTCGCCGCGCTGTCGGACCGGTTCGGCGTGCAGACAGTGGTGGCCAACACCGCCTGGCAGCACCCCGCTTTGCTGTTGCGGCAGTTCGCCCAGCTCGCGGTGCTGGCCGGCGGGGAGCGGGTGACCGCCGGTCTCGGGGCGGGGTGGAGCACCGAGGAATTCGATGCCATCGGCCTGAGCATGCCACCGTTCCGGCCGCGGATGGACCGGTTGGAGGAGGTGCTGTCCCTGGCCCGGGCGCTGTTCCTCTACGGGTCGGCGACGGCCAACGGGACCTACATCAGCGCGCAGGACCTGCCGCTGTCGCCGCGGCCGGAGACCCGCCCGCGGATCCTGGTCGGCGGCGGCTCCGACCGGATCCTGCGGATGGCCGGCAGGTACGCCGACATCCTCGACCTGCACGGCGATCCCCGGCACGGCAAGGTGGCGGGCGCCACCATGGCGCAGGCCAGGGTCGGGGACGCGCGCCGCAGGCGCTGACCACCGTCGAAGAACTCGCGGAACGGGCGAGGCTGGTCGGTGCTGCAGCCGTCGACGCCGGTCGCATGCCTGAGGACGTGGCGGTGTCGACGCAGATCATCTACGCGGCGTTCGGTGATTCCTCCCGGGTTCGGGAGGCCGAACGCGAGCTGTGCGAAGGCTGGGCGGGTATCCCGGAGCAAGAGTTGGACCGCAGTGCCTACCTGCTCTTCGGCGAGCCCGCCCAAATGGCGGCGGCGCTGCGGGAGCGCCAGCAGGCTTACGGGTTGAGCCGGATCACCATCATGGCCGAATCCGGCATCGAGCTGGCCCCGCCGGATCCGCTGCGGTTCTGCCGCGCGGTCGTCCCGTTGCTCTAGGTTGCGGCCGCCTCTTGCCCGGCTGGGGATCATGAACGGGTGACAGTTCCGGAGCGGCCCCAGCTGGAGGGTCTGGAATCGACCTGGGATGCGGTGTGGCAGCGAGACGGCGTGTACCGCTTCGACAGGTCCGCAACGCGGGACCGGGTGTACGCGATCGACACTCCGCCGCCGACCGTCAGCGGCCAACTGCACATCGGAACGGTGTTCGGGTATGTCCAGGTGGACGCGCTCGCCCGCTTCCAGCGAATGCGCGGCCGGGAAGTCCTCTACCCGATGGGATGGGACGACAACGGGCTGCCCACCGAGCGCCGAGTGCAGAACCTGTACGGCGTGCAGTGTGATCCGGCCGCACCGTACGAACCGGAGGCGGTCTACGAACAGGGCAGCGGGCGGCGACCGGTCTCCCGACGCAATTTCCTGGAACTGTGTCAGCGGCAGACGGCGGTGGACGAGGAGTCCTTCGAGTCGGTGTTCCGCTCCGTCGGATTGTCGGTGGACTGGTCCCTGGTCTATACGACGATCGACGAGCGGAGCCGGCGGACCGCCCAACGTGGGTTCCTCCGCAACCTGGCGCGCGGTGAAGCCTATACGGCGGAGGCGCCGACGCTGTGGGATGTGGATTTCCGCACCGCGATCGCGCAGGCCGAACTCGAGGACCGCCCGGTGACGGGAATCGCTGTGCGACTTGCTTTCTCGAAACAGGATGGCGGGGTCCTCGAGGTCGAAACCACCCGGCCGGAGTTGTTGCCGGCGTGCGTGGCGCTGGTGGTACCGCCCGGGGACGAACGGTTCACAGGCCTGATCGGCAGCTCGGTACGGACCCCGTTGTTCGAGGTCGCCGTGCCGGTGCTGGCGCATCCGCTGGCAGACCCGGAGAAAGGCACCGGCATCGCGATGGTCTGCACCTTCGGCGACACCACCGACGTGGTGTGGTGGCGCGAATTGCGTTTGCCACTGCGGGTGATCCTGGACCGCGACGGTCGATTCCGGACGGGAACGCCCGAGTGGCTGGTCGAGCCGCGGGCGTGGCAGGCGCTCGGCGGCAAGTCGGCCACCCAGGCGCGGCGGGCCGTCATCGAGGAACTCGCCGCCGCCGGCGCGCTGCTCGGCGAGCCCCGACAGATCGTCCACGACGTCAAGTTCTACGAGAAGGGGGACCGGCCGCTGGAGATCGTCACCAGCCGACAGTGGTACATCAGCAACGGGTCCCGAGACGGGGGACGGCGGGAAGCGTTGCTGCGGGCCGGCCGGGACCTGGGCTGGACCCCGGATTTCATGCGGGTCCGGTACGAGCACTGGGTGCAGGGTCTGAACACCGACTGGCTGGTCAGCCGGCAGCGGTATTTCGGCGTCCCGTTCCCGGTGTGGTACCCGCTGGATGCGTCCGGTCAAACCCGTTGGGAGGAAACCATTGTCGCCGACGAACGGGCGCTGCCCGTCGACCCGCAGGCTGAGGTGCCGCCGGGTTACCAAGAGGCAGACCGCGGTCGGCCCGGGGGATTCGTCGGTGACCCCGACATCATGGACACCTGGGCGACGTCGTCGCTGACCCCGCAGATCGTCTGCGGCTGGGACGACGACCCTGATCTGTTGGCGCGGACCTTTCCGATGGACCTGCGACCGCAGGGCCCGGAGATCATCCGGACCTGGCTGTTCTCCACCTTGCTCCGCAGTCAACTCGAACACGGCGTACTGCCATGGGTACATGCCGAGTTCAACGGCTGGATCCTGGATCCGGACCGCAAGAAGATGTCGAAGTCGAAGGGAAACCTCGTCACCCCAGCGGGTTTGATCCGGGCGCACGGCGCGGACGCCGTGCGCTACTGGTCGTGCCGGGCGGCGCCGGGGGTGGACACCGCGGTTGACGAGGCGCAGATGAAGATCGGCCGCCGGCTCGCGGTGAAGCTGCTCAACGCCTCGAAATTCGTGCTGGGCCTCGGCTCCGGCGGCACCGGCGGGTGACCGACACCATCGATGTCACCGAATCGTTGGACCGGGCCATGCTCGGACAGTTGTCCGCGGTGGTCGACGGTGCGACGCGCGCCTTCGAGTCGTATCAGTACCAGCAGGCGCTGGAGCGCACCGAGGCGTTCTTCTGGCAGTTCTGCGACGACTACGTCGAACTGGTCAAGTCCCGTGCCTATGGTGACGGCTGGTCGGAAACATCGGCGCGGTCGGCGCGGGCCGCGCTGTCGGTCGCGCTGTCCACCCTGCAACGGCTGCTCGCGCCGTTCCTGCCGTTCGCCGCCGAGGAGGTGTGGTCGTGGTGGCAGCCGGGTTCGGTGCACCACTCGCATTGGCCGCTGGCGGCCGATCTCGACACCCGTGCCGGAACGCCGGGAGAAGTCTTCGACGCGACCGCGGCCGCGCTCCGTGAGGTCCGCAAGGCCAAGACGATGGCCAGGAAGGGGATGCGGACAGCGGTGCAGCGGCTCGAAATCGATGGCAATGCAGAGTATCTGGCCGCGGTGCGGGCGGCTGCGGACGATCTGCGGGCGGCCGGGTCGGTGCAGGAGCTGGTGCTGACCGAGGCCGTGACTCAGCGGGTGCTGGTCGAGTTGGCCTGATCTGCCTGCTGCCGTTGGATCGCGTTGGCGACGGCGCGCGCTTCCATGCCGATTTCCCGGATCTGGCCGCCCAGCTGCACGGACACCCCGACGAAGAACAACCGTCCAACTCCGGCCAGCGGGGTGGCGCCGCGGACGACAGGCTGCCCGCGGCCGTTCAGCACACCCAGGTGACCCACCATGCCCTCCAGTCCGGGGCGGTAGCCGGTCGCGCAGATCACCGCGTCGGGCCGGACCGTCGACCCGTCGGCCAGCCGGACGCTGTCACCGTCCAGCGCGGTGACCGCAGCGACCACGCTGATCCGCCCGGCCCGGATTTCCCGGACGAACCCGTGGTCGAGGATCGGCACCGTCTGGGAGCGGAGGAACTGGCTGAACCCGTCGTCCGGTGCGGGCAGTCCCTGGCGGGTGAGGTCAGGAACCGCGACCCGGCGCAAGATGCCGACCACCGGATCCTTCGCCCGCTCGGGCAGGTGGCCCAGCGCGATGCCGATTACCTGGCTCGGTACGCCGAGGGTGTCGCGGCGCACGATGTTGGGCGGGGTTCGCACCGAGAGTGTCACCTGCGCGCCAACCCCCAGCAATTCGACCGCGATGTCGGCGGCCGAGTTGCCGGCACCCACCACCAGCACGCTCCGGCCCGCGTACGGCGACGGCTCGCGGTACTCCGCCGAATGCAGCAGCGATCCGGTGAAGCCTGCGCGTCCCGGCCAGTCCGGAATGAAGGGCTGCCGGCAGTAGCCGGTGGCCACGACGACCGTGCTTGCCTGTCGACGGCCATCCGAGGTCCGCAACTGCCAGCCGTCATCGTCACGGTCGATCCGCTCGACGGTGACGCCGAATTCGGGGCGGATGCCGTGCTGCGCGGCGTAGTCACCCAAGAAGGCCACGAAATCGTCACGGGAGACCCATGGGCCGAATCTCCTGGGGATGCGGCCGCCGGGAAGGCCCGAGAGCCAGCGGGCGGTGTGGAGGTGCAGGCTGTCGTACCGTGCTCGCCACGCGGCGCCGACGCCGTCTCCCTGGTCCAGCACCGAGCACGGCGCGCCGCGGCTGCGAAGGCCCGCAGCGACCGCGAGACCGGCCGGCCCGGCGCCGACGATCACGGTGTCCTGCGGCATTCCGGCAGACTACGCCGGGCAGGTTTGACGGCCGTGAATCGGCGGGGTGCACACCCAGGGGAGTCGGTGGTGGACGCCGGGTCGGTGGCCGCAGACATCGTCCGCGATGATCGGTGTCAGCCCCCGGGTGCTGCCAATGGCAACCAGCCGAGTACATCCTGGATGCCTGCATCCCAGTACGCCCAATCATGGTCCCCTGGTCCGAAGTCGTTGAACAGCAAGAGATCTCTGTCAGCCGCGGCGTGGGCGAACCGCCGGTTCTCGGCGCAGAGGACGTCCTCGGTGCCGCAGGAGACGTACAGCGAAGGCGCCGCGGCAGGGTCGATCCTGTCCAGCAGGGCGAAGAGATCATTGTCGGTGCCACTCACCGGCTGATCGCCGAAAATCCGGTGCATCAATTGGTCGTCCTGCCCTTGGTTGGTCTGCACACCGGAATCCCGCTGACGCCCTGCGATATCGAGAGCACCGGACAGACTTGCCGCGGCGGCGAACCGCTCCGGATGCCGCAACGCCCACTTCAACGCTCCGTAGCCTCCCATCGACAGGCCGACGACAAAGGTGTCCTCCCGGCGCCGGGACAGCCGGAAAAAGCCGTGCACCAGATCCGGTAGTTCCTCGGACAGAAAGGTCCAGTAGCGGTTTCCGTATACCTCGTCGGTGTAGAAACTCCGGTGCACCTGGGGCATGACCACGGCCAACCCCAGCGGAGCGACATACCGCTCGATCGACGTGCGACGCAGCCAGATCGTGTGATCGTCCGACAGCCCGTGCAGCAGGTAGAGCAGCGGGGGATCGGCGTCCCGGACATTGCCCGTCAAACCGATTTGGGTGGTCGTCGCCTGCGGCAGGATCACCGTCAACGACGTGCTCAGGCCGAGTACGTCAGAAAAGATGTCGCAGTTCAACATCGCCATCGGCGTCCTTTCGGTGGTCGGGGTCGATCGGCCGCGATCGTCGCATGCCCGGGTCGGCATCGCCCATGCTCGGCACGCCCAGTCCGGGCACCGTCAGTAGGTGTCAGCGCCACCACGCCGCCCACTCCGGACGGTCCCGGCATGGTGGCCACACCCACAAGGCGTCGCACTCCCGGCAGCGCCAGGTGCGGTGCGGCACCCCGACGCACAGGCAGGGGTGATTGCCGACCTTATGGACAGGGTTTGAAGCTGACCGTTGACCGGCCTGACAGCTATTGTTTCGTTTGTCGGCGGCCTCGTCCAGAACAGCGACGCGCGGCTTGCTGGCCGTGTCTTCGGCGCCGCCCCGACCATCAGTCTGATCCTGGATGACCTGTTTGAAGGGTGTTCAGGTGGTCAGTGGCCAGGCTTTGAGCCGGGCGCGGGCGGTGCCGTTGTTCCCGAGTTGGTAAACGGCCAGACCTACCGGTCGCACGTCGAATTCATCGAAGGGTTCTGCCTGCATGGCCTTGAGGTCGGCGACGGTGGCGAGCCCGACGGTGAGATGCGCGGTGTAGTTCGCGCCGACCTGGTTCGGTTGGTAGGTCTCGACCCAGTCCTTGGTGGTGGCGCTGATCTGCTGACCGGGGTCGGTGACGAACGCGGCGTCGGTCCCGCCGGTCCCGGTGAACGGGGTGACCGCCGCGAGCAGCGCGGCCTGCAGGTCCAGCACCTGTTGGTTGGGGTGGACGCCGAGGACGGCGGCGGCCTGCCCGGGCGGTCCCCAGTGCTCGGAGTAGGTGATCCCCGGGACGTGGTAGCTCAGTGCAGCGACATCGGTTGCGGCGATGGTGCTTTCGATCGCGACGTAGGCCTGGTCGAGGTCAGCGGTGATCAGGTAGCGCTGCAGCATGGTGACATGCGGCAGGTGCGTGTCGTCCAGGGTGAGCCCGGCCGGGATGCTCAGCGGCATCCGACGATTCACCTCCCGGGCCCGCTCGATCGCATTGGCGTCCGGTTGGATCATGATGTCGACCGCGGTCAGATCGCTCATAGGTCGGCCAGCTTCCCGTAGACGGTGTCCCAGTCGTTCTTCATGCTGACCACGGTCCAGCCCAGCTTTTCGGCCTTGACCATGGAAGCCTCGGCACCCGACGTGTAGCCGAATTCCCGGTCCGGGTCGTCGTGATTGATCAGCAGCCCGAACTTCGCGGCTTCGAGCATCTCGATGTCGACGTCGGCGTTGCCGCCGGCGAACACCGGCAGCCGGCCGGTCTGCGCGAAGATGTGTTCCGGTTTCCCCGGGCCAAGGTTCAACCGGCCGAGGATCTCCTCACCGCGGACGATCTTCCCGTCGACGGTGTAGGTGTACTCGGCGGCGGACCCGATCACGTTCTCCTTGTTCACACCCCAGGTCTCCTCGGCGAAGACCCGCATGAAGTCCCGGCCGCCGCCGGAGCAGACGAACACCCGGAACCCGTTGTCCTGCAACAGGGCGAACAGTTCCAGCATGGGTTTGTAGACCAGGTCCAGGTAGGACACCCCGAGTTTGGGTTGCTTGGCCGTCACCGTCCATTCCCGCACTTGCGCCTCGAACTCGGCGGGGGTGCTGCCCGCCCAGGACCGGCCGAACGCTGCGAGAAGAGCGGTAATCACGGCGGGTTCCTGGGTCGCGATGCCCTGGAAGAAGGCGGGGTCCCGTTCCAGGATCGCCTTGTAGGGCTGCTGCCCGGCCAGCGCCGGGTCGGCCTTGATCTCCTTCGCCCAGGTGCCGAACACGAAATCGAACTGCGGCGGCAACGGCTGTTCCACCCACAGGGTGCCGTCGTTGTCGAAGGTGGCGATCCGATCCGCCACCGCGACGAAATCAGGGCCGCCCTCGGTTGTCACTCCCGAGATGAAGTCCAGGATCGCCTGCTTGGCTGTCCCGTCCCGCCATCTTGCCAGCGCGGTCTGACTCATCGGCCTCTGCTCCTCAACGGACTCCCTTGCGACCCCGGGTGTGTCATGTCACCACATTTCGGGATGTTCTGCCGTCATCCCGCCGGAGTGAAACCTTCTGGGCTGAGCATCGTCCAAGGAGCCGGGCGGGGCGGTCAACGGCCTGGGGTGTCGACGCCGGGCCATTCGGGCCAGTCCGGGCGGTCGGCGCAGGCGGGCCAGATCCAGCAGGCGTCGCATTCGACTGGCGGTGGGACATATTCCGACCGTGCGCTGTTCATGGCTTGACGTCGAAGGCAGGAACCTCGGCGCCCGGGCGGGAACAAGTGCACTGGAGCTACCTAATCCCCCGAACTTCTGGACACCAGCGACATTGGCGACCGAAATGATCTGAGGCAATCGCCCTTTGTAGATCCGACAGTGGATCGCTTGGTCAGATTCTGCTCCAGCCATGATCCGTCCACCCAAGGACGTCCCGCCTACCCGAACTCATCCTTCCGCGGCCCCGGTAACCGTCTTATTACTGGGAGGGCCCCGCAGGCGTCAAGCCTTGGGTGGGCGCCCTCGGCTAATCTCTGATGGGCTTGCCACAATAGGCCATTCCGTTGCCCGATCAGCCAGATCCTGAGCGCGCCTGTATTCTAACTTGGTCGTGGCGCGCTACCAGCCGACACGGAGCACAATCAGCTCTGTCCCATCGGCAGCAAAGGCTCGGGTGTAAGAATTCGGCTCCCAACCTTTGCCGGGAGATACCGGCGGCTTGGCCGACTCCCATGTCAACACAAGGTGTCCGTGTTCGGGAACAGACCGTCGGCGCCCTCGAACTCTATCGTCTGGACTTCGCGAGTTGCCCTGATATGACGCATAAATAGCCATTTGCCATCGACGAATTTGGCTGTCGTCTGTTCGAATCGCACGTGTCCTGCGGAAGCCCCCCACTCGTTGATGGACGGCCTGTCGGTCAATGCCGTCCAGGGGCTAGTCGACTCCATCGACTCCCGAGCGACCAATTGCCAACCATCCGCACGATGTTTGAGCTGACATGCAGTCCATCGCCAACTTGTTTCGTCGGACCGTTGAGCGAATAACACCGCAGCGACGAGTTGATGAACATCCGATGCGGCAGGTATCCATAACTGCGCGGCGAAGTTTTCGGGTGGGCTCAAACCTTGCACAACTCGCAAGCTCAAGTCATCCCAGCCCACTTCGTTCTTCGCTGCACCTTCTTGATTAGTCACGATAGTATTTCGCTGCCACCACCACAATAGGTGATGGTGTTGTCGTCCGAAGTTATCGAAACCGAGGCATAGTAGCCGGGTTTCGCTGGGAACGTTCTTGCGAAGTTCTCGAACTTGCTAACGGTGTACTGCCCTCCGCCGACCACGTTCAGGTTTCCTATCCAGGATATTTATCCAGATTAGGCCGTAGTCAGTATACATTAGGCCGTTCAGGTATGCAGTTTCTGCGTGGATATAGATATCTGACTTACCGCCTGTGAGCCAATTCCACTGAACACCTTCGCACCCCGGAAACGGGGCTTTGAGTTGTGGCGGTGCCTCCGTATCGAGTCGAGCAGACGCAGAGGTCGTCGTATTGATCTGTCCGGCGGAAGAGGCTGATTGGACATTTGGTTCTGCTCCAGCAGACGCAGCCGGAAATTCAAGTAGGGCGCTGGTAAGAAAGGCGACTACACCCATGCGCCGATCGAGGACGGTGCGCTGTTATGTTCACAATTCGAAACCCCTTCATCTTTGGACAGCCTCGGCTTTGCCTGTCAGCGTGCTTTGTGCAGAACTCACCTGCACTACTGCACACCTACTCGGTACTTGGGTGCAGCTTGCCGGCGGAGGAACCCTTCTCTGCATCCTTCCTGATATCTATTGTTTAGCTAGACACTAGTCCGATTGGTCGAACGTCGACACAGTTCTGAGAGTTTCCAAGAAGTTCAGTACTTTGAACGTGTACAGTGACGGACAGCATCGACATACTGTGGGTAACCTCGCAAAACGACCGGCCTGTTTCCCGGCGTTGTTGCCCGCAGTGATCATTCAAGCGGCGTTCCGAGGCGCAAGATCACCAAACTACGAATCGAAGCCCGGCCATTCTGGCCACTTTGGCCGATCCCTGCAGGCGGGCCAGATCCAACAGGCATCGCACTCTCGACATCGCCAGCAGCGGTGGCTCGATCCGGTGCAGCTCGTGCAGGGGTGGTTACTCACCAGGATTGTATTCTTCTCAAGGACGTGACCCGCCGGGCATCGATCCGGCATCGCCTCGGAGAGTTCGTGCCCGCGGATCCGGTAGTGCCGATCCGACAGTCCGAAGTCGCGAGGTGTTAGCATGTCCGTATTCGAACACATGTTAGGATACATGACCAGAGAAGTGGCGAGATCGCTGAGTCAGTGACTGTGGGCCGGCCCGAGCACTCATCTGGCACCGCGGTTCAAGGAGCTCATCGGCGTCACGCCGAAGCGGCTGGCCCGCACCTACCGCTTCGCCGCCACCGTGTTCGCGATCAACCCCGCCGGACCGATCGACTGGGGCGACCTCGCCGGTGGCGCAGGCTACTTCGACCAGGCCCACTTCGGCCACGAGTTCCGGGCGTTCACCGGGCTCACGCCGACCCTGTACGTCGAAGTCCGGCGGCGGTTCCTGCGCGAACATCCCGGCCACGCGCTGGACGGCTGGCCGCTGCCGACCGATTGATTTCTTACAAGAGCGACAGCTCACGACACGCTAATTTGGGGGCACCCCAAAGCAGAGGAGAGCCCCGTGGGCAAGGTGGTCATGTACAGCTCGGTGTCGGTGGACGGCTTCGTCGCGGACGAGAATGACCAGCCCGGACCGCTGTTCGACTGGTTGTCCAGCGGTGACGTCCCGTTGGACGAGAGCGGCGAGGTGAAGGTGTCGC
>JBBQGJ010000197.1:0-11778 GCA_038322925.1 Mycobacteriales bacterium
GATCGCCGCGCCACCGGCCACCGTCGCCACCTGGATCCAGGGCCACTGGGGAATCGAGAACGGGCTCCACTGGGTGCGAGACGTCGTGTTCGACGAAGACCGTCATCAACTCCGCACCGGCAATGGACCACAGGTCATGGCGACCCTGCGCAACACCGCGATCAGCGTGCTCCGCCTCGGCGGGCACACCAAAATAGCCACCTCGTTACGACACAACGGCCGCAGCACCAGCCGACCCATCGACCTTCTGCTCACCGCATGAACTACTTTGCCGATCCCCTGGGTTCCTCCCGCAGACCGCGACCGAGACCGCAGGCCATTCCCTTTCCGGACGTGCCCCCTGACGGTGGTCAGCAGCAAGGTCACGGCCGGGCTGACAACATCACCCGCACAGGCCACCACCTACGTGGACCGGCAACAGCAGTTGGCCGCGCTGTCCCCGCGGGGTCGGCACATCACCACGTCCAATTCCAGCGATCAGCGATCCGGCGCTCGTTGTGAAAACCATCCGCGACATTGTCATCGCAGGCTCAACCTGAACGAGAATCCATCGGAGCGCGCGGCACGGCGGACTCGTCGTTGCCGCCGCGAGACGGAAATGCTGAGTCTCGGGCGCAGGGCGAGTTGGTCACCCGATCAGATCCAGCCGTGTGTGCGGGCGCGTTGGGCGGCTTCGTGCCGGTTCGCGGCGCCGAGTTTGGTTGCCGCGGCGGAGAGGTAGTTGCGGACGGTGCCGGGGGACAATGCTGCCTGTCGGGCGATGTCTTCGATGGGGGTGCCGTTGGCGGCGAGTTCCAGGACGTCGGTCTCCCGGCTGGTGAGCGGGTTGTCGCCGGTGCTGATGGCTTCGGCGGCGAGTTGGGGGTCGACGTACCGTCCGCCGGCATGAACGGTACGGACGACGTCGGCAAGGACCTGTCCGGAGACGGTCTTGGGCAGGAACCCGCCGACGCCGGCTGCCAACGCGCGTTTGAGGTGCCCTGGCCGACCGTGGCTGGTGACGATCAACGTGGCACATGCGGGTAGCTGGGTGTGGAGTTGTTCGGCGACGGCGATACCGTCCAGGCCGGGCATCTGCAGGTCAAGGACCGCGACGTCAGGGCGGTGCCTGCGGGCCATCGCGACGGCCTCGGGGCCGGACGCGGCCTGCGCGACCACGTCCAGGTCATCCTCCAGGCCGAGCAGGGCCGCCAACGCAGTGCGGATGAGGTGCTCGTCATCGGCGAGCAGCAGCCGGATCACGGGGCTGGGTCCAGTGCAGCGGTCGGAGCTATGTTGGCGACGGGCAGCCGCGCCTCGACGGTGAACCAGCCGCCGGGTTCCGGCCCGGCAGCGAGGTGCCCGCTCACGGCGGTGACCCGTTCCCGGAGCCCGGCCAGGCCGTGCCCCGGTGTGTGGAACGGGTCGGAGGGCGGGGCGCCGTCGTTGTGGATACGCAGGACCGCGATGTCCACTGCTCCGGCCTCGGCGCGCGGGTCGATGCCGAGTTCGATGGTGCAGGTGGTGGCGTTGCTGTGCCGGATGACGTTGGTGGTGGCCTCCCGCAGCACCCAGGCGAAGGCGGTCTGGGCGTCCCCGGGGACGCAGGTGTTGTCGCCGATGACCCGGGTGGTGATCCCGGCCGCGCGGAGCACCGATCGGGCGCCGGCGAACTCGGTGTCCAGGTCCGCGGCCCGGTACCCGGTGACGACCTCCCGTACTTCGCGGGCGGATTCGTGGGCGAGGCTGCGGACCTGCAGCATTTTGTCGACGGCTTCGGGGTCGCCGCGGCGGGCGAGCCCCGCGGCGAGGTCGCTGGTGACCGCGATCAGGGTGAGGTTCCGGCCGAGGACGTCGTGGAAGTCCCGGGCGAACCGCAGGCGTTCCTCCGCGACCGCCAGTCGGGCCTGCACCGTGCGGGCGGCGTCGAGCTCCCAGACGAGGACCAGCATCCATTCCTGGACGCGATCAACGACGACGATAAGCCCGACCAGGATCGCGTAGACCAGGCCCAACCCCACTGGCCCCGGCCAGTCTCCGTCGCCCGCGAGGGCGAACCAGCCAGCGGTGATCGCAGCGCCGATCCCGATGCCGGCGTAGAGCGCCCGCCGGCTCAACACTGGCGTCAACGCCAAGGTCTGGGCTCCACCAAACAGCAGGACAACGATGAGCACGATCATTGGCAGCTGGTCCGGGGAGGGTTCCGGGAACGCCCACCAACCCGTCAACACCCCGGCGACGGTTAGCCCGAATGTGAGGATGACCAACGATCGGCCCGGAGGCGGGCCGCCGAGCAGGGTGCTGAGTCCGGCGCGGAGCAACGCGAGGCTCGCAACGGTGTGGGTCACCAGGAGCACGAAGAACGCTGTCAATCCGATCGGCCGCGCGTCCGGAATAGCCATGACACCCAGCAGTGCGATGGGCAGCACCCAAGCGGACGTGACGTATAGCGACCACCTGATGTACATGTCGAGGCGCTGCGGGCTGCTCCGCTGGTTCCACCACCGGGAAACGGTCACGTCACCACCCTGTCACGCTGCGCCATCACTTTCGGGGCTCCCACCGCATAAGACGACGACGCGCCAACACGCCGGCCACGACCCAGGCCCCGAGGACCAGGAATGCCGCAACGATTCCGCTGAGGGACTCCCCGTCGCCGGGGCTGTCTCGGGTGGTGCCGGTCAGGCCGAGCCACATCAGGTCGACCACCTGGGTCAGCGGGAGGAGCTCCGCGACCCAGGGCAGCGGGTCCGGGGAGCATGTCCGGCGGGAACAGGCCACCGAGGACCATCGAGACCACTACGACCGGCAGGGTGGACAGCTGCGCCATCTCCACCGTGCAGGTCACCGCGGTGCTGACCGCGGCGAGCAGCACGAACACCACGGTGCCCAGCAGCACCGCAACGATGACCAGCACAGGGTTCACCGGCAGGGCCATTCCCAGCACCGTTGTGGCGGCGACTACCCCGACAGTTGCCTGCCCCCACGCGATGGTCATTGCCGGCGCGCCGGCCCCGATGAGGATCTCCGCGTCGCTGCATTCGGAGCTGCGCAGCCGTTTGAGGACCAGTTCCTCGCGCCGCGCCACCAGGGTGGTGACCAGGTTGTAGTACAGCGGGAACAGCAGCGCGAACGCGGTCAGGGTCACCGCGATCCCCGCGCCGGGCAACGGCACCGAACCGCTCGGCGGTAACGCGTTCAGCAAAGCCACTCCGACGATGGGTGTTCCGAGCGCGGTGAGCAGCGCCATGGGGTTGCGCCGCAACAACAATGCCTCCGCCCGGGAGAGGGCGCCGATCCGCCGGGCGGAACCACGCAGACATTGCAGTGCCGCCGGGACCGTTCGTGCCGTCGTTGTCATCGGACCCACTCCTCGTCGTGGTGATCGCCCCCGGATTCGGCCAGGGCCAGGAACGTCTCCTGCAACGAGGCGGGGCGTGCAGTGAAATGATGCAGCCGCAGGTCGTGGTGGTTCGCCCACTCCAGCAACGCGGCCACGGTGAGCTGGAGGTCCCTGGTCCGCAGCACCACCCCGCCACGAGCCGGCTCGACGGTGACGCCGCCGGGCAGCACCGGAAGTGGCGGCACAACCCCCGGCGGCCAGCCGAAGGAGATCCGCGCCGCCTGCCCGCTGACAATCTCCGCCGGTGTGCCGGTACGGACGACCCGTCCTCGGTGCATGATCGCAAGCCGATCGGCGAGCGACTCGGCCTCATCCATGTGGTGCGTGCTCAGCAGGATCGTGGCGCCCCCGTCCAGCAGATCGCGGAGCAACCGCCAGACACCCTGCCGGGCCGCCGGGTCCAGCCCGGATGTGGGCTCGTCCAGGAACAGCACGTCGGGTCGACCCAACAGTGCCAGCGCCAGGTCCAGTCGTCGTCGTTCACCGCCGGACAGTTGGTGCACACCAACCCGCGCCCGATGGCCGAGGTCGACCATGTCCAGGGTTTCCCCGACCGGCCGCGGCGCGGTCAGCGTTCCGGCCCACATCCGCGCCATTTCCATCACTGTCAGCTCCGGCGGAAACCCGCTGTCCTGCAACACGATCCCGACCCGTGGCCGCACCGCGCGGCGCTCGGAGTGCGGGTCGCGACCCAGGACCCGGACGGTCCCCGACGTCGCGGGTGCGAGCCCCTCGACAACCTCCAGCAAAGAGGTCTTCCCGGCGCCGTTGGTTCCCAGCAACGCGAACGGCTCGCCGCGGCGGACCGAGAAGCTCACCCCGCGAACAGCTTCGAATCCGCGCCCCCCGCCGCAGTAGTGACGGTGAAGACCCGCAACATCGATCACACCGGTGGCGTCCATGCGACCCAGCATCAAGCCGCCGCGGCGACCGTGCCGATGCGGGTGTCACCACTTCGCATGAGCAACTCATGGCGCAGGCATGACAAAAGTCATGAGGTCCAACCCAGTTGAGTGTCCGCCCGGTATCGGGCGGCGGGGGTCGCGGGGGGTGGGATTCGGGCGCGCTCGACTATCGGCGGTGGTCCCGGTCCCTGCCTGGATGACATTCGTCATGCGCCACAGATGCGTCCCTCACCTGGACTGGTGAGAACTGCATCTCACTGCGGGTCACACAGGCTCGATGCTGAAGGTCCAAGGGGCGGCATCATCGTCGCAAGGTACGACCAGAGCAGTCACGGGACCGGATCCGCAGGTCGGACGAACGGTTGCCGTTCAGCGGTTCCCGCGCTTCGGAGGGGGTTTGTGGACCGTGAATCGAAGGTTGGGTCGGTGGGTGGCCGGACTGTCGGTGGTGGTGCTGCCGACGCACCCACCCTGGCCACCTGGGGGTACCAGCTCTACGGCGGACTGATCCTTCCACCGGACCGAACCGTGGAACTCACCACACCGGTCGCCCCCGATTACGGACTGGGCACCATGATCGTTTCCGGGCTGGCCGGGACAGACCTACTCGTCGGACACCTCGGCGGCATCAACGGATACTCCACCCTGCTGGCCGTCGATCCCATCCGTGAACTGTCCATCGCGTTCCTCACCGTCGGCGCCGGCGGCCCCGCCCTCACCGACCTCATCGAGCAGGCTCTGCGCACCCTCGCGGCCTGACAGCAATGACCACCACCCCCATACACGCGGGCAACCGCGCCACCGCCGTCCCGGGATTCGTCGTCGACTTCTCCGGCGCCGGAGTCCTCGCTGTGCCTTCCACTTCCAGCCATCACCAGAAAACGGGGGAACCGTCATGCGCCACCAACCGCTGGCCGGCCCACTGCCTGCCGCCCGACCAACCACTGCCGGGGCCCTTCCTGCTGGTCCGACCACCCGGCACGACGCGACGGCCGCCCGGGCGGTCGCTCCGGGCAAGGTGTACGGGTCGGGTGACACCGCGGTCGCCGCGCTCCGCGGGGTGAACGTGGAATTCCATCCGGGTCAGTTCACCGCCATCATGGGACCGTCCGGTTCGGGGAAGTCGACGCTGATGCATTGCCTGGCCGCGTTGGACCAGGCGACGGCGGGGCGAGTGTTCATCGGCGACGCCGACCTGAGCACGTTGGGCGACAAGGAACTGACCCGGATCCGCCGGGACCGGATCGGGTTCGTCTTCCAGGCGTTCAACCTGGTGCCCACCCTGACCGCGATCGAGAACATCACCCTGCCGATGGATATCGCCGGCCGCACGCCCGACCAGGACTGGCTGAACACCGTCATCACCGCGGTCGGGCTCACCGACCGGCTGCATCACAAACCGGCCCAGCTCTCCGGCGGTCAACAGCAGCGGGTGGCCTGCGCCAGGGCTCTCGCGAGCCGGCCGGCGATCATCTTCGCCGACGAACCCACCGGCAACCTGGACTCCCTCTCCGGGGGCCGAGGTGCTGGGTTTCCTGGCCCGCTCCGTGCGGGACTTCCAGCAGACGGTCGTGCTGGTCACCCACGACCCGGTCCCCGCCGGCTACGCCGACCGGGTGCTGTTCCTGGCCGACGGCCGGATCCTTGACGAGATGGCCGAGCCCGCTGCGTAGCGGGTGCTGGACCGGATGAAGAACTTCGAGCCCGCCGGGCGGGTGGGCTGACATGCTCCGCGTCACCGTCAAGGGTCTCCTGGCGCACAAACCTGCGAATGGCCATGAACGCCCTCGCCGTCGTGCTGGGGGTCGCGTTCGTCGCCGGCTTCCTGGTGTTCACCGACACCCTGGACAAGACCTTCACCGAACTGACCCGAAACACCGCCCCCGACGTCACCGTCCGGCCGGTGCAAACCGACACCGCGAAGGCCACCGGCGACGGCACCGGGGCGGTGACCGCTGACATGGCCGGGTTCCTGGCCGCGCTGCCGGGCGTCGGCCCGAGCCGACGGGTTGATCACCGACCGGGGCACCTCCGTCATCGGCAACAACGGCAAGGTGATCGGCGGCGGTACGGCACCGGGCCTGGCCGGCAAGCCAACGAGAGACCAATGAAATCAAGAGATGTCGTAGCAGTGAGTCAGCAGTTCATTCGATGAAAGGGGCGCTCATGATCGAGCTCAGCACGGCCACCAGGGATCCCGAGGACGTCACCCGGGACCCACAGATCGAACCGTTGGCCGACCGGCCGGTGGGGCACGACGGAACCCGGGTCGAGGGGGAGGAACGTCGGGCCTGGGCGGTCAGCGGGTTCCTGGTCCTCCCCGTCGCGCTCGTGTTGGCCGGGGTGGGGGTCTGGCAGGTCGTGCTCGCCGCGCAGGCCGGGATCGACGGGTCCGCCATGGGACTGAATTTTGCGGTCGCCGGGCTGTGCGTCGTGCTGGCGATCCTGCTGACCAGCCCGTTGGTGGTGATCGCCCCCGGCGAGACCCGGGTGGTGCAGTTCTTCGGCCGCTACATCGGCACCGTCCGGCGGACCGGGCTGACCTGGGTGGTGCCGTTGAGTACCCGCCGCCGGGTGTCGGTGCGGTTGCCGAACTTCGAGACCAACGCGCTCAAGGTCAACGACGCCGATGGCAACCCCGTAGAAATCGCCGCGATCGTGGTGTGGCAGGTCGCCGACACCGCCAAGGCCACCTTCGCGGTGGAGAACTACGACCACTTCGTCGCCGTCCAATCCGAGGCCGCGCTCCGGCACGTCGCGACCACCCACCCCTACGAGGACACCACCGGGCACGGCACCTCGCTCCGCGGGTCCACGGACATGGTGTCCGACGAACTCGCGCACGAGGTCGCACAACGGATCGTCGTCGCCGGGGTCGAGGTCATCGAGGTGCGGATCAGCCACCTGGCCTACGCCCCGGAGATCGCCCAGGCCATGCTGCAACGCCAACAGGCCGGCGCCGTGATCGCCGCCCGGTCCCTGATCGTGGATGGCGCCGTCGGGATGGTCGAGATGGCCTTGGCACGGCTGGACCGTGAAGGGGTCGTCGCGCTGAACGAGGACCGCAAGGCCGCGATGGTGTCGAACCTGCTCGTCGTGCTCTGCGGCGATCAGCGGGCTACCCCGGTCGTGAACGCCGGCCTCTCCACGTGACCGGTGGCGGTCCGACGAGTCCGGAACAGCGACAGGACCCGATCACCTGGGCCGCCCCTGCCGGCGCCGCGAGTCATGACCACGGCGCCAGTCACGCGGTCGTTGACCGCACCGCCGCTCACCGGGGGAGCCCAAGATCAACGACCACCACCTGCCGTTGTACGAGCAGCTGATGGTGCTGCTGCGCAGCGATGAGGGCAAGCCCGGTCGCGGGGACGACAACGGGCTACCTGTTGGCCGGGGCGCTGCTGGCCGATCTGGTGGTACGCGGCCGTATCGACCTCGCCGGGCCGGGCGAGGCGGTCCGCCGGCGCTGCCGGGCTAGCAGATCTACCCGGCCTCCTCGGTTCCTGAAAGGGTGCACCGCCACTGGGGCTCGGCGGTGTCCCGGTCCCGAGGCGTGCACCATGGCCTGATGGGTGTGAGGAGCTCCTCCGGGCATGCCGCGCCTGATCGTTGTGTCGAGTTAACCGTTCGACCGGACAAACCGGGCAGCAGTAGGGTCGGGGCGTGTCGGCTCAGTGGTGTCGAGGACCTTGTCGGAACAGGGCACCGCGGTTTCTCATTGGCACCGCGGGTGCGCAGCGCCACGGGGTGATGATGACGGGGATGTTCGATCACAAGGCAGTGGTCGGTTTACGGTTCAGGGGAAGAATGACATGAGTTTGGCTCGCCAACGGCGGCGAAATGGCCTAGAGCAGGGGGTTGAGCCGCTCGAAAAGCTTGCTACGGAACCATTTCCGTCCGCGGATCTGGTGTTGCTCTGCGGTTTCGGCCCGGACCTGGACCGTCCCCGAACCCTTCAGGAACTACGTGTTGCTTTGCGTTCGGCCGGGTACGGTGGTTCCCTCGGTCGGCATCTGATCCTCACCAGTCCTATGCTGCGGCGGCTTCGCGGCAACCGGTTCGCCTTGCTCCGTTTCACCGACCGTGGAGCGACTCGATGAACGATCACCCCGCTCGCGCTGAGAACGTGCCCCTACCGCCGAGGGGAACCGAGCCCAATCGCTACGCGATCACCCTGGCCGCGCTGCTCGCCAGCGCCGAAATCCCGGTAGCAGACCAAATAGAGGAACAACCCGCCGCAGCACCCCATGACTACTCCAGTGGCTTCGACACCACCGGAAACGACGGCGACGGCCAGGGCGACGCCCGCGGCTACTGACCCCAACGAGGAAGGGGTGACTCAGACCCGAGGGGATTGAGGTGCTGGAAGCGGTTGCGGGTGCCGCGGGTGGCCGCCTTGTTCGGTGATCAAGTCAGGTGGTGTGAGGAATGATCCGGCCACCGATTGTCGAAAGGTCTGTGGATCTGGGCGACGTTCGGTTGAATGTCGCGTCGGCCGGTTCGGGTCGGCCTGTCGTTCTGCTGCATGGGTTCCCGGATTCGTGGCGGTTGTGGCGGCACCAGATCCGGCTGTTGGCCGTCACCGGGTATCGGGTGATCGCCCCTGATCTGCGGGGATTCGGCCGGTCGACATCGAGTCGACCACTGGATGTTGCGGATTATCGGATGAGCGTCCTCGTCTCTGACATCGCCGGCCTGTTGGACAGCTCCGGTGTTGACCGGGCCGCAGTGGTCGGTCACGACTGGGGAGCCGTGTTGGCCTGGCAGCTCGCGGGCAGCCGGCCGGAACAGGTGGACCGGTTGGTAGTGGTTTCGGTGGGTCATCCCGCGGCCGGTGTCACCAGTGGTGCGGCCGACCCGCAGCAGCGTTCGGGGTATCTGCGGTGGTTCCTGCCTCCTGGGGTGGCGGAGCGGATGCTGCCCAGGGATGACTGGCGGTTGTTCCGCGATTGGGGGTGGCACGGCGCGGAGCCGAACACCGATCCCGATTGCGACCGGCAGATCGCCGATCTTTCCCGGCCGGGCGCGTTGACTGCGGGTCTGAATTGGTACCGCGCCAACGTTGGATCGGCAGCCGCCGCAGACCAGCCCGTCAGGGCCATGGTGCCGATCTCGTGCCCGACGATGGGAGTGTGGTCCAGCGGGGACCAGTTCCTGACCGAGGCACAGATGACCCGGTCCGAGGATTTCGTCACCGGTCCGTGGCGGTATGAACGGTTGAGCTGCGATCACTGGGTACCGGTGCACGCGGCCGACGAACTCGGCCACCTGCTGCTGGCCTTCCTGGGCTGAGAACCTGGCTGCAGATCGCCGAGAATCATGCTCGCGCAGTCTGGCGTGATGGGCTGACCAGGCGGAATCGAGTCGAAACACCGTTCGCGGACGACATTCGAATCGATCGGTCAAATGCCCCCCATGCTTTTCGATACTTGACCGATATGACCATTCAATATGGGGGTTTGCTGTGCGGATAGCGTTGGTGGCGAATGGATCTCGTGGGGATGCGCAACCCCTGGTGGTGCGGGGTGTTGAGTTGAGCCGCCGCGGCCAACAGGTGATTCTCGGGGTTTCCCCGAACCTGGTCGCGTTCGGGGAGAAGGCCGGTCTCACCACGTATCCGGTCGGACCGGACTCGCAGCAGTTCTCGGAGTCCCCGGAGGCCAGCGGTGGCTGGCCGCCGGTAATGTCATGGCCTTGACCCAGGCGCTGGGCAAGATCGTGCACGACAACGCCGCGTTGCTCGATGCCGACACGCTGCGGGTCTGCGCCGGCGCCGACCTCATCGTCACCGGGTCCCTGAGCGAGCACCGCGCCGCGTGCGTCGCCGAATCGCAAGCAATACCGCTGGTCTGCTTGCATTACGCGCCGATGCGGCCGACCGGTGCCTATCCGAACATGTTGATCACCACCGGGCGGTTGCCGCGCCGCCGGAACCTGGCGACGCATTCGCTGTTCCAACGGATGTACTGGCGCAGCATGGCCGTGGACATCAACACCTTCCGGAAAGCCTCGGGCTGGCTCCGGTCACCACCGCGACGGCGACCCGCCTCGCGGCCGCAGGGACGCTCGAATTGCAGGCCTACCACGACAGTGGCGGACCGGGTCGGGGCGCGTGTCCTGATCGGGGCCGGTTGGAGCCGGTTCGGCCAACACCAAGCCCACGGGGACCGGGTGCGGGTCGCTACTGGTGTGTCCTGCCCGTATCAGCGCCAAATACGGTCACCAGCGTCTGGTCAAGTGCAGCTAATTCAAACTGCCACGATGGGCAATGACTGGTTGAACATCAATTGGCCAGACATTTTTGCGTGTCGGCCGCGCGAAGCGTCAGCCCGCGGGGTGACCAAATTGTGACGCAACCCACAACAGGGGGTCAGCGTCCTCCTGTTATCTGAAAGGAGGGCCATCATGAGCCCTTTCCCGCCCATCCTGCGCGCCATTGTTCTGAGCGCAGCACTGGCAGTGCCCGCCGTGGTCAGCGCCGCACCGGCGAACGCGGCCAACGTCACCTGCCCAGTCGTGTACTGGGGTTCCCTGCCCAAAGCGGCCGACGCTAACGGTCCAACGGAAACGATCTTCAACGTGCGCACCGGCGCCCACCCGTGCTATGACCGGCTCGTCGTCGACATCAACGGATCAGGTCCCGTCGGCTACGACATCCGTTACGTCGACAACGTTTACACCGAGGGCCGGGGAAGTGTCATCGCATTGGCCGGCGACGCGAAGATCCAGATCGTTGTGCACGCCCCCAACTACGACATCAACACAGGGGTGATCACCTACACCCCGATAGACCAGGCACAATCGCAGCAGCTCACAAACCTGGCCGGCTACCGAACCTTCCGACAGGTCGCCTTCGGGGGCAGCTTTGAGGGACAGACCACCTTCGGCCTAGGTGTTCGAGCACAACTGCCGATGCGGGCGTTCGTACTCAGTGGACCCGGCGCCGGGCAGCGGCTGGTGGTTGACATCGCGCATAAGTGGGGAAGTTTCTAGCACCGGTCACCGCAACCGACGATGCACGCAGGTTGACATCTGCGACCCCGTCCAGCAGGTCACCCGGTAATGCACCCCAGCGACCCGCCGCCTGGGGACGGGTGGGTTTCTGTTTCAGAGTGCACCGGAGGTGGTGTTGTTCCTGAGTTGGTTCGCGATGGTATGGATGAATTCGGCGGATTCGTCCTGCGGTAGGGCGATCTGGGTGAGCAACTCGAAATCCCTTGCGTACCGGTCGACCTCAGGTGCCGCGTCGACGAAGAAATTCGGGTTCGGTTCTCGTAACTGGTCAGGGGTAGCCGGGTAGCCAGGGTTTTCTGCTGGTCAGCTGGGTGAGTGCGATGAGCATGGGGTGGCCGTGTTTGGCGGTGGTTTGGATGTAGCTGCGGAGTTTGGCGAAGTTCTGGGCGCCGGTGAGGGTGCGCATTGTGCCGCTGATTTTCTGCCGGATTTTGGCCATCCGGACGTTTTGTTCTGCTCCGTTGTTGGTGAATGGCA
>JBBQGJ010000198.1:0-11744 GCA_038322925.1 Mycobacteriales bacterium
GGCGTTCACGTACAAGAAGGCGCTCGCGCGGATGGCGTCGCTCATGCGCGACGACATCGAGGAATACGGCTTCGGAAGAGCGGTGGTCCATGTGATCGCGGACCGCGAGGAGGGCGCGCGGTTCGCGCGTGAGACGATCGAGCCCATCGCTGGGTCCCCCGTGTCGATCATCCCGGTAGGGCCGGTGATCGGGGCACATGTCGGCCCGGCGGTCGGCATCGTGTACGAGACAATCGATCCCATGCGCTGAGCGCCGCCCCCCGCGGGTCGGCCCCAAAGACGTTGCGGGCTACCCCGCCTGCACCGTGCCGGTCTCCACTCCCACCACGCACTCCTTGATCACTCCGTAGCGGAAGTGGCGCGGGTGGTCGCGCGAGGTGAGGCCGTAGCTGCCCGGGTCGATGAGGTGCAGGCCAAGGGCACGGAAGTCGGCCTCGGTCCAGTGGCGAAAGGCGCTGGGGGTGGTATGACCGGCGATCTGTTCGACTCCGCCGAGCAGGCGCTGCGGCCCCACGTCGGGGTCGTCGACGCGCAGCCACATGGGTGAGTGCCCGTCAAGGGTCCGTGGCGCAGGCTCCTTCATGCCCGCAGAGAGCTGGCGCTCCACGTCGCGGCGGAACTCGTCGTTGAGCCGCTCCGACAGGCGCGCCGGGTCGCCGCCGACCTCGAGGAAGTCGGGAGCAAAGGTGCTCGAGAGGCCGGCGTGGCTGATCAGCACGCCGTCCACGTTCGTCACAAGGTTCAGGGCGCCCACGGTGAAGCGCCGCAGCAGCGCCTGACGGTAGCCCCGGCTGGCCGGCGACTGTTCTCCGATGTAGTAACCCAGCAGCGTGGCGTGGTCGTGATCGCCGATCAGCATCTCGGCGCGGAGCTTATCGAGCCTCTCCAGGCACTCGCCCGGCTGACCGCCGCGGTCGAGCAGGTCGCCGGCGAACACCAAGTGGTCGACCCCCGCGCGAAACCCCGAATGCCGCAACGCGTTCTCGAGGAACTCGGGGAAGGCGTGCACGTCCGAGACGACCAGCGTGAACGGTGCCGCCGGCCGCAACGCGCTGTCCCGCACTGCCTCTCGATTCCCCATGGTCACAATGTGCCCACGATTTGGGTAGCTGAGACGGGAGCACGGCGCGTAGGGGGATGCGGCCGGGGCGTGTGCCGGGACTGCGGGTCGCGTGCCGCTTCGGCTCACTGCGACCGTAGCGACAGAACTGCCAGAACCGACGATGCGCGCAGAGGACCGATTGATCTGCCGAGGAAGCGTCGGTTCTGTCGAATCCGTCAGCGTCGCGCGGCGGTCTGACGCTCGTGACGCGGGCGAGGGAGCTCACAACTGCCCCGTTGATATGCTGAGCGCCGTGAACACGGGAGGCGCTGTGAACGGAATGGACTGGATAGGCAAGAAGGTGCGCGTCAAGGGCGAGGTCGGGTCGGTCACGAGTGTCGAGGTGGCCGAGATATCGGCCCTCAAGATCCAGCTCCAGGTTCTCGTCGGGGCCCCCGACCGCTTCATCCGGGTGCCGCAGTACGAGTGGGGCCAGCTGGAGGTCGTTGAGGAGTAGCCGGGCCTTTGGCGCGGGCTCGCGGCCCGCCCCCAGTTCCAGCGGGCGGTGGGCCACCTATCCTGCCAGTGCTTCTCTCAGTCCGGCGTCGATCCTGGCGGCCGCTGCCTCCTGCATGCCGGGCAAGACGTGTGAGTACGTGTCCAGCGTGATCCCGACGTTGACCTGTCCGAGGGTCTTCCGCACGACGCGTGCGCGACGTCCGCGGGAGCCCGCGTCATCCTCTCTGTAAACGCTGGGCAAACGAACGCAGTGCTACCAAACGCTCGTTAGTGACACTCGCTGTCGCTCACGCCGCTGATCTCACGCTCAGAAACGCGCTCCCTGACACTGCTTGGTGACTATTAGCAGACTCGTACCTGCCCTTGCACGGCGGAGGCCACCGGTTCGAGCCCGGTGCGGTCCACCAATGATTTGCAGGGAAATCTCCTGTGCGTCCCTCCGCCGTCACCGCCGATTGCAATCCTTTTGCAACCCAAATGCGTGCGGTGGGATGGGACGGGCCGGTGCGTGACGGGACTGGATGACATGGGCGCCATCCGGCTCGGCTTCCGCCGCTAGTGCCCGATCGCACACCAGTCAGTCGGTGAACGAGAAGCCTGCCGCGAACACGCGCTCGCACGCCGCGGCGACCTCGGGATCCTACCTGACGCCAGCGTTCTCGCGGATCTCCGCCAGCGCCGGCTCGATCCCGAGGGCGGCGCGGTAGGGCCGGTGCGAGGACATCGCCTCGACGACGTCGGCGACGGCGAGGACGCGCGCCTCCGGAAGGATCTGAGCGCCCGTCAGACCACCGGGATAGCCGGTGCCGTCGAGACGCTCGTGGTGCTGGTTCACGATGGCTGCGACCGGACCGCCGAACTCGATCTCGGCGATGAGTGCGGCGCTCGCTGCCGACCGCTGGCCCGGGTACTACGCGGCCGACCCGACGACAGGGCAGCTTCTGCAACCCCTCACCGGTTCCGAGCCCTACCAGACGTTCGTGCTCAAGAGCCGGCTCGACGCGAAGGTCCCGTTCGTGCCGTTGTTCGCGATCCCCTACCTGGCGTACCTCCTGTTCCAGACCTATGTGGTCCGCGACGTGCAGGCCGGCGGGGGCCTCGGGGGCTGGCTGGTGAACCAGGTGTGGGGCAACGACCAGCCGTTCAACGGGTGTCCAGGGTGAGGGAGTCGGGTCAGCTCTGATTCGACCGCAGGAAGATGCGGACTTCGGCGTTGAATTGGCCTGCGGCCTCCACATTGCTGAGATGACCGACCCCTGGCAGCACCACGAGCCTCGACGCGTGGACCTTGGCGTGGAGCTCTCGGTGGGCTCGCGCGGCGACCCCTACGACGCCCTGGCCGAGACGATCATCGGCCTCTCGAGGACCGAGCTGATCCGCCGGCACGGTCCCTGGAAGGGCAGCGACGACGTCGAGTACGCCACCCTGGGATGAGCTGGACTGGTCCAACCATCGCCGCCTGCTGGAGCCGATCGGCGACATCCCGCCGGCCGAGTACGAGGCCGCCTACTGGGCGGCTCAGGCCTGTGCAAACACTGATAGACTCGAACAACCGAGCCTCCGGTAAACCCGGGGCGGTTCAAAGAGTCAGGAGAGGCAACTTCAGGCAGTATTCAAGGCACACAACCCCGGCAACCGATACCGGGGCGGCACCCAGGAGGACACCGTGAGAATCACCCCACGTAAGGCCGCCATGAGCGGACTTGCAGCACTCGGCGTTGCAGTGCTGCTCGCCGGCTGTGCATCAGCACCCCCGAAGACCAGTGACAACAGTGCCACGCCCGCTGCCAGCGATTTCCTACCCGCCATGGTTTCCGACGCCGGCGGTTTCGACGACAAGTCGTTCAACCAGCTCGGTCTCGAAGGCCTTCAGGCAGCGGCAAAGGACCTCGGCGTCTCGGAGACGCACGTGCAGTCGGACGCTGACACGGACTATGCACCCAACATCAACCAGCTGCTGGACAAGGGCTGCAACCTCATCGTCACCGTCGGGTTCAACCTCTCTGCCGCGAGCCTCGCGGCCGCAAAGGCCAATCCGAAGACCGAGTTCGCCATCATCGATGACGGCGCGGACGCCAACCAGGACGGCAAGCCGGATTACGACAACATCAAGCCGATCCTGTTCGACACCGCTCAGGCCGCGTTTCTGGGCGGCTACGCCGCGGCGAGCTACAGCAAGACCGGTGTCGTTGGCACGTTCGGCGGCATGCAGATTCCGCCGGTCACCATCTTCATGGATGGCTTCGCCGATGGTGTCGCGTACTACAACACCCAGAAGAACAAGGACGTCCAGGTCCTCGGTTGGGATGTCGCGGCGCAAAACGGTTCGTTCACCGGCGGCTTTGCTGCCGGCACGGAGGCCCTGGCCGCGGCCAACGCGCTGATCGACAAGAACGCGGATGTCATCCTGCCGGTGGGCGGTCCGATCTACCAAAGTGCTGGCGCGGCCATCCTCACCTCCGGCAAGAACATCGCGCTCATCGGAGTCGACGCTGACGTGTTCCAGACCGACCCGAAGTTCGACGACCTGTACCTCACGTCGATCATGAAGGGCATGAAGGTCGGTGTCGAGGACGTCGTCAAGGCCGCCGCCGCCAAGGAGTTTGACAACACGCCGTACGTGGGAACGCTCGCGAACGGCGGGGTCGGCCTGGCCCCGTTCCACAAGTTCGAGGACAAGGTCGACCCCGGACTGCAGGGTGAGCTGGACGCTATCAAGGCGGACATCAGCAGCGGCAAGATCAAGGTCGAGTCGCCGTCGACGCCCAAGTAGCAGGCACGGTATCACCAGTCGGGGAGACCAGCAGCGATGGTTTCCCCGACCGGTTCGACCCTGGACGTACCCATCCGCGCAGCGACGGGCGGATCGACAGATTGTGACGAATGAAACTCGAACTTCGTGGCATTACGAAACGGTTTGGCACGTTTATTGCCAATAAGCGCATCGACCTGACAGTGGAGCCGGGTGAGATCCATTGCCTGCTCGGGGAAAATGGCGCTGGCAAGTCGACCCTCATGAACGTGCTGTACGGCCTGTACCCGGCCGATGAGGGTGAGATCCTCCTCGATGACGTGGTTCAGCGCTTCGCCGGCCCGGGGGACGCCATGGCGGCGGGAATCGGCATGGTCCACCAGCATTTCATGCTGATCCCGGTGTTCACGGTTGCTGAAAACGTCATGCTTGGTCACGAGCAGACGACATTCGGCGGGCGCCTGGATGTGAACGCGGCTCGCGCGCAGGTGAAGGGAATCTCCGCGAAGTTCGGCTTCCACATCGATCCGGATGCACTGGTCGAAGACCTGCCGGTCGGCATTCAGCAACGGGTCGAGATCATCAAAGCGCTGTCCCGGGACGCAAAGGTCCTGATTTTCGACGAACCGACGGCCGTCCTTACGCCGCAGGAGACCGACGAGTTGATGGCGACCATGCGCCAGCTCAAGGAATCCGGGACGGCAATCGTGTTCATCACGCACAAGCTGCGCGAGGTGCGCGAGGTGGCAGACCGGATCACCGTTATCCGGCTCGGCAAGGTGGTCGGCGAGGCCTCCCCGACGGCGACCAACACCGAGTTGGCCTCGCTCATGGTCGGCCGCCCGATCGACCTCACCATTGAGAAGGGCCCACAGGAGCCGGGCGAGGCAGCCCTGGTCGTCACCGACCTCTCGGTCATCGACCACCAGGGGCAGCTCGTTGTGAACCACGTCAGCTTCGAGGTCAGGGCGGGGGAGATCCTCGCCATCGCGGGCGTTCAGGGGAACGGCCAGACCGAGCTCACCGAGGCCATCATGGGTCTGCAGCAGCGGGTGACCGGCGACATCCGGCTCGACGGGAAGACGCTCCGAGGCCTCAACGTGCGGAAGATCCTCGACGCAGGGGTCGGGTTCATCCCGGAGGATCGGCAGGAAGACGGGCTGGTCGGCGAGTTCACCATCGCTGAGAATCTGATGCTCGATCGCTCCAACCGGGCACCGTTCGTGCGCTGGGGCAACCTTCAGCTCGGTTACCTCGCCACCTTCGCCGAGCAAAAGATCGAGGAGTTCGACATCCGAACCCAGGGAATCGGCACCCATGCCGGACGGCTCTCCGGCGGCAACCAGCAGAAAGTGGTGCTCGCGCGCGAACTCAGTAGCCGCGAATTGCGGCTCTTCGTCGCCGCGCAGCCAACGCGGGGACTGGATGTCGGGTCGGTCGAATTCGTGCACACCCGCATCGTGGCGACCAGGGATGCCGGGATCCCGGTGATCGTCGCCTCCACCGAGCTTGACGAGGTGGCGGCCCTGGCCGACCGCATTGCTGTCATGTACCGCGGTGGGATCGTCGGCATCGTCTCAGGCGACACTCCCCGTGCAGTCTTGGGGCTGATGATGGCCGGCGAGATGCCGAAGGAAGTGGCCGCGTGAGCGACGACCAGATTCCAGCCCGCGGGGCCGAGCTGGAGGCGGCCGACCCCCCCGAGCCCGGCCAGACCCCCGCCGTGGGGGACGAGCAGGACACCGGAAGTCCGTCCCGTTTCAGCGGCGTGCTGCGGGAGATCGCCACCGGAGGCGCGGCGATATCCGTGCTCGCGGTCGTGCTGGCGATGCTGGCCGGTGCAGTCCTCATCGCGCTCACCGATGACAATGTGAAGACGGCGGCCGGCTACTTCTTCTCACGTCCGACTGATACGTTCAGCGCGATCTGGACATCCGTTTCCGGCGCGTACACCTCCCTGTTCCAGGGGTCCATCTACAACTTCCGCCGTCCTGACTTCCTGGACGGCATCAGGCCGTTCATCGCGACGCTGACCTTCGCTACCCCGCTTATTGCAGCGGGCCTCGGCGTTTCGATCGGCTTCCGAGCCGGGCTGTTCAACATTGGCGGGCGTGGCCAAATGCTGGTCGCGGCTGCGCTCGCCGGGTGGGTGGGTTTCTCGTTCGCCCTGCCGGCCGGTGTGCACCTGGTAGTGGCACTGGTCGCCGGAATGGCCGGCGCGGCGCTGTGGAGCGGCATTGCCGGCCTGTTGCGGGCGAGAACCGGTGCGCACGAGGTGATCACCACGATCATGCTCAACTACGTCGCCTTTTATTTCATTAGTTACCTGCTGCGTAGGCAGGGCCTGCTCCAGGCGCCAGGATCGAACAATCCGAAGTCCCCTGCGATGAAGCCGACGGCGATCTTCCCCGCGCTGCTCGGGCCGCGATACGACCTGACGATTGGTTTCCTGCTGGTCATCGCAGCCACGATCTTCACCTGGTGGCTTCTGAACCGGTCGAATCTGGGCTTCCAATTCCGGGCACTCGGCGAGAACCCCAGAGCCGCACGGGTTGCCGGGATCAACGTCAAGAACATGTATGTCTACGTGATGCTCATCTCCGGCGCACTCGTCGGCCTGGCCGGTGCGAACCAGGTGCAGGGAGTAATCACCACCGGATTCACCTCCGGCATCGACGCCGGGATTGGGTTCGATGCGATCACGGTCGCACTGCTCGGCCGGTCGAGGCCGTGGGGTGTGTTCGCGGCGGGCATCCTCTTCGGCGCTTTCAAAGCGGGCGGGTTTTCGATGCAGGCCGCGGAGGGCATCCCCATTGACATCGTGCTCGTCGTCCAGTCGCTGATCGTGCTCTTCATCGCCGCTCCGCCCCTGGTGCGGGCCGTGTTCCGGCTTCCGAAACCGTCCCTCGTGACGAGGGTGAAGACCACCAGAATCCAAGGCAAGAAAGCGGTGGTGACCAAGTGAGCGCGGTGACTGTGCAGCCCGGGGCCGCACAACCCGGCGCATCCGGGACCGGGGCCTCTCCGACCGGCATCACACTTGCCAGGGCGATGGTGAAGAGCTGGACGGCTCCCATCGCGCTCGGCGTCTTCGCGATCCTGTCGCTCGTGCTGTTCTGGGGTTTCGGACGAGACGGTGTGAGCATGTTCCAGCTCTCGACCTCGTCAGACGCCATCCAACTCCCCGACCTGCGGTTGCCGACGAAATTGACCGGAGTGGTCGTTCCGATCATCCTCGTCCTCATCACCCTGTGGTCTTTCGTCCTGGTCTACCGGGCCAGAAAGGTGGCGCTGTGGCTGGTCAGTCTGTACGCCGCCCTGTTCATGGTGGTTTTTTTGGCCTGGGCATCTGCGGGCGACAGCCTCCCGGTTCCGGGGCTTCTGGTCGGCACGATAGTGCTCAGCGCACCGCTCATCTTCGGTGCGCTCGGCGGCGTGATCTGCGAGCGCGGCGGGGTGGTCAACATCGCCATCGAGGGGCAGCTGCTGGCCGGCGCGTTCGTCGCGTCCCTGATCGGCTCGGTTACCCACTCGGCGTATGCCGGACTGGTTGGCGCGATGTTCGCCGGGATGCTGGTTTCGTTCGTCCTGGCCGCATTCTCGATCAAGTATTTCGTCGACCAGATCATCATCGGTGTCGTGCTGAACGTGCTCGTCGCCGGATTGACGAGCTTCCTCTACTCGACTGTGCTCAGCCCGGGCGGGGCTGCCCTGAACTCGCCGCCGCAGTTTCCCCGGATCAGTATTCCGGTTCTCAGCGAAATCCCCATCCTTGGGCCGGTGCTGTTCCGGCAGACGATCATCATCTACATCATGTATGTCATGGTCGCGGCGGTCCATTTTGGACTGTTCCATACCAGGTGGGGCCTGCGCCTGCGCTCCACCGGCGAGCATCCGCAGGCAGCGGACACCGTCGGCATCAATGTGAACAGGACCCGGTTCTGGAATGTGTCGCTCGCTGGCGCCATCGCCGGAATGGGAGGCGCGTTCTACACGCTGACCTCGGTGGGCGCGTTCAACAGGGAGATGACCAACGGCGCGGGCTTCATCGCCTTGGCCGCGGTTATCTTTGGTGGGTGGAAGCCGTTCCCGGCCACGCTCGCCGCGCTGCTGTTCGGCTTTGCGAGCAACCTGCAGAACGTGCTCGGGGTCATGGGCTCACCGGTGCCGAGCGAGTTCATGCTAATGCTGCCGTACATTGTGACGATCTTCGCCGTCGCAGGCTTGGTGGGCAAGGTGCGGATGCCGGCGGCCGACGGCAAACCGTATATGAAGGCATGACCATCGATTGGGACGCCCTGCGCGCCGTCGCCACGAAGGCGATGGGGATGGCCTACGTGCCGTACTCCCGATTTCCGGTCGGCGCCGCGGCGCTGGTCGATGACGGGCGCGTGATATCCGGCTGCAACGTCGAGAACGCGTCATATGGGCTGACGCTGTGCGCCGAATGCGGTCTGGTGTCCAGCCTGCACCTCAGCGGGGGCGGCCGGCTCGTGGCGCTCACCTGCGTCGACGGCCACGGCAACATCCTGATGCCGTGTGGTCGATGCCGACAGTTGCTGTACGAACACTCCGCCGAGGGGATGCTGCTGGAAACCGTGTCGGGCATCAAGACGATCGACGAGGTGATTCCCGATGCGTTCGGCCCGCGCGCCCTTGAGGAGTACCGCAATCCCGGAGAATCATCATGACGAATGCCCTTGAATCCTTCAACGTCGTCGACCTCATCTACAACAAGCGCGACGGCGGATCGCTGAACAGCGCACAGATCAACTGGCTGGTGGACGCATACACCCGCGGCTATGTGGCGGAGGAGCAGATGGCGGCGATGGCCATGGCGATCTTCCTCAACGGTATGGAGCGCGACGAAGTTCGCGACCTCACCCTCGCCATGATCGCCAGCGGCGAGCGTATGGACTTCTCCTCGCTGTCCAAGCCAACGGCCGACAAACACTCGACCGGCGGCGTTGGCGACAAGATCACGCTGCCGCTCGTGCCACTGGTGGCATCGTTCGGCGTTGCCGTGCCGCAGTTGTCCGGGCGCGGCCTCGGGCACACCGGTGGAACTCTTGACAAGCTGGAGAGCATCCCCGGCTGGCAGGCGAACATCGGCAATGAGCGGATACGGCAGCAACTGGAAGACGTCGGGGCGGTTATCTGCGCTGCCGGCTCTGGTCTCGCCCCGGCCGACGGCAAGCTGTACTCGCTTCGTGACATCACCGGCACTGTGGAGTCCACCCCGCTGATTGCCTCCTCGATCATGAGCAAGAAGATCGCCGAGGGCACATCCGCGCTGGTCCTGGACGTGAAATTCGGCTCCGGCGCCTTCCTCAAGGACATTGCGCAGTCGCGAGAGCTCGCGAGAACCATGGTTGCCCTGGGCAAGGATGCCGGGGTGGCCACGACCGCGTTGCTCACGAACATGAACGTGCCGCTCGGTCGGGCGATCGGAAACGCCAACGAGGTGCGTGAGTCGGTCGAGGTTCTGGCTGGTGGCGGTCCTTCGGATGTCGTCGAACTCACCGTCGCACTCGCGCGGGAGATGCTCGCGCTGGCCGGTCGGCCGGATGCCGATGTCGCTGCGGCACTCGCCGATGGCCGTGCGATGGACACCTGGCGCGCGATGATCAGCGCCCAGGGCGGCGACCCGGATGCTGCGCTGCCGGTGGCCCGCGAGACTCACGTGGTCACGGCGTCGCGCTCCGGTGTGCTGGTTCGGCAGGATGCGTTGCCGTTCGGTATCGCCGCCTGGCGGCTCGGCGCCGGTCGCGCTCGGAAGCAGGATCCGGTGCGGCATTCTGCGGGCATCGACTTGCATGCCAAGCCTGGCGACACCGTGACCGCCGGGCAGCCGCTCTTCACGCTGAACGCGGACGACGCGGCCCGCTTCGAACGCGCGCTCGAGGCCCTGGATGGTGCGTATCGCATAGGCGACCCGGGCGAGCAGGTCTCAGATGGCGGCCCGCTCATCGCCGACCGCGTCGACTAGCGGCCCCAGCCGGTCAACCAACCCTCCCCGCCAGCCAACCCCGAAGGGCACACAGACTCTCGACGATCCCCCGGCGGTATTCGCGTTGCTCTACCTCGCTCTTCGTAGGCTGACTGGTTGGGCGCTCGGTTCGCCGAACGCTGGGTGCGCGTCAGTACGGCGGAAAGACATGCTTGGCGGACTGATCCACGAGTATGAGCTCGCGGCATGAATGGAGCGGGAGTTTCTGTATCCTACAGAGTACTGTCCGCTTTCGCCGAGGATGAGGGAGCCACATCATGACCGCACGTTCCGCGTTCGCCGGGATCGTCGACCACACCCTGCTCAAACCGGAGGCGACCGCCGAGCAGGTCGCCGCCCTCGTGGCCGAGGCGCAGGATCTCGGCGCCTACTCGGTGTGCGTCTCGCCCAGCCAGCTGCCGCTGACCGGCACGGGGGACGTCAAGGTCGCCGCGGTGTGCGGCTTCCCCTCCGGGGCGCACCACGCCGAGGTCAAGGCCGCCGAGGCCGCCCGGTCCGTGACCGACGGCGCGGACGAGATCGACATGGTCATCAACCTCGCCCTGGCCACCACCGCCCAGTTCGACGCCGTGCGCGCGGAGATCGCCGCGGTGCGCGCCGCCGCGCCGGCGCCGGTGGTCCTCAAGGTTATCATCGAGTCCGCGGCGCTGACGGACGAACAGATCGTCGCGGTCTGCCAGGCCGCCGAGGCCGCCGGCGCCGACTTCGTCAAGACCTCCACCGGCTTCCACCCCGCCGGCGGGGCCAGCGCCCACGCCGTCGCGCTCATGTCCCAGACCGTAGGTGGCCGCCTGGGCGTGAAGGCCTCCGGCGGCATCCGGACCACCGAGGCGGCCCTGGAGATGATCGCCGCCGGCGCCACGCGTCTGGGCCTGTCCGGCACGGCGAAGGTCCTCGAGGGGCTCAACGACTGACGGTGGGGCGCCAGCCCGCGCGCGTCAGAGCGTCTCGAGGGGCCCGCGACAGAATCGCCAGAACTGACGCTTCGCGACGGCCACGCCCGCATCGTCGCTGCGCACTGTCCCCTGTTGAGCGCAGCGATGCGACTCCGGAGTCGAGCGACGGGCGGGGAGGCCGGCCTGTGGTGGTGGGGGTTCTAGGCGACGCCACGTGGCGCGGGGTAGTCCCGCGTCGATCTTCGCCGCGGCTCCCTCCTGCATGCCGGGCATGTGGAGCCCATCGGAAAAGGGTCGCCTTGCATCAGTCAACGGCTTCTCCACGTCGGTCTGACTCAAGCGACACCGCAAGCCGGTCCTCAGAAGGCGTGCGAGAACCATCGTCGGTGTGCTGGAGACAGACCGCCGGAGTTGCAGCATCTCGCTGCGCTGGTGGGTGCGGCCCGACACCTCGTCGGCGTTGAGGATCAGATGGCAAGCTTCGTGCCCGACCTCGACCGGGCAAGCCAGGGCTCACCGGATCGC
>JBBQGJ010000199.1:0-11737 GCA_038322925.1 Mycobacteriales bacterium
CACCACGATCAGCACCAGCATCCCGATGACGGCCGGCGACCCCAGCCGCAGCCCCACCCCCAGCATCAACAGCATGATGCCCAGCACCTGCGGTTTGGTGGCGGCGTGGATCCGACTCATGGTGTCCGGAAAGCGCAGCACCGCGATGCCCGCCAGCAGCGACATCAATGCGCCGAGGACCAGCGCGACGGAGGCGATGAGATCGACGGTGCTCATCGGGCGGCTACCCGCGCGGGTCCGGTTGTCGTGGTCACGGGCGCGGTCATCGGCGATCCCGTGGCAGCAGCTTGGCCAGCCCGGCCGACCCGATGAAGCCCAGCAGCGACACAACGACGGCAATGACCAGGGTGATCGAGCTGTCGGACACCGCGGCCAGCAGCACGATCACACCCACCACGATCGCCAGCATGACGTCCAGCGCCACGGCGCGGTCGATCTGGGTGGGGCCGCGCACCAGCCGCACCGCGGCGCAGGCCGCTCCCCCGGCGAACAGCAGGCCGGCGATCAGCAGCGTGAGCATCATCGGCGCGGCCCTCGTCGGCGATCCGGCACCGTGGTGTCGTCAGCGGATTCGTCGTCGTCGTCGTAGTCACCAAGGGCCAGTCGGATGCGGTGCTCCTGAGCCCGCACCTGACCAGCGAACGACTCCATGGTCTGCTTCCCCGGATCGAGCACATGGATCGTCAGCGTCCGATCTTCCGAGTCGGCGTCGATGATCAGACTGCCCGGCACCAGCGACACCGCCAACGCGGTCAGCGCCTCGAGCAGATCCGAATCCGACGCCAGTCTCACCGTGGTGACCTCCGGCTGCGGCAGCCGCGGACGGATCGCCAGCCAGGACACCTGGACGCTGGCCACCACCACGTCCCAGAGGAACCGGACCAGCAGCACCAGCATCCGCCATGGATGAATCCCGAACCGGAAGTACATGGTGGGCAACGGGAACAGCAGCAGGATCAGCGCACCGACAGCGATGCCGAGCAGGATGACGATCAATGATGCTGAACCCCAGAGCGCCATCCAGACCAGCGTCAACATCGTCAGGGTGATGACGTACGCGCGCCAGCCACCACCCTCCGGACCGGCGTTGCCGCGGATCTCAACGGCCCGCTGATGGAGCCTGCGCACGCCCGTCACGGCCCACTTCCCTGCCCCGAGGCCCCCGGCGGCGCCGGTATGCCGGCGTCGAGGACCGCGTCGACGTAGACGCTGCGGTCCATCAGGTTCGCGGCTGCTTGGTCGGTCAGCGCGTAGATCGGGCCCGCCGCGAAGGTCAGCAGCAGCCCGATCGCGACGATGGCGGTGGTTGCGCCGACCATCCCGATCGGCAGTCGCGCCGCCTCCTCGGACGCCACCCTGCGCCTGGCCTCCTGCTGCGCCCGCCGTCGCACGGCCAGCGGGCGACCGGACTCGGTCTGCAGCGCATCACGCTCGTCCTCGGGATCCATGACCTCCGGAACCGGCCGCCAGAACGCCCGGCCCCACACCCGGACGATCGCGTACAGGGTGAGCAGGCTGGTCAGCGCACCACCGGCCACCAGGATCAGCGCCAGCACCCTGCCGTCCTGCACCCCCGCCTCGAACAACCCGACCTTGCCCAGGAAACCCGACAGCGGCGGCACCCCGGCCAGGTTCATCGCCGGGATGAAGAACAGGATCGCCAGCACCGGGGCCGCCGCGGCCAATCCGCCGACCCTGGCCAGCACCGTCGTGCCCGCGACCCGCTCGATCATGCCCGCGCCCAGGAACAGCGCGGCCTGCACCAGGATGTGGTGCGCCACGTAGTAGATCGCCGCACCAAGACCGGTCTCCGACGCCAGCGCGATACCGAACAGCATGTACCCGATGTGCGAGACCAGGGTGAAGGACAGGATCCGTTTGATCCCCGACTGGGCGATCGCGCCGAGGATGCCGACCAGCATGGTGGCCAGCGCCGCGATCATCAGCAGCGTGCCGAACGACCCGGGTGGGAACAGCAGCGTCTGCACCCGGATGATCGCGTAGATGCCGACCTTGGTGAGCAACCCGGCGAACACCGCCGTCGCCGGGGCGGGTGCGCTCGGATAGGAGTCGGGCAGCCAGGCGGACATCGGGAACACCGCGGCCTTCACCCCGAACGCCACCAGCAGCATGGCCTGCAACGTCGCCACGATGCCCGGCGCGACCTGCGGCAGCTTCACCGACAGGTCGGCCATGTTCACCGTCCCGGTCGCGGCGTAGATCATCGCGATGGCCGCCAGGAAGATCAGCGAGGACAACAGCGACACCACGATGTACGGCGCGCCGGCCCGCAGCCGTTCCCGCGTCCCGCCAATGGTGAGCAGCACATAGCTTGCGGTGAGCAGGATCTCGAAGCTGACGAACAGGTTGAACAGATCCCCGGCGAGGAACGCGTTGGTGACGCCGGTGGCCAGGATCAGGAACGTCGGGTGGAAGATCGACACCGGGGTCTCCGGGGTTTCCGACTCGTCCGCCATGCCCTGCGAGATGGCGTAGATCAGCACGGTCAGCGCCACGATGCTGGACACCACCAGCATGAAGGCGGCCAGCTCGTCGGCGACCAGGGTGATCCCGAACGGCGCCGTCCAGCCGCCGACGTGCATCACCATCGTCCCGTTCGCGGTGACCTGCAGCAGCATGGTCAGCTCGACCAGCAACTGCGTCGCCAGCACGCCGACGGAGATGACCCGCTGCACCCGGGGGCGGCGGGAGGCGACGAGCGTCACGCCCGCTCCGGCCAGCGGCAGGATGACGGCCAGCGGCAGCAGCCAGGTCATTCGTCACCTCCACTGGGATCGGATCCGGCGTATTCGGAGTCCTCGAGTTCCTCGGGGATCTCCGGCTCCTTGGTCACCTGGTAGTTGCGGTAGGCCATGGCCAGCAGGAACGTCGACACGGCCAAACCGATGACGATCGAGGTGAGGATCAGCGCCTGCGGGATCGGGTCGGCCATCGCCTCGCCGTCCTTGGCCTGGCCGACGATCGGCGGCACCCCGCCGGTGCCGGACGCGAGCAGCAGCAGGTTGACGGCGTGCCCGGCCAGCAGGAACCCGAGCAGCACCCGGATCAGGTTGCGGGAGAGCATCAGGTAGATCCCGCAGGCGAACAGCGCGCCGATGGTCAGCGCCAGCACCAGGTTGCTCGTCATCGGCGGGTCCCCTGCCGTGACGTCCGCGCCGTCGTCCTGGCGCGATCGGACCCCTCGCGCCGCGAGCTCTTGCCGGCCGAACCACCCGAATCGCCAGAGCTGCTCGATTGCGCGGGCTCGGCGCGCTCCAGCACGCCCTGCCGATCCAGCTCGGCGCCCAGCGAGCGGAGCACGTCCAGCACCAGGCCGATCACGATGAGGTAGACCCCGATGTCGAAGAACGAGGAGGTGACGAACTTCAGATCGCCCAGCACCGGGACCGTGCCGGACAGGATCGTGGACTGCAGCGCGTCCCCGCCGGCGAGCAGCCCGTACACGGCGGTCACCGACGAGATCAACAACCCGATCCCCATCAGGATCCCCGGGTCCACCGGCGCTGCCTCACCCAGCTCGAACGCTCCGCCCGCGATGTACCGCAGGGTCAGCGCCAGCCCGACGATGAGGCCGGCGGCGAATCCGCCGCCCGGAGCGTCGTGACCGACGAACAGCACGTACACCGAGAACACCACGATGACGTGGAAGATCATCCGGGTGACGACCTCGAGGAGCAGCGACCGCCGCGGCACCCAGTTGGTGGCCAGCCACGGCGAGGGCTGGCGCGGCTGCTGGGGGTTCTTCAGCACGGTCGGTCGGCGCGGTGTGCGCCCGGTGCGCCTGACGATGAAGATCAGCGACGCCACCCCGGTCGCCGCCGCGATCAGCACGGTGACCTCGCCGTAGGTGTCCCAGGCGCGGACGTCGACCAGAATGATGTTGACGATGTTCTTCCCGCCGCCGAACTCGACGGCCGGGCCGGCCAGATCCGCGGACACCGGGGTGGCCACCCTGGTGCCGGGGATGATCAAGGCCAGGGACGTCATCAAGGCCCCGGCCGCGAGGGCGATCGCCAGCCGGAACCCGTTGCCGCCGTGCGTGGAGAACATCGCCGTGTCCGGCAGCCTGGTAAGCACCAACAGCGCCGCGATGAGCGTCACGGTCTCGACCAGGATCTGCGTGAGGGCCAGATCCGGCGCCCCGCGCAGGATGAACAGCACGGAGATCGCGTACCCCACCCCGCCGACCAGCATCACCGCGGTCAACCCCCGCCGCACCCGTGAGGTGGCGATAGCGAGGCCGATGATCACCAGGGACAGCACGAGTTCGGCGGGTTGGCCGAGCACCTCGAGATCCGCCGGACCGGTCCCGGCGCGGATCAACATGGTGCCCGGGAACGCCACCAGAACGAGCAGAATCGCGCCCACCGAGACCGGCAACGACCCGCGCTGGGTGACCGACGTTGTCCCTACGGCCAGCTTGTTGACGCCCCTGAGCGTGGCGCGGTATCCGGCGCCCGGTTCCCCGCCGGGGCGGGCGATCTCACTGCGCCGTTCCCGGGCGCGTTGTGCGGCGAACACCGCGGCACCCACCAGCCAGCCGGCCACCGACAGCGCGAGCGGCAGGTTGAATCCGTGCCAGAGGGCCATCGCGTCGTCGTGGGTGGGTCCGGCGGTCTGCGCATAGGACTGCAGCAGCGGTTCGAGCAGAGCCGGCCACACCCCGAGCACCAGACCAAGCACGACGAGCAGCAGCGTGGGTCCGGTCATCCAGGGGGAGGTGGGGTTGGGCTGCGTGGGCGTCATGGTGCCGGGGACGGAAGCGGTCCGACGCTCACCGGTCGCGACCGGTGCCGGAGCGGCGACATGCTTGTCCCCGAAGGCGCCCCACAGGAACCTGGCGCTGTAGGCCACCGTCAGCGCCGAGCCGATCGCCATCACCGCCGTTCCGATGGCGCCGGTAGCACCGCCGTCCAGCAGGCCGGCGTACCCGGCTTCCTTGGCCGCGAACCCGATCATCGGCGGGATCCCCGCCATTGAAATAGCAGCAAGGCCGGCCATCACCGCGATCACCGGCATCGTCCGGCTCAACCCGGACAGCTTGGTGAGATCCCTTGTCCCGCAGGAGGTGTCAATGATCCCGACGACGAAGAACAACGGCGCCTTGAACGTCGCGTGGGCGATCAGCATGGCCATCCCGCCGAGCAGCGCATCCGGGTTGCCGCAGCCGATCAGCAACGTCATCAGTCCGAGTTGGGACACGGTGCCGTAGGCGAGCAGCAGCTTCAGGTCCCGCTGGCGCAGCGCGATGACCGCGCCGAACACCATGGTGCCCCCGCCCAGCGTCATCAACAGCGGCTGCCACAGCGGCAGGATGGCGAACGCCGGCGCGAGCCGGGCGAACAGGTAGATGCCGGCCTTGACCATGGTGGCGGCGTGCAGGTAAGCGCTCGCCGGGGTGGGCGCGGCCATCGCCCCCGGAAGCCAGAATTGGAACGGGATGATCGCCGACTTGCTGATCCCGCCGACGATCATCAGCACGATCGCGGTGGTGATCAGCGGCCCGGACGGCGGGTCGGCGATGATCGCCGACAGGGTGAACGTGCCAGCGGTGACGCCCAGCATGACGACGCCGACCAGCATCGCCAGGCCGCCGGCGGTGGTCACCATCAGCGCCTGCGACGCGGACATCCGGGCGGCCCTGCTGCCCGTCCGGTGCGCGATCAGGACGTAGGACAGCAGCCCGGTGAGCTCCCAGAAGATCACCAACAGGATGAGGTTGTCCGCCCAGACCAGGCCGAGCATCGCGCCGGCGAACGCGATCAGCGACCCCGCGTAGCGGCCGGCGCCGTCGTCACCGGGCGGGAAGTATCGGGCGGAGTACAGCAGCACCAGCGTCCCGATGCCGGCGATGACCAACGTCATGATCATCGCCAGCGCGTCCAGCCGCAGGTCGATGTCCAGCGACAGCGCGGGCACCCAGCGCACGCTGGCCGACTCGGCGCCGCCGTCCAGCACCTGCGGGATCTGCGCGCCCGTCCACACCGTGGTCGCGGCGGGCAGCGCGGCCGAGGCGATCAAGGCGTTGCGGCCCCACAGTCGGGTCAGCGACGGGGCGATCAGCGCGAGCGCGACGTAGGCGACGAGAAACCATGGGGCGAGCGCGAACCCGGTGCCGGTCATCGGCCCGCCAGAGGCTCGTCAGGGGCTTCACGCGCCCGCGACGGACCGGGCCTGACGGTCGAGCGCACGGGTCTCCCGGGTGTTCGGTGGGGTCTGCGGTCACCCTACCGAGGTGGATCACTGCATCAGGAGGGACTACCCCTCACCACCCGCGGCAGCCGGCGGGTGACCCGCCCGGCTGATTCCACCTTCGGCGCGTACCCCCTTTGCGGCGCGGATCAAGTTCGTCAGCGCGGCTTAAGGGGGCCATTTCTGGGACTGATGGTGCGCGAGTCAACCATTTCATCCGCGCCGGGCGGGTTGCGGGAACCCCGCCCGCCGCAGGCGCCCCTGACACGCCACAGGCGGCGACGAATGTGCGGCCTCGTCGGGCCGGGCCCGCCCACTGGATGATCACGGCCTCAGGCCCTTTCGAGTCGTTCCACAACGTCGGATGGCCAGGGATCTTGATCACGACCACCAGGCCCGGGGAAAGGGACGGTGCGGGACAACGAGTCATGCGGACCGTTGGCCCGGGCGAAGCGCGGCCGCGAGTTGGTGCCGCGGCGGGCCGGGCGTCAGCCTGCACTCCGAAGATCACGGCCTCGGGCCCTTTCGGGTCGTCCAACAACCTTGGATGGCCGCGGATCTTGATCATGACCAGGAGGCTCAGCACGCCAGCAAGAGCGATGGCACGGCAGACCCGCGGCGCAGGCAACACCAGGCACGGCAGACCCGCGGCGCAGGCAACACCAGGGCACGGCAGACCCGCGGCGCAGGCAAACACCAGGGCACGGCAGACCCGCGGCCACACCAGGGCACGGCGGGCAGCGTGGCGCACGGCGCGGTCGACGCTCGAGGTCGGTCAGCTCTGCCGAACTTCCGCACGCCCGCGACCGGATCCCGGTGCTACAGCAGTGCGCGGGTGGTGCTCGCGTCGGTCTCCAGCTCGGCGAACGCGCCGCGGATCGCGTCCAACGAATCGTTGACCTGCGAGGCCTCGGTCACGCCGTCGGTATCCACGCCCGCCAGCGCGGCGGTGGTGCTCAACTCCAACAGCTTGGCGTAGACCTCACCCACCTCGTCGACGGCGGCGGTCAACTTCTCCAGTAGCCCGCGACGGCGCTCCAGCATCCGGCCGACCGAGGCCCGGACCTCGCCCGAGCGGGGCATCCGGCGGGCGACGTCCTCGGCCCGCGACACCGCGTCGTCCACGGCGTCCACGGCGCGGGCCACCCGATTCGCGACGTTGTCGGCGGTCCGCGCCGCCTCGACGGCCTGCGCCGCCGACATGGCCACCGCGGGTGCCAACTGGCTGCGTTGCAGGTGCTCCAGGTCCCGTCGGTAGCCCTGCAAGGTCGCGACCAAACCGGCCTGGACGGTGCCCTTGCGCAACGGCGGCGCCTCCGGCTCGTCCGACTCGCCGTCGCCGCGGACTGCACCCCCGACCACCGCGGCCACACCGAGCATTCCCGCGCCGACCAGGCCGACCGCGCCGACCGGCAGCCCGATCGCCCAGGCGGACCCGGCGCCCACCCCCACGGCGATCAGGCTCCACGGATCGCGCAGTGCCCGAGCGGCCCGGGAAGCGAACGAGCCGGCCATGGTGCGGGTCCGATCGGTGAGAAGTGGCGAGTGGTCAACACTGGAACAACGGTCAACACTGGAACAACGGTGACGAGGAACAAGTAGCACGAACAAGTAGCCGTCAGAAGTTCGACAGCACGTTGGCGAAGACCTTGTCGATCGTCGCCGGGTCACGGGCATCGTAAGCCGCGGCGCGAGACGCCTCCGAGATCTGCTTCAACACATCGAGGTCGGCGTCCGGACCGTACGCGATGGTGAACACCCGAACACCGTTCTCCTGAGCGCTGCCCTGGAGGTAGCTGATCAGGCCGTTCAGGTCGTTGTCGGTGTATTCGTTGCGCCCGTCGGTCAACACCACCACCGCGTTGATGGAGTTGGGGTCGGACGAGGCGTTCATCTTCTCCGCGGCCGCCCTGGTCGCGGCATACAGCGGGGTGCCGTTCAGCGGGGTCAGCCCGGCGATCGCTGTGGTGATCGGCTGACGGGTCTGGCTCAGCGGAGCGACGTCCACCAACTGAGCGGTGATCGTGTCGGGTGTCGGCAGGTCCGTGGTGAACACCCAGAAACCGACCTGATCGGTGTCCGCCAACTGGCCGAGCGCGGTGGTCGCCGCGGACTTGGCGAGGTCGAGTTTGCTCTTTCCACCCGACCCGGAGTCGGCACTCATCGAGCCGGAGACGTCCATCACCACGAGGATTCTGGCAGGTTTGCGCACCTCCGCCCAGAGCGAGCGAACATCACTGAGGACCTCGGGGGCGGGTGGATTCAGGGTGATCGTCACCCCGTCGGCCTTGACGGCGGAGCTGGAGTTGATCGGGTCCCCGGCCTTGCCGTCGGCGGTCCGGAAGAACGCGTCGGTGAACAGCTTCTGCTGCTCGGGCAGTAGCAGGTAGTCCAGGAAGTCCTGCGCGCCGGCCTTCTTGTCCGCCGTCGACCACGGTGCGTCCAGGATGACGTAGGGGCTGTCGCTGAACAGCGTGCCTTCCTTCGGATACACCGCGACCAGCGGAACCTTGGGCGCCGCATGGTCTCCGAGGGTGGCCGGGTCGCCGCTGGGGTTGCCGGCGTTGTAGTCCAGCACGCTCTTTTCCTCGACGGCGACGGCCGAGAGGTACCCCAGCGCTGCACCCGCATCGTCGGCCCGTTGCAGGTTCGACAGGTAGGTCAAGGTGGTGTCGCCGTAGTGGATGACCGAGCTCTCGACGTCCTTGAGGTACTGCTGCACCTCCGGCTTCTGCAACGCCGCGGTGGTCAGGTCCGAGGACGTGCCAGTGGCGGCCACCAGGGTGCCGATAGTCGCGGCCAGGCCCGACGTCGAAATCGTCGGGTTCGTCTTGCCGAGGGTGAACTTGCCCCACTCAGGGTGCCCCTTGGATGCCCAGCCCTGCGGGTCCTTCGCCAGCGCCAGCACGTCGGCCCAGCCGATCGGGGTGTCCGGCCAGCCCAGCGCCGTGGCCATCGGCTGCGGCATGGCCAGCACCAGCGGCGTGGACGTCACCGACGGGAGGACCGCGGGAGCAGCGCTGACCAAATTCGGCTTGTCCTTGGCCGTCAGGTCGGTCTTGAGCAGGCTCACCCAGGTCGACGCGGCCGGGGTCCACACGTCCGGTGGGGTGCCGTTGAGGGTCGCGTCCCAACCCGCCGCGAGGTTGGCCTCGCCGGTGCCGGATGCGACCGAATTGACCACGACGTCGTAACACTTGCCATTGACCGTGCGACCGGAGTCTCGGTACGAGTTGGCGATCTGGCCCAGCAGGGCGGCCTTCTCACTGGACGCCGCGACGGTGACGGTCTCGCAACCCTCCCGCGCCGGCTGCTGCCCGGTGTTCGGCGACGCGCTGCCGATGGTGTCGCCGCCACTGGCCGAACCGCTGTCGCCCCGAGTGGTGAAGTACCGGATCCCCACGATCAGCAGCACGCCGGCCAGTACCGCCGCGATGATCGGCAGTTTGCTGCGCGAACCGGACGTCCTGCCCCCGGACGGTGTGCTCACCCGTCAGCCCTCCATTGCGGCGCCGCATCGCGCCGCGTCTGTCGGTGTCGCGCGCGAACCGCGCGCACCGGTGATGCTCATTGTGCCTGGCCGGAGGGTGGGCGCAGGCGTGATGGCGGGTGCGAGGTCAGCGAGAGTTCGACCGGCCCTCGTCCTTGTTGACCTTGCGGCGCGCCAACGATGACACGATCCTGTCGAGCCAGCCCATGACGGTCTTCATCGAGGTCCTCCTGGTTGTTCGCCGGTGACGGTCGCCGTGCAGTCGCAGTGCGGTTTGTAGTACGGCGGGTTTCACCCGCCGACGACTCCAGCGTGCCACGCGACGAGCCGGGCGGGTGGTCGGTCCTGGGTCACCGTCGGCAAATCGGGGACACCAGGCGGATGAGCAAGTGAGGGACGAGCAGGAGATGACCGTCGGCGGATGAGGAGGGTGAGCCCCACTGGCCACGCTGGTGAAGTGACGTCAGCCCGTTGAGCTGATGCTGCGCGGCCTGCCGCCATCCGGCCTGCCGCCATCCCGGGTCAGCGTCGTGGGCACTACACCGGCCAGGCGGGGGTCCGCCCCTCATAGGTCAGGATGAGCAGTAGATCGTCGACCTCGTCGTTGTGGAACCTGCTCCTCATCTCCTCGGTGTTGGGCAGGGTCAGCTGCCAGCCGCCGGCCAGTGATCGGCCGATCAGCGGAACCCAGGCGCTGGCGTTGCCCCGGCGGGTGCTGACCAGCCCGTCGACGGTGCCGTCCACGGCGCCGCCCACCGGCGCCGTTTCGCCCTCGGGCGTCAGCGTGAGCTGCGTGAGGCCGATCTCGAATGTGGCCCCTGGCGCCCGCACGACCGCAAACAGCACCTGCTGGATCCGCAGGTCGTCGAGATTCGGCGGGAAACCGTCGGAGGTCAGGGTGAACTCGACGGTGATGGGCGCGTCTGTCGAGACGGGGTTGTGCAGGGCATACCACTGGTCGGCGAACTGGTCGCGGACACTGATGACGCGGTCGGCGCTCACCCGGTCGTCCAGCTGCTGGATGACCTGCTGGCGATACGAGAAGTCCTGCAGCGCCGTGTAGTCCACCGTGAACAGCACATCAGAGATGGTGCGGTAATCAAAGGGATTGGCGGCCTTGGGCAGCTGGAGCTCCCAGTTGGTGTCGACTCCCATGCTCTCGAAGGGCAGCAACATCCCGGCATCCGGCTCCAGCTCGAGCAGCCCGGTGGCGTTGCTGGTGCCGGTGAAGGCGATCAGCTCCGGATCGCGCCGCACCGTGATGGTCGAGAACACCTCACCCCCGGTGACCACGCGGGAGATACCGGAAGCGATCAGCGTCGCGCGCAGGCCGTGAGTCGCCGGAACCAGCGCGACCACCGATACGTGGGCCCGCTTCAGGAGCCGCATGTAGTGCCCCGGGAACCCTTGGTCGAACAGTGCCATCGGCGTAGCAAAGGGAAGCACGCCGGTCTCCCGGAACCGTTGGAACTCCACCGGAGCCAGCCGGGCCAGCGAGAAGGTCTGCGAGAGCTGGAGCTTGCGCCGGTTGGTGTCGAACGCGAACTGGTCGAGCCGCGTGATGTCCTGCAGCAACCGGACCGAACCGGTCAAGCCCTGACGATCGGGCGTGCTCTGGCTACCTGCTCGCTGTGCCTGGTCGTCGGTGGCCTCCCAGTAGTCGGCCTTGATGAACGACGGGGGCGACTCCTGGCGCTCGAAGGCCAGCTCGTACTGCGCCAGCTGGGCCATGGCGACGGCCTGTTGCAGGAAGTAGCTGTACGCGCCGCCGAGGATGCCGCTCATCCAGGCGTACAGCTCGGCGCTGGTGAACTTGTTCGCGAGGAACTCCACGGTGGCCTGTGCCTGGTCATGCTGGGTGCGGGAGATGAACTCCTCCTGACGGGCGACGTCGGTGTGGGTCTGAGCCAGCGTCACCTGCTGCGCGCCGATGGCCATCTCGCCTTCCGCGAGCTGGCGCTGCAGCTCCCATTCCTGGCTGCGACGCTCGAAGCTGGCCGTTGCGCTATCGATCTGGGCGGCAGTCTCTGCATT
>JBBQGJ010000200.1:0-11736 GCA_038322925.1 Mycobacteriales bacterium
GACGAGCTGAGCGGCGCCTAGCCGCCGACCCCGGCCTGCAAGGCCGCCGCGAGCACTTGCCGGGCACCATCGCGAACAGTCATCGCAAGAGCGACCCCGCCGTGTCGGCCGGCGTTGTCTAGTCGGTCTCACTTGCCGACCCTCTGGGCATCGGGAAGCTACGCCCTCCAGGCGCGTCGACCCCATGCGATTTCGCCGACATCAGCTGCCGCCCAGTCGTGCCCCGAGGTACCCATGGACCTGATCCAGCGAAACGCGTTCCTGGGTCATGGAATCCCGGTCCCGGACGGTGACGGACTGGTCGTCGGCGGTGTCGAAATCCACCGTCAGGCAGAACGGAGTGCCGATCTCGTCCTGACGGCGGTACCGGCGGCCGATCTGGCCGGCGTCGTCGAAATCCACATTCCAGGACTTGCGCAGGGACGCGGCCAGGTCGCGGGCGATCGGCGAGAGGTCGGCATGCCGGGACAGCGGCAGCACCGCCGCTTTCACCGGCGCCAGTCGGCGATCGAGCCGGAGCACCGTGCGCTTGTCCACGCCGCCCTTGGTGTTCGGCGCCTCGTCCTCGGCGTACGCCTCCAGCAGGAACGCCATCATCGGCCGGCCGACGCCCGCCGCCGGTTCCACGACGTACGGCGTCCAGCGTTCGCCGCTCTCCTGATCGAAATAGGACAGGTCGACACCGGAATGCTCGGAGTGCGTCTTCAGGTCGAAATCGGTGCGGTTGGCGATGCCTTCGAGCTCGCCCCATTCGCTGCCCTGGAAATGAAAGCGGTACTCGATGTCAACCGTCCGCTTGGAATAGTGGGAGAGCTTCTCCTTGGGATGCTCGAACTGACGCAGATTCTCCCGATCGATGCCCAGGTCCACGTACCAGGCGGTGCGGGTGTCGATCCAGTACTGGTGCCACTCCTCGTCCGTGCCGGGCTTGACGAAGAACTCCATCTCCATCTGTTCGAATTCACGGGTGCGGAAGATGAAGTTGCCGGGGGTGATCTCGTTGCGGAACGACTTCCCGATCTGCGCGATCCCGAACGGGGGCTTCTTCCGCGACGACCCGGAGACGTTGTTGAAGTTGACGAAGATGCCCTGCGCGGTTTCCGGGCGCAGATAGTGCAGGCCGGACTCGTCCTCGACCGGGCCGAGGAAGGTCTTCAGCAGACCGTTGAACTCCCTTGGCTCGGTCCAGGCCCCCCGGGTGCCGCAGTTCGGGCAGGCGATGTCGGCCAGCCCGTTCGCGGGTGCCCTGCCCTTCTTCTCGGTGAACTCCTCCTCCAGGTGGTCGGCGCGGAACCGCCGGTGGCACGAGGTGCACTCCACCAATGGGTCCACGAAGGCCGCGACGTGGCCGGAAGCCACCCATACCTGCCGCGGCAGGATCACCGAGGAATCGAGGCCGACGATGTCGTCGCGGGAGCGGACCATCGCGTTCCACCACTGCCGCTTGATGTTGTCCTTGAGTTCGACGCCGAGCGGGCCGTAATCCCACGCCGATTTGGTCCCGCCGTAAATCTCACCGGAGGGATAGACGAACCCCCGCCGCTTGGCGAGGGAAACGACGGCGTCGATGCGGTCGGCGGCCACGATGGATCTCCTGCAGAACAGGCCCGGCCGAGGTGACCCGGCCGAGCGGTGTCCCCGACGGTGGATTCCGCGGGGTCGGTCAACGACCGTCGAGCCTAATGAACTCCTTGGGCGGCACCGACCACCGTGCCGATTCCCCGGGCCGGTCGCCTTGGCGACGACTCCCTGGGGGCAGATTTCCCTTGGGCAGATTCCCCTGGGTCCGACCGCCTCGGCCCGACCCCTGTGCCGACTCCCTCGGGCGGATTCCCCAGCCGTTGTCACGGTCGGCCCGGTCAACGTTGCGGTTCCGGGACGATGATCTCCGGTTCCTCGATGACCCCGCCGTCGGCGGCGAGCAGCACCTCGTGCACGCCCGAGGTGGCCACCTCGGCCGCGGACAGCCACGGGATGACGACCGTGCGCACCGGCATCGGGGACAGCGCGCGCCGGTAGGCAGCCGCCGTGGCGAACTCCGCGGTGAGCACCAGGTGCCCGGCGTCCTCGGTGGACCGGGCCCAGCGCAGCCGCACCGTGTCCGGCTGGCCCGCGAGCAACCGAATCGGCTCCCGAGCCCGGTCGAGCACGGCCTGAGGATCGACTCCCTGGTCGACCCGGAAATGCGCGACCAGCAGGAACACGACACACCCCCTTGCACATCTTGCGGCTCGCGAACCGCTGAGCCGACCGTAGACGGTGCGAGCCGGCGCCGGCCAGCGCACCCCGCAGTGACCATCCCGGTTCAGCCGCTGTACATCTCGACGGTCGACCCGAGTGGCGTGCGGCGCACACAGAGCCGGCTCGGGATCCGCTGCTGAAGTTCGGTGACGTGCGAGACCACCCCGACGACCCGGCCGCCCGCCCGCAACTCATCCAGAGTGCCCATCACCAGGTCCAGGGTGTCGGCGTCAAGCCCACCGAACCCCTCGTCGACGAACAGGGTGTCCAGCACCCGCCCGCCGGCTTCGCTCGCCACCACATCGGCCAACCCCAGCGCCAGGGCCAGCGACGCAAGGAATGATTCGCCCCCGGACAGGGTCTTCGCCGGCCGCACCAATCCGGACCAGGCGTCGAAGATGTCCAGCCCCAGCCCGCCTGCCTTCCCCCGCGACTCCCGGTCGGTGGAGTGCACGAACCCGTACCGGCCGGCGGACATCCGCTCCAGCCGCTGCCCGGCCGCGTCGGCGACCTGCCGCAGCCGCGCGGCAAGCACGTACGTGCGCAGCGACATACCGAGCGCGTTCTGCCCCCGGCCGTGGACGACATCGGCGAGAGCGCTGATCTCGGCGTCGGCAGCGGCGATCGGTTCGCGCTCGCACCGGGCCGCGAGAAGTCGTCGGCACGCCCGACCGACCTGATCGCGCCGGTCCACCGCGGCGTCCGCGCCGGAGCGCGCGTCCTCGGCCAGCCGCGCTGCTGCGTCGGCACGGGCGCGAAGACCGGACACATCCCACTCCTCGTCCGGATCAACGTCGGCCAGGGCCGGGTCCCTGAGCTGACCCTCAACGGCCGTGCGGGCGTCTTCGGCGGCGCGCACCTCGCGAGTCAGCCGTTCGATGTCGACGGAAGCGGCGGCCATGGCATCGTCGAGATCCCCGAATCCAGCCGCTTCGACGTCTCGTGTCAGCTCAGCGCGCCGATCTACCTCGGCGGCGGAAGCGGCGGTTGCGGACGCGGCTGCCGAGGCCACCGCGTCCCACGCAGCGGCGCGCGCCAGCAGGTACGCCCGTCGCGAGGCCACGCTCGGGTGACCGGCCAGCGCGGCGCGCAGCCGGATTTCCCGCTCTGCCACCCGCGGCTGGATGGTTGCGATCTCCGCCTTGGCGGCGGCCACCGCCTGCGCGAGTTCGTCGCGATGCAGCGAATGCTCGAACAGCGCCTTGCTCGCGCCGTCCTGACGGCCCATCAACTCGTCCAGCGTGCGGGCCTCGGCGGCCATCGCCGAATGCGCCGTCGTGGCCTGCCCGAGCATTCCCCGTGCCGCAGCGAGATCGTGTCCGGCCGCCCGCTCCATTGCCGCGGTGACCGCTGCGTCGAGCCGGGTCCGCTCGGCGGTGGCCAGCTCCCGTTCGGCGGCGGCGGCTCGTTCGGCGTGCTGAGCTGCCCTGATCTGCGCTGCCGTCACCGCGTTGTCCGCCGGAGCGGCGAGCCGCGGGTGTTCGGCGGACCCGCACACCGGGCACTGCGCCCCCGCGGTCAACCCGGATGCCAGTTCTCCGGCGATGCCGGCGATACGGCGCTCGATGAGCGATTGCCGTTCGCCGACGGAGCGTTGGTGGCCGTCGACGGCGGCGGTCGCTCGGACGATCGCGTCATGCTGCTCGGCCAGCAGGGCAGGCAACGCCTGGGCGGCCAGCAGCACGTGCTTCGCGGCGGTCACCGCGGCAGCCGCGGACGGGAGCCGGTCCCTTGCCGACCTGGCGTGGTTCACCCGCTCGGCGAGGTCGTTGATCAGCGCCGGCAGGGCGGCCAATCGCTGTTCGACGTCGACCGCGCCGACCTCGGCCTGGTGGTGCCGCCGGCGCGCGGCCGCGAGAGCCGCGTTGTCGCGTTCGTGCTCGGCGGCGTGCGCGTCGAACTCGGCCAGCGCCCCGGCGAGGTCGCGATCCGCGGCTGCCGCCTCCTTGGCGCGCGCGGGAGTCCACAGTGCCAGGTCAGACAGGTCATCGGACAAGAGGTCCGCCGGCGCGGCAGCCTGACCCGGCGCGGACCCGGACGGGGTCGCGACCAGCCCGCGGAGCTCCGCGGCCGCGCGGGCGTGGGCGTCCCGGCGCGACCGATCGTCCCGCTGCGCCGCCACCAGCGCCGCGTGCGTGACAGTGACCCGTGACGTGCGCCGATGCCGTTCGATCTGGGCACGGAACCGGTCGAGCTCGTCGGATCGTGCATCGAGCGCCGCGAGCCTGGCGCGCACGTCTCGAAGCCGCTGCACCCGGTCCTGGCGATCCTGGACCCCGCGCAGCTCGGCCGCCAGCTTCTCGGCACCTCGACGGGACACTGCCGCGCGCTCCGCCGCGAGGTCCGCGAGATCGGCCAGCCGGTCCCGGAGGTCCACGATCCACGCGGTCTCGAGCAGGTCAGGCGTCGGTACCCGGGCGGCCTCGGCGACCCTGGCAACGAAGCGGTCGACGTCCGCGTCGGCCTCTCGAAGCCGGTTGCCGGCATCCCGCCGGGCAACGGCGAACCATTCCTCGACGGTTCCGAACCTCCGGGTGTCGAACAGCCGCTCGAGCAACACACCCCGCTCGGCGGTGTCGGCGCGCAGGAACCTGGCGAAATCTCCCTGGGGCAGCAGCACGACCTGGAAGAACTGGTCCGCGGACATCCCCAGTAGCTCGCCGACGACCTCACCGACCTCGTCCGCGCGGGTCAGTCCGTCCTCGCTGCGCCCTGATGGTGCGGCGCCGATCCATCGCAGGACCACCCTCGCCTTCTCCACGGTGAACCCGACGCCGCGCGCCTTGGCCCGCTGGTACTCGGGATTGCGGGTGAGTTCCAGGCGGTGGCCGGCGATCGTCACCTCCAGCCGCACCTGGGTGCGGGTGGCGGGAGCGGCGCGGTCACAGCGCAGCCGCTTGGCCTCGTTGCGGGCGCCGGGAACCCGTCCGTACAGCGCGAAAGCGACGGCGTCGAGCAGGGTGGTCTTACCCGCCCCGGTGTCGCCGTGCAGGAGGAACAACCCGTCGGACCCGAGTGCATCAAGATCGACGACCACCTCGTCCGCGAACGGGCCGAACGCCCGCACTTCGAGCCGGTGCAGTTTCATCCGGCGGCCTCGGTGATCCTGCGGGCGGTCACCGCGGCGTCCAGCAGCATCCGCTCGCCGGTGGACGCCGGAGCGCCTCGGGTGGTGGCGACGAAATCGAGCAGGACGTCGAGGTCGCTGCAGGTGTGCCCGACCGGGAGCGGATCCGCGACCATCGGGGTGCTGCGATCGTCGGGCAGCCATTGCACCACCAGGGTGTGCGGGTGCATCTCCCGCAGCCGACGCATGGCGTCCAGTGGCCGCACCGGATCGGTGAGCTCCACCGACAAGTACGTTTCGGCGAAACCTGTTGTCAGACACAGAATATCGGCCAGTCGGCCGCGCACCGTGGCGAGTCGACGGATGACTGGAAGGGCCAACCGCTCACCAACCACCGCCCCTGATGCGTCGATCTCGATGAGCCATGCGCACTTGCGATGCCCGGCCTCGGAAAACGCGTACGGCATCGGTGACCCCGAATACCGCACCCGCTCGCTCAGCACCTGCGCACCGTGCAGGTGCCCCAGCGCCACATAGTCGACGCCGTCGAAAACCTCGGCCGTCACGGACTCGACGCCACCGACGGCGATGGACCTTTCCGATCCCCCGGGGACCGCGCCGACCACGAAGGCATGCGCCAACACCACCGATCGGGTGCCGGCCGGCCGGGTGGCCAGATCCGCCCGAACCCGGTGCATGGCGGCGGCCAACACCCGCTGATGATCGGCCGGCGCGGGCAGCCCCCACGCGGCGCGGGCCAGGTCCGGCTCCAGGTAGGGCAGCGGGTAGAGAGCCACCGGTCCGGCCCCGTCGAACAGCAGCACCGGCTCCGCGATCCGGTCCAGCGATGTCCGCAGGTGCAGCCCACCGGCGGCCAGGAAGTCAGAAAAGGCGCCCAGCCTGGGCGCCGAATCATGATTGCCGGAGATCGCGACGATGACGATCCCGGCATCCCGGATCCGTCGCAAGATCCGGGTCGCGGTCTGCACGGTCTCCGGCGACGGCACCGCGCGGTCGTACAGGTCACCGGAGATGAGCACCGCATCGACGGCACGTTCGGCCGCAAGGTCGGCCAGCGCACCCAGCACCTGCTCCTGGTCGGCCAGCAGGCTCTGCCCGTGGAACGTCCGACCGAGGTGCCAGTCGGAGGTGTGCAGCAGCCGCATGCCCTCACGGTAGGAGTCGGGTCCGACAACCCTCGGGATCAACGCGCCCGTCAGACCGACGGACACCCGAGTTCGGGTACCGGATCGCCAGGCTCGCGAGCATCAACAGGGCGGCCCGGCTCACCCGGCGAGGATGGAATTGATCCGGTAGCCCCGAGTCGTCGACTCCAGCACGAGGATTCGGCGTTCCTCGGAGCGTGCGGGGGTCTGTCCCACGGGATTGCCCGCCGTGTCCACGATCAGGTGCGCCGGCATCGCGTCCACCACCGCGACGCGCACCGTCGAAACCCCAGCTCCGGCGGGACTGTCGGTGGCCGGGCTGGTTCCCGGACCGGTTGCCGGCGGGCTGGAAGCGACGGAGCCTGCCGCGACTGCCTCGACGGTGGCGCTGACGATGTGATGAGTTCCGTCCTGCACCCGAAGGCCTTTCGCCGCAAGGTCGGTGACCACGGCAGTATCCGCCGCACCTTGCGCCGAAGAGGCCGTATAGACACGGTCGAGCAGGGCCGGATCAGCGGCCGAGAGCGCTTGTGCGCGGGCCACGTCGAGCTCCGTGACGACGGCCAACCAGTCGGCCGCATCGGCCCGAGACCCGGCGCCCGCCGATTCGGCCGCCAGCGATTCGGCCGGTGGCGATTCGGCCGGTGGCGACGACCGTGCCTGCATCGCGATCACACCAAGAACCACCGCCAACGCAGCCGCCAGCCCGAGCACGGCAACCCGCCGCGATCCCGACAACGCGGGACGGCGCGGCGCGGTGGTCCCCGAACTCTGCCGTGGTGTCCGCCGTTGCTGCTGACGACCGTGTCGCCGGCGGGCCCCTGACGACCCAGCCCCGGACGATGCGTCCTCGGATCCTGCCGCGGGCGGACCCGGCGCGTTCGGCCGACGGCGAACAATAGGCGGCCCGGTGCGCACTTCGGCAGCACGTCCCGCGGATCCCCACTGCGCGGGCGGCGTGAGATCTGCTCCGTCGTCGGCCCCGGGTTCGTCGGGCGACGCGGGACCGAGCACCACCGCCGGAAGCCCCGACAACACCGTGGCTGCGGCGTCCGACGTAGCACCGCCAGGTGGCCCGTCCAGCGCCAGATCCACCGGCACCGCGCCCCCGGAAAGCTGAAGGTTCGCCAGGACACCAGGTGCGTCCGGACGCGTCCCGGGATCCGACGCGAGCATCCGCCGGACCAGCGCCACCAACCGCGGCGGGGCCACGGTGTCAGGCAGATCGGGCCAGACACCGCCGACCGACTGCACCAGCACGTCCGCCGCATCGTCGGCCGGCCACGCACTCCGGCCCGTCAGGCAGAGCAGTGCCACGGATCCCAGCGAGAACACGTCAGCGGCGACCGACAGAGCGGCACCCCTGGCGACTTCCGGCGCGAGATCGGCTGCGTCCTGCGCGGGACCGTCGATCTCCGCATGCGCAGCGATCAGGCCGGCCGCCAAACCACCGAGCAGCGGGCGCCCGGACCGATCGAACCCCACGACCGCGGCGCCGAGGTTGCCGTGCAGCAGGCCGTGCCGATGAATTGCGGCCAGCGCCGCGGCCAGCGGCCGGAGCACCGTCAATGTCTCCCCCACGGAGAGCGGACCCCTGCGCTCCAGCAGGTCGGAAAGCCGCCCGGCGGAGGGCCACGAGCTGACAACCCCTACCCGCGAGCCTTCCACGATGACGTCCAGGACCGGCAACAGGTGCGGATGCCGCACGGTGGCCGAGAGCTCCACCATCCGGTAAGTCACGTCGGCCGGGACGTTCGCCACCACGGACAGCGCCACGTCGTGCCCGGACCGCACGTCCTGCGCGTGCCACGTCTGCACTGCCGCTGACCGGTGTCCCGGCCGGTCCTCGGTGACTTGATAGGGCCCCATCCGGTTCGCCATGGCGTGCACCATAGAACGATCGCCCGGATTCGGGTTCGAGTTATCCACAGGCCCGCGGGCGCGGCCTTGACGCCTGACTGCCGGAGGCGCTTCTCGCTATCGCTGTCGGCGCACCGGCGTACGGTCGTGCGCATGCGCCGGAACAGCACGCCGTTGATCTTCGAAGAGGCGGGCCTGGTCGACTATGTCGCGGCATGGGACAGACAGCGCGAACTCGCGCAGGCCCGAGTCGACGGATACGGGCCCGACACCGTGCTGGTGCTCGAGCACCCCGCCGTCTACACCGCCGGCAAACGCACTCAGCCCGAAGATAGGCCGACCGACGGCACGCCCGTCGTCGACGTGGATCGCGGCGGCCGGATCACCTGGCACGGTCCCGGACAGTTGGTCGGCTACCCCATCGTCAAGTTGGCAGCACCGGTCGATGTCGTCGGCTACGTGCGGCTGCTCGAAGAGGTGTTGATGGCGTCGTGTCTGGACCTCGGCCTTCGGACCCAGCGGGTCGCCGGACGAAGCGGCGTCTGGCTGCCCTCAGCACACGGCAGGCCCGAGCGAAAGGTCGCCGCGATCGGGGTGCGGATCGCCAAGAGCGTGACGATGCACGGATTCGCGCTGAACTGCGATCCCGACCTGACCGCGTTCGACCGCATCGTCCCGTGTGGCATCACCGACGCCGGCGTGACCTCGCTGTCGGTGGAACTCGGGCGTCGAGTGCGGGTCGCCGAGGCGTTGCCGGTGGTGGTGGAGCACCTGCGTGACGGGCTCGACGGACAGCTGACGGTGAACCTGGGAGTGAGTACGGCGGCACCGGCGGATCGGCAGCTTCCGTCGCAGGGCGTCGCCTGGCACCTAGATCCGGCCGTCGGAGCTCGGTGATCACCCCATCGCACCGGACCGGCACGACACGGCGGCCGGCCGGATTCGGCCCCGATGAACGCCCGGGCGCGCCACACGGCAGGATGAAACAATGATTGCCGGAGGCGGGTGACGTGTTTGGTCACCCGGGGTGATCGGGAACCTGAACGGTGCGTCCGCCACCAGCGGCGGGGCCGGCAGCACCACTCGCACCACTCGCAACGATGAGGAGCAGCACATGAGCACGCCGACCAAGCCAAGGGCCGCCGCGCACGATCTGGCGGTGAAGGCATCAGAGATCGCCGACAAGGTCGTCGACAAGGTGGCCGACGTGACCAGCGACGCGGCGAGCAAGGCGGTGTCCCTGGCCAGCGAAGCGGCGCACGCCGCCGCGCCATATGTCGAGAAGGTCGAGGATTCCCTCGAGGACCAGGCAAAGCGGCTCGGCCGCCGAGCGCAGAAGTCCGCTCGGAAGGCCGCCGACCGGGCAGCACGGCAGGCCAAGAAGTCCGAGAAGCAGGCCGGCCAGAAGCTGGCCAGCACCGGTGCCACGCTCGCCGAGAAGGCGCAGGGCTCGGCGACCCACGCCGCGGCACTGGTCAGCGCGAAGGCCGCCGCAGGCGCGCTGAAGGCCAGTCAGGCGGCGGACCAGGCAGCGAAGGCCGCCCGCAAGGCCGACAAGACCTCGGGCAAGAAGGGCCACCCGATCCGCAACCTGCTGATCTTCGCGGTGATCGCCGCGGCCGGAGCGGTGATCTTCAAGAAGTTGCGCACCGATCAGGCGGCGATTCCGGACAACCAGCCCGCTCCCACCGTTCCGGTCAACAGTCAATCGGCCGCCGACAAGATCTCGGCCTCCGCGGGGAAGCTGTCCGACTCGGTGAAGGATGCTGCCGCCGCCGCGAAGGACAAGGCCTCCGATCTGGCCGACACCGCCAAGGACAAGGCCGCGGATCTGGCAGACACCGTCAAGGAGAAGGCATCGGACGCCGCGGACAGCGCGAAGGACGCCGCGGACACGGCGAGGGACAAGGCCGCTGACCTCGCCGACACCGCCGAGGAGAAGACCTCGGACCTCGCCGACACCGCCAAGGACAAGACCTCCGACCTCGCCGACGACGCCGAGGACAAGGCCTCGGACGCCGCGGACGCCGCGAAGGACGCCGCCGCGGATGCTGCCGACGCCGTGAAGAAGGTCGAGGACGCCGCTGATTCGGCAAAGAACACGGTGGGTGGCGCCTCGTGACCCTGGCCGCAGAGGGCCGCAAGCTGCTCCGTTTGGAGGTGCGGAATGCGGCCGTGCCGATCGAGAAGAAGCCGGAATGGATCAAGACCCGGCTGAGGACTGGTCCGGAGTACCAGAACCTGCAGAACCTGGTGAAAACCGAGGGTTTGCACACCGTCTGTCAGGAAGCCGGCTGTCCCAACATCTTCGAATGCTGGGAGGACCGCGAGGCGACGTTCCTCATCGGCGGTGACCAGTGCACTCGCCGCTGCGACTTCTGCCTGATCGACACCGGCAAGCCCGGCGAGCTCGACCGCGACGAGCCCCGCCGGGTGGCCGAGTCCATCCACAAGATGAACCTGCGGTACGCGACCATCACCGGGGTGACGCGCGACGATCTGCCGGACGAGGGTGCCTGGCTGTACGCCGAGACAATCCGGCAGGTTCATGCGCGAGCACCGGAGACCGGGGTCGAGATCTTGACGCCGGACTTCTCGGGCCACCCTGAGTTGCTGGGGCAGGTCTTCGCGGCGGCGCCGGAGGTGTTCGCGCACAATCTGGAGACTGTGCCGCGGATCTTCCGGCGGATCCGGCCCGCCTTCACCTACGAACGGTCGCTCGACGTGATCGCGCAGGGCAGAGCGGCGGGCATGGTCACCAAGTCCAACCTGATCCTGGGGATGGGTGAGACGCGGGAAGAGGTCTCGCAGGCGTTGACGGACATGCAATCCGCGGGCTGCGACCTGGTCACGATCACCCAGTACCTGCGCCCCACTCCCCGGCATCATCCGGTCGAGCGGTGGGTGAAGCCCGAGGAGTTCGTCGAGCTACGCCAGGAGGCGGAGGCCGTCGGATTCGCCGGTGTGATGTCCGGTCCGCTGGTCCGATCGTCGTACCGCGCCGGGACGCTGTACCGGCAGGGCGCGCAGGCCCGTGATGCACGTCAACGGGCGATGAGCGCCACCGCATGACCTCGATCGCGACTGGGTCTCCGCGGCGTCCCACCGGGTCTGAGATCGACAACGCGTCGGACCGGGTGCGCCTCCTCCGGGTGGCTGCGCCCGGCCTTTGTCGTCGGGATGCCGTGCGGGCGTCGCCGGTCCGCCCGGGGTGGTGACGCGCACTATCCTGACGACATGGCCAAGAATGCGGGCGCTGACGCCCCCTCCAATGAGGAGAAGAAGGCAGCCAAGGTAGCCGCGAGGGCCGCCAAGAAGGAACGCCGAGGCCAAATCTGGCAGGCGTTCCAGATGCAGCGCAAACAGGACAAGCGGCTGCTGCCCTACATGATCGGTGCGCTG
>JBBQGJ010000201.1:0-11726 GCA_038322925.1 Mycobacteriales bacterium
GCGCCAGGCTCTGGGCGTGCGCGGCCCGGCCCGGGTGGGCTGCGCCGGCCCCCCCCCGGCCCCCGGGGCTCCGACTCCCAAACCCCCCACGGGCGGACCCACCCTGCCCGGTGGAGAACCGCTGTCAGTGAGCGGGCCTCAAGAACAGCGAGGCTGCCCGCTTGCCGATCTTGATACCCCGGCCGAGCCCGTCGGACACGGCCTTGCGGAAATGGAACCCGACGAGGATCCGCGACTCCCCGTTCTCCGCAGCCGCCTGCGCGAATCCGGAGAAGTGGCGCAGCAGCGGTGTGCTTCCGCCGCAACGGTTCTGCGGATCGGGAAGGGTTAGACTGCAGACCGAGAAGCGCACGTTGTCCTTGCCGAAGAATCGGGTGAAGACGGCCGCCGCCGCGCTGCCCTCGACGGCGTGTGCCGAGTCGTAGTCGGGAATCGGCGGTGTCGTCACCAACGGGTTCCAAGTCGGATCCGCGCTGGTTGCAGGGTTTCCGTCGGTGTCGGCCAGTCGGATCGCGGTCACCGGGCGCCAGAACTTCACGGTGAACTTGGTGGCGAAACTGCTGGTGTATCCGTCGGCCATCGCCATCCCCAGTAGCCCGAACAACCGGGCGCTTTCCCACAGGTTGAGATGGCGGTCGGTGGCCAGGTTCCGGGCGATGTTGTTCCACTGATAGGGCGAGCTACCCACCCAGAACAAGGCGATCTCGGTCTGCTCCGCGGTTCGGCTGCTGGTGTGGGCGTCCCCGCCGAGCCGCTTGATTTCGTTGAGGTCGGCCGCATATTTCGGGCTGGTCAACGGGTACGGCCCGCTGGGCGCGAACTGCTGGTTGTTCCTCAGGACGAAAGGCGTCACCGAACCCCATTTCGGCGCAAAGGCAAACGGGCGGTCGGGAGTGAATCGCCATTGGCCGGGCTGAGTGCCCTCCGGGTATTCGGAATCGAAGACGACAACCTCGCTGGAATGGTCGGTCTCTCGTACGTCCCGGATCGCCTTGGCCGCATCCTGACCCACGTCAACACCGCTGCGCTTGGCCGGGCCGTCCGGGATCGCCCCGAGGGAAGCGGTGTACGCCGCCTCGACCGAGGCGATGGCGTCGGTCACCGCCTGCTGGTCGCGGAGTTCGGGTCGCAGCGCGTCCAGGCCCGGCACGAGGACGTCATGGGCAGCGGTCGCCACCGCGGCTTCCGGTGAGGCGCCGCGGCGGGCGTGCCGGTCTCCCGGCAGGTAGGGACGGTACCGCCGGTCGATGGCGTTCAGTGCGTCGTGCACCGCGACCGCGGTGATGGCGTACAGCCGGGATTCCGCGAGCGGATCGAGATCCGGTGACAGACCAGCGGTGACGGCCGCCGCGGTGGCGGTGGCGTTCCAGTCGACAACGGCATTCGATTGCGGCGGTCCGTGGCGGCCGCCGGTGACCTCGGCGGACCCGGCCTGCGCCATCCCGGCGGCCGGCATCAACATCGATGCCGTCACGGCAAGTACCAATGCTGTGCCGATCCGGGGACGACTCAGGGCATGAATCTTGGTGCGAATCTGCGGGCGCATGCGACCCTCCCGTTCTGGAGAGAAGGACCCGCCGGGTAGCCGGTCCATGGGGTCGAATGACGTCGGAACGGGGGCCCGGGCGAGATGTCATCCGCTGACAGATTGGTGGCAGGATCAGCCCCGGGCATGACCAACAATGGCTGTATTGGCACATCCGCTCCGATAGCCAATTCTGACCATCGACCGGCCAGGCCGGCCCGAGTAGCGTCAGAGCGATGGCCGAATGGACCTCGCCGCCGCTTCCGGCTCGCTGGGGCGCGACGAATCGGTCCACCTTCGTCGGCCGCGCCCGAGAACTGGCCGCGCTGGCAGATGCCTGGGACCTTGCCGTCCAGGGCGCGCGCCAGGTCGTCTTCGTTGGCGGCGATGCCGGTGTCGGCAAGTCCCGCATCATCGCGGAAATCGCCACCGATCTGCATCGCCAGCAGGCCGGCGTACTGGTCGGAACCTGCGCGTCCAGTATGGGCGCGCCCTACCAACCGTTCGTGGAGCCGATCGCATCGCTGCTCTCGGCGGTGGTGTCCGGGCAGCTCACGATCGATGCAGCGGGGGAGAGCCTGGACGGCCAGCTGGAGCGGATACGGACGATCGCCGGTGCGCACCGCTCCGCCGAGCCGCTCCCGGAACGCCAGTACACCCCGCAGTTGTTCCGGGCCAGCACCGACGCATTCCTGGCCGCCGCACGGGTCCGACCGCTGGTGCTGGTGCTCGAGGACCTGCACTGGGCAGGCGAGACCGCTCTGCAATTCCTCAAGTTCCTGGTCGCGCAGACGGCGGAGGCGCGCATCCTCGTGCTCGCGACACAGCGGACCACGCCCCCGGATCGATCCGCCGACATGGTCAGCACGGTCGCCCAGCTGTACCGGCTGGACGGTGTTCGCCGGCTCGACCTGGAGGGACTGACCACCGAGGAGATCACCGACTTCCTCGCGCGGGAGGCCAACGTGGCCGCTCGCAGGGCCCGCGGACCCGCGGCGATGCTGCGCGATCAGACCGGGGGGAACCCGTTTCTGCTCCGGGAGGTGTGGCGCGAACTTGCGGCCCGCGGCGGCCTCACCGCGCTTGCCGACGTCGACCTGCGGGCACCGGAATCGGTCCTGGAAACGGTGCGACATCGGCTTTCCGGGCTACCGCCAACGCACCGGAGCACGGTCGAAACGGCGGCCGTGATCGGCGAGGAATTCTCCGTGGCCGTACTGACCGCCACGGCCCGCCAGTCGCGCCCGGATACCGATGCAGCAGCGTCGGTGTACGCAGGGCTCGAGGCGGCCACCGCCGTCGGGCTGCTGGAAGCCGCCCGTGGATCGGACGGGGTCTTCCGATTCCCGCACGGCCTGGCCAGGCAGGCCGTGCTCGACCTGATGACCGAATACCAGCGTGCCTGCGAGAACCTTTCTGTAGCAAGAGTTCTCGAGGAGCATTTCCCTGCAGTGGATCTGCGGGTGCAGCGTCTTGCGCATCACTACGCCAATGCGCAAGCCCTGGGCCAGGCCGACAAGGCCGTCTACTACCTGTCGCTGGCCGGCGAAGCGGCCGAGGACGGGCTCGCCCATCACGAAGCCGCCCGGCTGTTCGAACGCGCGGCGACCGTGGCCGGCGAGGCGAACCTGCGCGACGAACTCCGGCTGAAGGCGGCCCGCAGTCACATGCGCGCCTCCAGATTCGCCCGGGCACGGGAGCTCAACGAGCTGGTCGCGATCACGGCCACCGGGACCACACTCTTGCGCGCGGCGATCGGCTTCGAAACTGCATCGTGGCGCAGCGCGCAGCCGGGTCAGCGGTCCATCGAGATGCTGACCAAGGCCCTTGCCTGCGTCGACTTGGATCCGCTGCACCCGCTGGCCATCAAGGGCATCGCGGCGCTCGGCCGCGCGCACGCGTTCAGCGGTTCCGAGCGATCCGTCGCCTTGGGCGCTCGGGCCGTCGAGCTGGCTCGGCGCAGCGGTGATGACAAGCTCCTTGCCGCTGCTCTGCAGACCGGCATGCACGACGACGGACTGACCCCCGCCAACATCGAGGACAAGCTGGCCAGAGCGACCGAATTGAGCCGGCTCTCCGCGCAGGTCGGCGACCTGCGGCATCTGGGTCCGGCGTCGTACTACCGCGCCGCGATCGCCTACGTCCGGGGTGACCCGGTCGGCCTGGCCGACGCGCACGAGGACATGGCCCGCACGGCCCGGGCGACAGGCCAGCCGTTCTGGGCGTGGGTGGAATCCTGCCTGACCTTCGGTCGGCACTTCCTGCGTGCGGATTTCGCGGCCGCACAGCGCGTCCTCGCGGAAGCGGAAGAGATCGGCCGCGCCTTCGGGCCGAATCGGGAAACCGACGGCCCCGTGGGCCTGCAGACTTTCATGATCCGCCGGGAAACCGGCCGGCTGGATCAGGTCCGCGGACTGGTGAGCGGTGAGGAGGACCCGGGGACCGTGTGGGCGCCGGGGCTACTGGCGCTCTATTGCGAACTGGGTCTGCGTGAACCTGCGCGCCGCACACTGCATTTCCTCGTGGATCGCGACCTCGGGCGGCTACAGATTTCCTCTACCTGGCCGGCGGTGATGTCCTTCCTGTGCGACGCCGCGGTCTGGCTGGACGATGTGGATGTCGCGCAACAGCTTCACCCGCTCGCCGCCGAGTACGCGGGGCTGAACCTCATCGGCGGCGAGTTCCTGGCGGTGATGGGCAGCGCCGACCGTCAGCTGGGTTCGCTGGAATCGCTCCTGGAGATCGACACGGCGCCGGACCGATTCGCGGCCGCGCTGGAGATGGACGCCCGGATGGAGTCGCCGTTGCACATCGCGTCCACCCTGACAGCCACCGTCACGCACCTGCGCCGAGCCGGGGAGAGCTCGTCCCGGGCCGCCGAACTGGCGGAGCGTGCCAAGGCGTTGTGCGCCCAGCACTCGCTGGTCCGGGTGCGCCGCCAGCTGGACGCGGCCGACCAGATGCCGCAGTCCATTTCCACCCGCACCCAGCAGACTGCGGCACGACGTCTCACGCAACCATCCGGGTTGACTGCGCGGGAGGACGAGGTGCTGCGCCTTCTCGGCAGCGGCCTGAGCAACCGGCGCATCGCCCGCGTGCTGGTGATCAGCGAAAACACCGCCGCGAATCATGTTCGGAACATCCTGATGAAGACCGGCGCGGCCAATCGCACGCAGGCGGCGATGTACGCGGCCGCCCATGGCCTGCTCGACCCCGCCCCGATCTCCGGCGGGGCAGGGGAGTCAACTCCCCACGGGGTTCAGTGATCCGTCGGGAAGGACCCGGTCGGACACCTCGACGATCACATCGGCCGGCAACCCGGCCCGGCGGGCGGCGCTCCTGATCGCCTCGGCGGACTCCGCCTCGTACAGGCAGTAGGTCTTGCGTTTGTCGGCGGCCAGGAACGAAAACAGCCAGCGGACATTCTCGTCGCCATTGATGAAGTTGATCTCGCGAGCGCCATCCGCGTCCGGAGTGAAGACCTCGCCATAGCGACGTTCGATCATGAAGATGGGCACGGCGACGGGGCCCCTTTGCACTCAATCATCTTTGTCCGAAATGCGACGATTCAGCAAGGTATACGCCATTGCCGGGGCAGACTCAACGGCCGGCACGGACCTGCTGTGGGGCGATCACTGCACCCGCTGCGTCCGTACTCGCCCGCGTCGGAATTCGGTCAGGCGTCCATTCGGAAGCCGACCTTCAGGCCCACCTGGAAGTGCGCGACCTGGCCGTCCTGGATGTGCCCGCGAACTTCCGTCACCTCGAACCAGTCCAAGCCGCGCAACGTGTTCGAAGCCCGGGAAATGCCGGTCCGGATCGCGTCGTCGACGCCCTCCGATGAGGTCCCGACGATCTCGGTGACGCCATACACGTTCGCGCTCATGTGTTTCCCTTCGGTGTTCGGAATGGGGAGTTCCCGCAGTGCCGGCCCCGCAGCGCCAGCGCCAGCAGGGCCAGCACTGCGGAATGCTAGACCCCCGACCCGCGCGCAGCTGGGTGTTCTACGTGGTGACGGCCGGTTCGCGGACGGTCGCCGGCACCGGCACGCTGACCGCGACGACCGTGCCACCCGCCGGCGGAGCCCGCAGCGTGAAGCTGCCACCGGCAGCCTCGATGCGGACCCGCTGCGAATTCAGCCCGATATGCCCCTCGGCGAGCCGGCCGGCGACGGTCGCCGGGTCGGCGCCGACCCCGTCGTCGGTGACGACCAGCTCCGCCCGGCCGGAGAGCAGGCTCAGCTCGACTCGTAGCCGATCTGCGCCGGCGTGCCGGACGACGTTGGCCAGCAGTTCGCGTGCGGTGCCGAACAGCAACAGGTCGGCCCGGGTGCGGGCGGACGCGGGCCAGTCGGTCACATCCAGGTCGAATTCCAGCTTGCCCCGATCGGCCGCGGTCCGAGCCAGCCCCGACACCGCTGCGGCCAGGCCCGATTGCTCCAGGACCGCGGGATGCAGTTCGGAGACGGTCGTCCGGAGCAGCTGTGCGGACTGTGTCAGCGCCTGGTCGAGGCGGTCGAACGCGGCCGGTTCAGCCGTCTCCCTGGCGTCCTCCGCGTCGAAGCGGGCGGCCAGCACGTACTGCAACGCGTTGTCGTGCAGGTCCTCGGCCAGCCGGCGGCGCTCGGTATCGGTGACGGTCATCAGCTCGGTCAGCAGCTGGTTCCTGTCCGCGACCAAGCCCGCGATCGCCGCCACCCTGGAGCGCTGGATCCGGGACAGCCCGGTCGCCGCGACCCCCACCCCGACCAGCGCCAGCGTCCGCAGGATCACCGACGCCCACGGCTCGTCGTCGCCCTGCCTGGTGAGCACGCCGTCCAGGAGGTACACCGCAACGGTCGGCACCACCACGCCCACGCACACCCGCCAGCGCAACTGGGTGGCCGCCAGCACCGGCAGCAGGAAGAACCCGCCCAGCAGCACGTAGGACGTCCAGCTCTGGCCCGCCGACAGGCCCGCGATCAGGCTGACCGCACACAGCACCGCGAGGTCGACATACAGCCCCAGCCAGCCCCAGCGGACCGCCGCGGCACCGCGGCCCCCCAGCCACCACGTCAGGCCGATGGCTGCGACCAGGTAGCCGGCGGCGATCAGCGCGCACACTCCGGCACCGACCGCCGGCGGCAGCCAGATCACCGTCGCGGCCACGAACAGCACGAGGACGGCGCGCAGCGCTTGTTGCAGGGTGATGCCGCGCTCGGCATGGGCCACCACGATCGGCATCATCTCGGGACCGAGCCGAGCGGAGTCCGGAACAACGATCGACATGGCCGCACCCTGTCACGTCGGCCGGTCCGCGGCAGGGTGCGCGATCGCTGTCGCGTGAGCCGGTTGATCAACGGTTCCGGCCTTCTCGTGTCGTCCCACGACCTCAAACGGCCTGACTCGGTGATCATGGCCGCCGGATCCGGTGTCGTGACCGCATCGAAGGCCGCGACAGCCTCGCCAGGGAACACTTCGCTGGGCATGGAGTGTCCAACGCCACACGGCCGTATTCTCGGCGGGTGCGGACCTCCGACAAGAAGGTGACTGCGGTTGTTGCCGACGATCACCCGTTCTTTCGTGACGGGGTCACCAGGGGGCTGCTGAACAGCGGCTTGATCACCGTGGTCGGCCAGGCGGATACCGGGCGGGAGGCACTCGTGCTGATCGAGAGCCTGCATCCGGACGTGGCGCTGGTCGACTACCAGATGCCCGATCTGGACGGGCTGCAGGTGGTGCACGCCGTCACTCGCGATGGCCTGACGACCAGGGTGCTGCTGCTGTCCGCGATCACGGACAGCGCAATCGTGTTCCAGGCGTTGCAGGAGGGCGCGGCCGGCTACCTGGGCAAGGACGCCCGGCGCTCGCAGATCGTCGACGCGGTGCTCTCCGTCGCGGCCGGGAAGACGGTGGTTCCCGCCGAGCTGGCAGGTGCGCTCGCCGGGGAGATCAGGCTGCGCGCCCAACCCGCCGGCCCGGTGCTCAGCGAGCGGGAGAACCAGGTGCTGCAGGCGTTCGCCCGCGGGCTGAGCATCCCGCAGGTCGCCCGCGAGTTGTTCATCGGGGCGAGCACGGTGAAGACCCACACCCAGCGGCTCTACGAGAAGCTCGGCGTCTCCGACCGGGCCGCCGCCGTGGCGGAGGGGATGCGCCGCGGGCTGCTGGAATAGCCCGCCGGTGGCGGGGGACAGGCCGGTCGCGGCGTGACGCCGCATCCGCCTGCGGAAGGTCCCTGCCAGCTGCGGCGTTATGCTCGAACCAGCGGTGAACCCTGTTCGACGCTGTGCGAAAGCTGTTCCCGCACTGTTGACCCGAGTCGCTGAAGGTGGGCAGATCACCCTGACGAGGAGGTGTTCATGAGCCCTGACGTCGCAGGTCGGGTGGGACATGCGCGCCTGCCGACAGACGAACCGCCGGATCTGGTGATGTCTCACGAGGGTCCGCCCGACGGAGGCGATGTTCCCCGACACGCCGACGCTGCGACGATAACCACGCCCGCGGCCGTGACGATCGCTCCAGCCTCAGCCTCAGCCGCGCTGGCATCCACCGCACCGGCAGCCGACCCCGCTGCTGCGCCCAGGGTGGTGCCGCCGTCGGCAGAGTCTGCATCCGCTTCCCCGGCGCAGCCTCCCGCCTCGACGCCGCTGCCGTCACCATCGTCACCGGGGCGGAACCGGGAACTGCAGGACCTCGCGGTGCAGGTCGAACGCGAGCCGGAGGACAGGGTGGACTCGCCCGCGACCCAGTCGCTGCTGGTCGATCCCGTCGCCGAACCGGAACCGTCGGAATCCAACGCCGCGGTGTCGGCCAGCCGCCGCGTCCGGGCCCGCATCACCCGCCGGATGAGCGGCCAGCGCACCGGTGCAGCGTCGAACCGGACCGTGCTCGAGCCGTTGTTCGGAGTGCACCGCAAGATCCACCCGAAGGCCGACCTGCGGCTCATCCAGACCGCCTACGAGGTCGCGGAGAAGGCGCACACCGGTCAGGTCCGCAAGTCCGGGGACCCGTACATCACCCACCCGCTGTCGGTGGCGACCATCCTGGCCGAGCTGGGGATGGACACCACCACGCTGGTCGCTGCCCTGCTGCACGACACCGTCGAGGACACCACGCTGACCCTCAAGGAAGTCACCGAGAAGTTCGGTGACGAGGTCGCGCACCTGGTCGACGGGGTCACCAAGCTGGACAAGGTGCGGTTCGGTGACGCCACCGAGGCCGAGACCATCCGCAAGATGATCATCGCCATGGCCCAGGACCCGCGGGTGCTGGTGATCAAGTTGGCGGACCGGTTGCACAACATGCGCACCATGCGCTTCCTGCCGCCGGACAAGCAGGCGCGCAAGGCGCGGGAGACGCTCGACGTGCTGGCGCCGCTGGCGCACCGGCTGGGTATGTCCACCGTCAAGTGGGAGCTGGAGGACCTGGCGTTTGCCATCCTGCATTCCAAGCGGTATGACGAGATCGTCCGGCTGGTCGCCGACCGGGCGCCATCCCGGGAGACCTATCTCGCCGCCGTCACCCAGCAGTTGGACGCCGAACTGGGCGCAGCGAAGATCCCGGCGCAAGTGGTCGGGCGCGGCAAGCACTATTACTCGATCTATCAGAAAATGCAGGTCCGCGGCCGCGAATTCGACGAGATCCACGATCTGGTCGCGGTTCGCATCCTGGTCGGCACCGTCCGGGAGTGTTACGCGGCAATGGGTGTCGTGCACGCCTTGTGGGCGCCGATGCCGGGCCGGTTCAAGGACTACATCGCCCAACCCCGTTACGGGGTCTATCAATCGTTGCACACCACGGTGATCGGACCAGAGGGTAAACCGCTGGAAATCCAGATCCGTACCCACGACATGCATCACACCGCGGAATACGGCATCGCCTCGCACTGGCGGTACAAGGAAACGAAGGGCACGCACACCGGCGCGGGCGCGTCGGTGGACGATATGGCCTGGATGCGGCAGCTTCTCGACTGGCAGAAGGAGGCCGGCGACGCCGGCGAGTTCCTGGACAACCTGCGCTACGAGATGGCGCACAGTGAGATCTTCGTGTTCACCCCCAAGGGCGACATCCACACGCTGCCAGCGGGTTCCACGCCTGTCGACTTCGCCTACTCGGTGCACACCGAGGTCGGGCACCGATGTATCGGCGCCAAGGTCGACGGCCGCCTGGTCGCCCTGGAGCGGACGTTGTCGAACGGGCAGATCGTGGAGATCTTCACCTCCAAGGCGCCCACCGCCGGGCCCAGCCGGGACTGGCTGGGATTCGTCGCGTCGTCCAGGGCGAAGACGAAGATCCGCCAGTACTTCGCGAAATCGCGCCGGGAAGAGGCCGTCGAGCTCGGCAAGGACGCGATCGCCAAGTCTGCTCGCCGGGCGGGACTGCCGGTGCAGCGGTTGATCTCGCACGACGCGCTGGCCGCCGTCGGGCACGACCTCGGTTACCGCGACATCGCCGCCCTGTACGCAGCGATCGGCGAGAACCATGTCGCGGCAACGACTGTCGTGGCCAAGGTGGTGTCCTACCTGGGCGGCGAGGAGGAGGTCGGCGCCGCCATCGCCGAGCGCTCGGCGCCTTCGGTCAGCCGCAGGCGGTCGCGGGCTACCGGCGATGTGGGTGTGCTGGTGACGGGCGTCAGCGACATCCAGGTCAAGCTCGCACGGTGTTGCACCCCGGTTCCCGGTGACGAGATCCTCGGCTTCATCACCAAGGGCGGCTCGGTGTCGGTGCATCGCATCGACTGCACCAATGCCGGTTCGCTGCGCGCGGACCAGGCCCGGCTGGTGCCGGTCTCCTGGGACCCGACGTCGGCGTCGGTGTTCCTGGTCACCGTGCAGGTGGAGGCGCTGGACCGGGCCAGGTTGCTGTCCGACATCACCAAGACCCTGGCCGACCTGAAGGTCAACATCCTGTCGGCGAACCTGTCGATGTCCAAGGACGGGATGGCGATCTCCCGGTTCTCCTTCGAGATGGCCGACCCCAAGCACCTGGGTCACCTGCTGCGGATGGTCCGTGGCGTCGAGGGTGTCTACGACGTGTACCGGGTGACCAGCGCCTGATCTCCGACGCGCCTTGAAGAGCCGGCGGCCGGCCTCCCGTCGACCGAACCACCCGCCGCCGCGATCCGCGCCCGGGGTGGAAGTATCGACCGGGTGTCGCCGGCCGAGTTCGCCTTCCTGGTGGCGGCGGGCATCGCCGGCGGGCTGTCCGGCAGCATCGCCGGCCTCGCCTCGCTGGCCACCTATCCGGCGTTGCTGGCCATCGGCCTGCCCCCGGTGACGGCGAACGTCACCAACACCGTGGCCCTGGTGTTCACCGGCGTCGGCTCGGTGCTCGGGTCGCGACCGGAGTTGAAGGGTCAGGCGCCCCGGCTGAAAAGGCTGGCCCCGGTGGCCATGCTGGGCGGCGCTGTGGGTGCGGCGCTGTTGCTGTCCACGCCCGCCGAGGGGTTCGAGAAGCTGGTCCCGCTGCTGCTGGGCTTCGCCTCGCTGACCATCCTGGTGCCCCGTCGGCGGAAGGCCGTGAGCGTCGGGGACGAGGCTGCTCCGGACACCGGACTCAGCACCGCTCAGCTCGTCGGTCAGGGTGGGGCGATCTTCCTCATCGCCATCTACGGCGGCTATTTCGGCGCGGCCGCGGGCGTACTGCTGCTGGCCCTGCTGCTCCGCACCATGCACACCACGCTGCCGCGCACCAACGCCGCGAAGAACGTGATCCTGGGCATCGCGAACGGCGTCGCCGCGCTGGCGTTCGTGTTCCTGGCGCCGGTGCAATGGTCGGCGGTGATCCCGCTGGGCATCGGCTGCCTCGTCGGGTCGCGGATGGGCCCGTCGGTGGTGCGCTGGGCGCCCGCGCTGATCCTCCGGATGCTGATCGGTGCGGCCGGGCTGGCGCTGGCGCTCAAGTTGGGCGTTCAGGCGTATTCGTGACGGAGCCGCGTCAGCCGCCCTCAGACGAACCGCCCGCGACCTGGTAGGACCACAGTTCGCTGCTGACTCCGACCGGGGCGGGTGCCTGCTCGCCGCGCCGCTCCGCCTCGGAGCGGTGACCCTTGCCGAAGGCGGGGGAGGACATCCAGGCCTTGAACGACTCCTCGTCACGCCAGCGGGTGACGACCTCCCAGGTGGTGCGCTCGTCGGTGGGTTGCAGCAGCTCGAAACCCTCGAAGCCGTCCTGATTGTCGACGGCGCCCGCGCGGGCCGCGAAGCGCCGTGCTAGTTCGTCAC